>NZ_JBHXRA010000005.1:0-347318 GCF_042717045.1 Nocardia sp. NPDC058633
GCGACCACCGAGGCATCGGGATCGGCGGAGGTGTTGCTGCCCAACGATCTGCGCAGCTCGAGCAACGGCACTTCGAGCAGGGCGATCACCGGCGCGATCTTCGCCTCGGCCTCGGCGGGGGTGATCGTGCTCAACGTGGTCTCGGTGACCAGCGACTTGGAACGCATCACGCCACCTCACCCTCGACCGCGCGCAGATCGCCTGCGAGCCCGGTGTCGATCCCGGTCACGGTGTCGCCGAAGCGATTCAAGATGTCCTGATAGGCGGTGACCAGGTTGCCCGCCGTGCTCAGCGTCGACGCGTGTGCGCCCGCGGCCTGTGTCCAGGCGGCGGCGAATTCGCGCCCGAGCACGCCCAGCCCGGACAGGTCGACCCCGGCCGCGGTCGTCGTATCGTCGGCCGCTGTGCCAAGAAGTTCGGAAACCCGAGCCGCCGCACGCTGATAAGCGTCGAGCGCTGACGGGTCGAATGACATTTCTGCCACGATGTCTGCCCCTTCACGATCGCGGATCCCGGCACGGCCGGTGCTCAAAAGCGTAACCACCCGGCGCCGTTTGCGGGGGAGTCCAGTCCAGATGAAAGGATCGATCTCGAGACCGCGCAGGTCAAGGGCTTTCGCCAGGACATCGCGGTGATGCTGATGTGACCGACGGGTCGGCGCGCGAATATGACCGGCGAGTAGGGTCAGCCACGTCATGGATGGGTATCGACTGTTCGCCCTGCTCGGGTTCGCCCTGCTCGACGCGCTCGATGTGCTGCTGGTGGCGATCACCACGGCCGTGGTCGCCGACGCCAGGCTGACCCGACGCTCGCCGATGACAGGGGTGCTCAGCTTCCTCGGCGGCGTTTTCACGGTGTCGGTGGCCTTCGGCGTGTGCACTGTGCTCGGCATCGACTTCCTGGTCCGGCTCCTGGACTTCGAGCTGACCCCCGCCCTGCGCTACTGGGGCGAACTGGTGATCGGTCTGGTGCTGATCGCGGTCGCCGCGCTGCCGGTCGACACCACCACCTCCACCGGCGGCCGCTGGGTCGAGCCGGTGCGCAGGTACCCGTGGTTGATGGGCGTGATCGGGTTCACGCTGGGCCTGGCGAAGGTGCCGACCTCGGTGCCCTATCTCGCGGCCCTGGCGCTGCTGTCCGCGCAGCGCCCGCTGCCGGTGGTGTGGCCATTGGTCGTGGTCGGCTATTGCGCGATCGCGCTGCTGCTGCCGCTGGTGGTGCTGGCCTTGGCGATGCGGCGGACACCGCGCGCACGGCGGGTGTACCGCCTGCTCGTGCGGGGGATCACGCGCTTCGGGCCGCCGGTGATCCGGGTGCTGTTCGTCGTGTTCGGCATCGGATTGGTCGTCGACGCGCTGGTCCACGCCGGGCGGCTGTGGTGAGCGCCGCGCACGGGCACTCAGGAATGCGTCAGGGCGATCGAGTACCGTCATAACGAATCGATGACATGCTCCGTGCCCGCAACCTGGGCCGCGGGGCTATCCAGGTGAGCAGGGAGGGCAACCCTTGAGGGTTACCGTTGTTGTGCCGACCTACAACGAGCGGGAAAATCTGCCGGTGGCGGTGGAGCGGCTGACGGCTCTGCCGGTGTCCGATCTGCACGTGCTGGTGGTAGACGACAATTCACCCGACGGCACGGGTGAGGTCGCCGACAAACTGGCCGCAGAGCTGCCGAATGTGGTGAGTGTGCTGCACCGCACCGAGAAGGACGGCCTCGGCCGCGCCTACATCGCGGGCATCACGGCGGCGCTCGACGAGGGCGCGGATGTGGTGATCCAGATGGACGCCGATCTGTCGCACCCCGCCGAGGTGATCCCGTCGATGCTCGAGAAGCTGAGCTCCGACGATGTCGGGGTGGCACTCGGGTCGCGCTATGTTCCCGGTGGTTCCACCGCCGCGGAGTGGAAGTGGTACCGCAAGGCGCTGTCGGCCTGGGCCAACTTCTACGTGAACCTGATCCTGCGCCTCGGCGTGAAGGACGCGACCGCCGGCTTCAAGGCCTGGAAGGCCGACACCTTGCGGGCGATCGACGTGGCCTCGATCCGCAGCAACGGCTACTCGTTCCAGGTCGAGATGAACTACCGCGCGATCAAGAAGGGCTACACGATCGCCGAGGTCCCGATCCGTTTCGAGGAGCGCACCGTCGGTGCTTCGAAGATGAGCCTGAAGGTGCAGCTCGAGTCGGCGCTCATGCCGTGGAAGCTGCTGTTCGGTCGCTCTGTGTAGACGACGCGACGCGAAAGGCCCCGCCGACGGTTTCGGCGGGGCCTTCGCTGCGTTGTCGGGTCACTTCGCGGTGATGGTGCGCCGCACGCCTTCCAGCGCGATCACCATCACCGGCACCAGCACCACGTGCATCACCGACAGGGCGACGGTGGAGGCGGTGTCGAAGTCGGTGGACACGGTCAGGGCGATGGTCGCGATCGACAGCACCGACCCGACCACCGCGGCGGTCCGCAGTACGCCGGTCCACACGTAGGACACCAGGACGGCGACCGTCAGTCCGATCAGCAGCGGCACGGCCGACATCATGATCACCCCGCCGGCCGCGACACTGGAAGCCTTGCCCTGGTCGGTCATGATGAACGATCCGCCCGCGGCGGCGCCGATCGCCCAGACGATCAGATTCAGGACGACGGCGGCGGCAGCGGCGCCGAGCACGGCCACGGGCCGGTTCAGTGCGGGGACGGTGTAGGTGGCGGGGGCGGTGACGGTGCTCATGATGTTCTCCCTCATTCGGTGGTGGGACAATCATCAAACCTAAACCTTTATTCATGTCAAGCGCTCGGTCGAATCCGGCCGCGATGCCGCGCTGAGGCCCTGGTCATAGGCCCTGGGGCCGACACCTACGACAGAGGGTCGTAGCATGGCGTCGTGCCCTCACCGACGGATCACACCGCGCGCTTACGCGGCGCGGCAGTGGGTTCCGCGTCCGGCGCCGTCGCCGTGGCGGCTCACGGGCTCGGTGGCGCGAGCGCCGTCCCCACCGGATCCGCCTCCACGCTGCTGTTCGCCGCCTGCGCCCTGATCGGGGTGGTCGTCACCGCGATGCCGCGGGGGAACAGTCCCGTGTCGACCATGGCGGTGCTGGCCGTCGGGCAGGGCATCGGGCACACCGCGCTCTCGATGGGGCACACGCAGCACCACCACAGTGTCTCCACCGCGATGCTGCTCGCCCACCTGGTGGCGATACCGGTGGGCACGATCGCGATTCGCGCCGCCGAAGTCGGCGTGCGCCGGGCGATCACCAGCGTGCGAGGTCTTGCCGTGGTGCTGGCGGGGGTCCCGTGCCCGGTCGCGCGTGGGGTGCTGTCGCCCATCGCCGACGAGCGAGCGGTCCTTCGCCAACTCCTGCTTCGACCCGGTATCGGCCTGCGCGGTCCACCTCTAGCGGGCAGCACCGTCGTTCACCCCGTTCCGGCGTAGCCGCCGAATTCCGCCGTCTCGGCGGTCGATTCGTCATGGGCGACCTGCCGGTCCGGGCTTCACCTCACCCGATGATCGGAGTTCTCCATGTCCGCGTACCCGCGTACCCGCCTGCGTTCCCCTCGTGCCGCCCGCCGTCTCGGCGCCGCGACCGCACTGTCGGTCCTCGCTGTCTTCGCCACCGCCTGCTCGAGTTCCGAACCCGCACCCGATGCCCCCGTGGCGGGGGGCGACCGGATCACGATGAGCGACCAGTGGATCAAGGCCGCCGATTCCGGCATGTCCGCGGCCTTCGGCAACCTGCGCAACACCGGCGACGCACCGGTGACCCTGGTCGCCGCGACCAGCCCGGCCTCGGACCGCGTCGAGATCCACGAGGTCGTGCCCGACAGCACCGGAGCCAAGACCATGCGCCCCAAGGCGGGTGGCATCACCATCCCGGCGCACGGCGAAGTGACGCTGAGGCCCGGCGCCGAGCATCTGATGTTCATGGACCTGAGGCAGCCACTGCGCACCGGTACCGAAACCTCGCTCACCCTCACCTTCGACGACGGCTCGAGCACCGTCGTCCGCGCCCAGGTGCGGGACTTCGCCGGCGGCAACGAGAACTACGCGCCGGGCACCGAGCACCCCACGCACGGTGGCTGATCCGCATGCCGGGCTCTCCCGCCGCCGGTTGTTCGGCGGGGGAGCGGCGGCGGTGGGAGTCGTCGGCGCGGCCGGAATGGGCTGGGGCGCGGCCGGTCTCACAGACCGGCGACCCGAACCCGACCACGGGCTCGACGTGGTGGCGTTCTACGGAACGCACCAGGCCGGCATCGAGACCACGCCGCCCGGTCACGTCGCGTTCGCCGGTTTCGATCTCGCGCCCGGCGTCGGCCGCGACGACGTCATCGGCCTGCTCCGGATCTGGACCGACGACGCGGCGCGGCTCACCCAGGGCCTGCCCGCGCTCGCCGACACCGAACCGGAACTCGCCGCCAGACCCGCGCGGTTGACGATCACGGTCGGTTTCGGCCCTGAGTTGTTCACCGTCACCGGTCTCACCGCACGACGACCGAGCTGGTTGCGGCAGCTGCCGCCGTTCCCGGTCGACCGACTCGAGCCCGCCTACACCGGCGCGGACCTGGTACTCCAGGTCTGCGCCGAGGAGGCGACGACGGTCGCGCACGCGGTGCGGGTGCTGTCCAAGCACGTGCGGTCGCTGGTGACGGTGCGCTGGGTGCAGCGCGGGTTCCGGGACGCGCCGCGCGGCCAGACCATGCGCAACCTCATGGGCCAGGTCGACGGCACCGTCAACATCGCCCCGCGCACGGTCGACTTCGAGCGACTGGTCTGGGACGACGGCGCGTCGAGGCCGTGGCTGCGGGGCGGCACCTCGCTGGTGCTGCGCCGCATCGCGATGGACCTCGACACCTGGGACGAACTCGACGCCGACGGCCGCGAACTGACCGTCGGCAGAAAGGTCACCACCGGTGCGCCGCTCACCGGCACCGCCGAACACGACGAGCCCGACCTGACGGCGGTCGACCGCAACGGCATCCCGGTCATCCCGCCGTCGTCGCACGTCGCCCGCGCCAGGCACACCCATGACGGTGAGCGGTTCCTGCGGCGCGGTTTCAACTACGACGAGGCGCCCGCACCGGGGCAGCTGTCGAATTCGGGACTGCTGTTCGTCGCCTACCAGCGCGACGTCGACGCCCAGTTCCTGCCGGTGCAGCGGCGGCTGGCGGAGTTCGACGCGCTCAACGAATGGACGACGCCGGTGGGCTCGGCGGTGTTCGCGATCCCGCCCGGCGTTCCCGGACCTGGGCACTATCTCGGGCAGCGGTTGTTCGAGAGCTGAGGTGCGTCCGGCCGGGCGTCGTCGCGCTCGGCCGGACGTCAGTCGGGCGCCGGCCAGTTCAGCAGGGTGTTCTCGAACAGCTGCCTGACCTGTTCGACCTCGTCGTCCATCGCGGCCGGGTCCCACCCGGAGACATCGATCGGCGCGAGCACCGCGACGTCGACCACGCCCGGTCGGGCGATCGCCGAATCCCGCCAGGCGATTTCGCCCGCGTTGCGCACCACCACGGGGATCACCGGCACGCCCGCCTGGATGGCGATATGGAAGGCGCCCTTCTTGAAGGGGGCAACGCCCGGGGTGAACGAGCGAGTTCCCTCGGGCGCCACCGCGATCGAGAGTCCGTCGCGCAGGGTCGAAACCACCGGGGCGAGCGCTGCTTTCGCGCGCTCGGTATCGGTGCGGTCGATGAAGGTGACACCGACGAACCGCATCAGCGGGCCGAACAGCGGGTGGTTGGCGAGTTCCTTCTTGCCGATGCCGGTCACCGCGCCGTCGAGGACCTTCGGCACGATGATCACGTCGAACTGGCTCTGATGGTTGAACAGGAAGACCGCGGGTCTCGGCGCGCGGGCGTTCTCGGCGCCCACCACGCGTAGCCGCACGCCGATGGCGCGCAGCGTGGCGGTGGTGGCGTCGTGCATGAGCGCGTCGGCCATGGTCTGACGCTTGCCGGTGTAGGACTTGCGCAGCACGCCGACCAGCGCACCGCCGATGAGCCCGCCGAATCCGGCGACGGTGCGCAGGTAGTCGAGCGGGCGTGGAGCTCGGCGCAGGCGGAAAGTCAGTGTGGGCCAGCCGTTGTCGGCGGCGATGGTGGCCAGCGCCGGGTCCGGGTCGATCACGGTCGGTCGCCGGGCGAGCTCGAGCAGGGGCAGGTCGGCCACGCTGTCGGCGTAGACGTAGCCGATCTCCATGTCCGCGGCGAATTCGACGACCGCGGTGGACTTTCCGGTGCGCCACAGCGGTGTGCCCACCGGGTGGCCCGTCAGCACGCCGTCCTCGACCGCGAGTTCGGTGCACAGCACGGTGTCGATGCCGAATCGGTCGGCGACGGGCCGCACCTGGAATCGGGTGAGCTCGCTGACCAATATCACTGTGTGCCCGGCCAATTGATGCGCGCGGATGAGCTGCCACGCCTCGGGGAACAGTCGCCCGTAGACCTGCTTGCCGAAGGCCTTGCGACCCAGCTGCTCGAGCTCGTCCTCCGGCGAGCCCGCCAATGTTCGTTCGACGGCCTGCAGGAATCGGCCGTAGTCGCCGTCGCTGCCACCGCGCCCGATCCCACCGAGCAGGGTGGCCAGGCGCTCGTCACCGCGCTGGAACATCTTGCGTGCCAACCCTCGTCGCGGCAGCGCGTCGACAACGGTGCCGCCGAAGTCGAACACCGCGGCGACCTGCGCGCCGTGCGGTCCCGACCTGATCGCGGCCACGGCTTCGGCGAGTGTGCTCATCAGTGTGTGTTCCTGTTCGACGGGTCGAGCGAGGCCGCCCGCGCGATGCGGTCGCCGAGATCACGCAGCTGGTCGGCGAATTCCTGCCGCTTGTCGATCAACTCGGCTTCGCCGCCCTCGGCGGCGGGCGCGATGAGACCGTGATTGGCGGCCAGTTTCCAGGCGCTGGTGAA
Source organism: Nocardia sp. NPDC058633 (assembly GCF_042717045.1). Lineage (NCBI taxonomy): Bacteria > Bacillati > Actinomycetota > Actinomycetes > Mycobacteriales > Nocardiaceae > Nocardia > Nocardia sp. NPDC058633. The sequence continues at coordinate 6,897 of NZ_JBHXRA010000005.1, forward strand.
CAATTCCGACGACACCGATTCCGGGCTGTGCAGGCGCTGCTGCAACAGCATCTGCTTGCCGACCGCCACACATTCGTCGATGAACTCCTTGCGATCGATCGTCGCGTCGGCCGGGCGGGCGACCAGCCGTTCGGCCACCACCAGTTGCGCGTCGAAGAACGAGCGCAGCACGCGATGGGCCATCACGAACCCGGATTCGGTGACAGCGCCGAGGAATTGGCGATCGAGCCGGTCGTCGGGTGTGTGCTCGTCCCATTCGGGCACGATGCGCCGCACTTCCTCGATGATCTGCGCGGCGAACTCCTGCCGTTCGGGGAAGAAGAACTCGAACTTGAGCAGGTCGCGCAGTGCGAACGCGGCCTTCCACGCCGACCGCAGCGGATCGTCACCGGGTTGTTCCACCGCGGTGAGGGCCGCCAGTTCGAGGATGGCTCGATTGACGAACCAGTGCACCGCGCTGTTGCGGTAGAACGCCGCCTCCAGGTGCGCGCCGGGCTCGATCGCGTACACCGGCTCCAGCCCGCCGCGATACACGGTGACCACACCCGCCAGCGCGAGTTGTTCGAGCACCACCCGCAGGCCCTGTTCGTCGCGCAGCGTGGAGAGTTCGCCGCTGGGCAGTCCGCGACCGGCGATATAGCCGAGCACCGGGTCGAGCACCGTGCGCACCTGACCGAGGGTGAGCGCGCGCTCGTGCACGCCGAGCAAGGCCAGGGTGACCAGCGCGTTGACGGTGATCGGGGTGACCTCGTTGATGCCGACCGCCACATCGAAGGCCAAGCGCTGCACGGCCTTCTGCTCGGCGGCGGCCAGTGTCTGCTCATCGGGAACGGTGGCGGTGCCGGTCTCGGTGTCGCGCAGCGGAATGGTGATCGGCCGCTGATCGAGCGGATCGCCGTGCACGCCGAGGCGCTCGCGCGCCGAAATCGCCTCGCCGAAACGCACATACACCCGCCCCGCCGAATGTTGCTGGCTGCGCACATATCTGGCGAGCCAGCCGATGCCCTCGGGCTTCTTCTTGCCTCCGGCCTGTTCGCTGGCGATCGCGCCGAGCTCGTTGAGTCGCTCGTAGGTGATCGAGACCGGCACGAGCATCACGTCGTCGACGCGACGCGAACGCACCGCGGCGGCAAGGTAATTGAGCAGCCCGTAGCGCGGTGGGCGCAGCTTGCCGGTTCTGGTGCGGCCGCCCTCGAAGTACCACTCCATATTGAAGCGCTTGGCCAGCAGGTAGGCGAAGTACTCCTCGACGACCGCCTTGTAGACCTCGTCGTCACCGAAACTGCGTCGGATGAACACCGTGCCCGTGCGGCGCGCGATCGGGCCCATCGGCCAGAAGTTGAGGTTCGCGCCGCCGATCACGTGATTGGGCGGAAAGTCGTTGCGCGCCAGCACGTCACCGAGGACGAACGCGTCGACATAGGAGCGGTGCGAGGGTAGGAAAACCAGCGGGTGTTTGCGATTGAGCTTGCGCAACGCGTCGAGGCCGCGCAGGTCGGTGTCGACCTTCCAGGTCGAGGCGTGCACCGGGCGCATCGCCTGGGTGAACAGGTCCGAGACCAGGCGGCTCTGCGCGGCGACCAGTTCGCGCAGCGCCTTCTCCGCGTTGCGATACACCTGGTCGGGCTCGGAGCCGATCTCGTCGGCGATGTAGTCGAGCTTGCGCTGGAATTCGGGGGAGTCGAGGATCTCCTCGGCCACCAGCTGGGGCACCTTGTAGCGATCGCCGATCACGGTGCGTTCGGCCCGTTCGAGCGCGACCACCGCGGCTCGCACCACCGCGCGCGCGAACGGGTCGGCCGAGCCCGCGCGCAGCAGGGCCGCGGCTTCGGGATGGTTGGTGCGCAGCGCGCTGAGCCGGGCGGGTGCGCCGACGAGCACACGGTGGCGGTCGGGTTCGGTACGCAGCAGCCTGCGTTGGACGAGGCGGTTGGGTTTGCGCGGGTTGGTGAGCATCGCCAGGTCGGCGAAGGTCACTCGGCGCACGCCGTCGCGTTCGGGTGGTAGCCACAGCACCCGAACCGGCACGACCAGCGGGTCGTCGTGCCTGCCGACCAGCCGCTTGGTGATGGCTTTCGCGTCGAGGTCGAGCTGGGTCACCGGGGCGGTGCAGTCGATCTCCCTGCCGATGCCCCCCTGTGCGATCCAGTCGCCGATCACTTCGCGTTCGACGCCGGAGGCCGCGTCGACGAGCGCGACCACCGAGTCTGCCTGCGGGCCGCGCCGCCCACCTTTGTCGATCATTGCTCCATTCAAGCCGCAGATCTGGTTCGGCGCATCGAACTCGGCAACAGCGCGTTGCCCGACGCGCGGGGGAGCGCGGGTGCGGGGCGGGCGATAGTGGTGCAGAATACCCAGCGCGGGTCTGGCCAAACGGCGAGGTAATGCTAACCTAACCAGGCAAAGTTAGGTCAGCTTTACCTTGGAGGATCGTTGTCGTCGACAGAACAGCCCGTGCGGGTGGAGTATGTGGCCGACCCGGCGGCAGCGATGTCACGTCTGGCCGTGTCCGATCGGTTCGGCGAGTACGTGATGTACGAGAAGCCGGGGGAGTGGGTGTTCGCCGCCGATCCGCTGGGCAGCGTGGAACTCGACGCCGGAGAACTGCGCACGGTCTGGGGCGGTGAGACCACCGCACGCGCGTGGACCGGCAGCCCCGCCACCGCCATCGACGCCGCGCTGGCGAGCCTGCCGATCGACGGTCGCAACGCGTACGGCTGGATCGGCTTCGAATTCTGCGCCTACTCGCTCTCGGCGACCCACTACCTCAATCCGCTGACCTCGTTGGCGCATCTGATGATCCCGCGCATCGAGGTGCGCATCGACGCCACCGGCGTGCGGATCAGCGGCGCCACCCCGAACGAAGCGTGCGACATCCACGACCTGATCGCCGGGTCGCAGGGCGCCGACCTGCCGGTCGCCTCGCCGGTCGACGTGCGGCCCGACCCGACGAACTACGCGCAGCGAGTCGCCACGGCGGTCGCCGAAATCCGTTCCGGCAGCTATCAGAAGGTGATTCTGTCGCGCAAGGTCGAGTTGCCGTTCGCGGCGGACGTGCCTGCGACCTATCGCCTCGGCCGGGCCAACAACACCCCGGCCCGCTCGTTCCTGCTGCGGCTGGGTGGGCTCGAAGCGGCCGGGTTCAGCCCGGAGCTGGTGGCCTCTGTCGACGACAATCGCATCGTCACCACCGAACCGCTGGCAGGCACGCGCGCGTTCGGACTCGGTATCGAGGCCGACGTCGCCGCCCGCGCCGACCTGCTCGCCGACCCGAAAGAGATCGTGGAGCACGCGATCTCGGTACAGACCTCGTTCGCCGAGATCGCGGAGGTGGCGGTGCCCGGCACGTCGGCGGTCTCCGATTTCATGGCGGTGCGCGAGCGTGGCAGTGTGCAGCACCTGGCCTCCACCGTGCGCGGCACCCTGGCCGCCGACCGCACCGCGTGGGACGCGCTCGAGGTGCTGTTCCCGTCGGTGACCGCCTCCGGCATCCCCAAGCGCGAGGGTGTCGACTCGGTGTTCCGCAACGATCACGACCCGCGGGGGTTGTATTCCGGAGCGGTGGTCTGTGTTTCGCCCACCGGCGCGCTCGAGGCGACCTTGGTGCTGCGGGCGATCTACCAGACCGGTGAAGGTGCGTGGTTGCGCGCGGGCGCGGGGATCGTGGGACAGTCGCGGCCCGAGCGTGAGTTCGAGGAGACCTGCGAAAAGCTGGGTAGCGTCGCCCCTTACGTCGTCAAGGCGTACAAGGCCTGATACCCGAATCGAAACGGCGGCCCACCCGCTCGGGGTGGGCCGCCGTTTCGCGTGTTCAGGTGCGTGTGTCAGCCGTGCAGGGCGCGCAGGGCCTTCTTGTCGATCTTGCCGACCGCAGTGATCGGCAGCGCATCGGCCTGGCGGACGAGGTCGGGGAGCTTGTAGGTGGCCAGCCCGCGATCGGTGAGGAACGTCTTGATCTCGCCGAGGGTCGGCAGATCGCCGGTGACAACCAGGACGACGCAGGCCTTCTCACCGAGTGAGGCGTCGGGCAGGCCGACCGCGGCGGCATGGCGCACGGCGGGGTGGGCGAGCAGGTGCTCCTCGAGTTCGTCGCACGAGATGTTCTCGCCACCGCGATTGATCACGTCCTTGATCCGGCCGCTCACGACCAGATGGCCGCTGGGCAGTCGGCGCACGAGGTCGCCGCTGCGGTAGAACCCGTCGGGGGTGAAGGCGCGCGCGTTGTGCTCGGGCGCACGGTAATAGCCGCGCAGAGTGTAGGGGCCGCGGGTGAGCAGTTCACCTTCTTCGCCCTGGGCTACCTCGTTGCCCTCGGCGTCGACGACGCGCAGTTCGTCGGCCGGGGAGAGCGGTCGGCCCTGGGTGGTGCACACCAGTTCCTTGTCGTCGTCGAGACGGGTGTAGTTGAGCAGCCCCTCGGCCATCCCGAACACCTGCTGCAGGGTGCACTGCAACGCGGGCTCGACATCGCGGGCGTTCACCTCGGCCAGGCGTGCCCCGCCGACCTGGAGCAGGCGCAACGAGCTGAGGTCGGCGTCCTCCCAGTCCACTGCCGCACTCCACAATTGGGCCAGCGGCGGAACGACACCGGTGACGGTCACCCGGTGCCTCTCGATCGCGGCGAAGGCGGCTTCGGGGCTCGGGTCGAGGGTGAAGGCGATGGCGCCCCCGGTCGCGACGGTGCCCAGGATGCCGGGGCAAGCCAACGGGAAGTTGTGGGCCGCGGGCAGGGTCGCGAGGTAGACGTCGTCGGGGGTGAGTTCGCAGACCCGCGCGCTGGCGGTGGCGTTGTAGACGTAGTCGTCGTGGGTGCGGGCGATCAGCTTCGGCAGGCCGGTGGTGCCGCCGGAGACCAGCATCACCGCGATGTCGGACGGGTCGAGTTCGGGCAGCGAACCACCGTCACGGGCCACCGAATCGAGGGTGAGGAATCCGGTGTCGCCCGGATCGCCGGCGACCAGTACGTGGCGCAGGCTCGGCACCGCCTGTCGCACCGTCTCGGCGAGTTCGCGGAAGTCGAAGTCGCCGAGCTGGTCCGGGACGAGGTAGGCGACCGCTTCGGACAGTGCGGCCAGATGCTCGATCTCGACACGACGGTGCGCGGGCAGGGTGAGGACGGGGATGATCCCGGCGCGCAGCACGCCGAACAGGGCGGTGGCGAATTCGGGGATGTTCGGCAACTGGACGATGACACGATCGCCGGGGTTGATGCCGAGCGCGAGCAGGCCGTGCGCCATCCGATCGGCCGCGGCGTCGAGTTCGGCGTAGGTCTGCGTGCCTGCGTCGCTGAGCACCGCGGGGTGCTGCGGCTGGGTGCGTGCGGAGTCGCGCAGCAGATCGCCGAGCGTGCGCCCGGTCCAGTAGCCCGCGGCCCGGTACTCCTGCGCGGCGGCTTCGGGAAACGGGACATAGCCCGCGCGGTGGCCGGTTGCCGATGTCGACGTCACGTACTGCCTCACTCGAGTCTCGCTACACTTGCAAAGGTTAGGCAACCCTATCTCAATGGAGTAGGCTGCCGCCGGGCAGTACCGAATCCGTCCGGTGATGGGCGGCGAGCAAGGAGTGATCGGCAGATGGAGACAGCACCCACCGGCGGCGCCGGGATCGATCGCGCCGAGATCCGCGCCGCGATCGCCCGTCACCTCGACATCACCGCCGACGCCGTCGCCGAGGCCGATGACCTGATCCAGCTCGGTCTCGACTCCATCCGCACCATGAAGCTCGCGGGCGCCTGGCGCAAACGCGGCATCGCCGTGAACTTCGCCCTGCTGGCCGCCCACCCCACCGTCGACGCCTGGTACGCCCTGCTCAACGGCGCCGACGCCGATGACCTCGCGTCGGTCGGTGCCGACGAGTCGAGTGTGGCGAACGCCGCTGCCCCGGCGGACGGTTCCACCGCCGCAGCCGAATCCGTGCTCGTTGCCGACGACGGCACCCCATTCGCACTCGCGCCCATGCAGCACGCGTACTGGATCGGGCGCTCCGACGCCCAGCAGCTCGGTGGCGTCGCCGCGCATCTCTACGTCGAATTCGACGGCTCCGATGTGTACCCCGAGCGGCTCGAGCGGGCCGTCGAACAGCTGTTGTCGCGCCACCCCATGCTGCGCACCCGGTTCCTGCCCGACGGCACCCAGCAGACCCTCGACCGGCCCGGTCGCGCGGTGTTCGGCGTGACCGATCTGCGCGAGGTGCCCGTCGAGGAGGCCGAGCAGCGGCTCGTGGACTTGCGCGGCGCGCGGACCCATCAGCGCATGGCGGTCGAAGACGGCCAGGTGATCGATATCGCCCTCACCCGCCTCGCCGGCGGCCGCACCCGTCTGCACCTCGATGTCGACATGCTCGCCGCCGACGCGATGAGCTACCGCATCCTCGTCACCGACCTCGCCCGGCTCTATCACGGCGAACAGTTGCCGCCGCAGGACTACACCTTCCGCCAGTACCTGGCCGAGCACCGCCGCGAGAGCGCCGCGACCCACGGTGCCGACACCGCTGCCGCGCGGCCGACGGCGGTTCATGCCCTCGCCGACGAGCGCGCCCGTGACCGCGCGTGGTGGCAGGATCGCCTGAGTGAGCTGCCCGGCGCACCGGAACTGCCGCTGGCCCAGCACATCTCGGACCCGAACCGCACGATCCGCCTGCACCGCTGGCTCTCCCCGCAGGCGAAGGCGCGGGTCTTCGACGCCGCCCATGCCCGCGGTATCACCCCGGCGATGGCCCTGGCCTCGGTGTTCGCCGAAACCATCGGCGGCTGGTCGGCTCAGCGCCGCTTCCTACTGAATCTGCCGCTGTTCCATCGCGAACCGGTGCACCCGCAGGTCGACGGCGTCGTCGGCGACTTCACCTCCTCGGTGCTGCTGGAAGTCGACGTCACCGAGCCCGCCACCGTCGCCGATCGCGCGCGTGCGCTCCAGCAACGCCTCCACGAGGCAGGGGCGCACTCCGCCTACTCCGGCCTGGAAGTCCTGCGCGATCTGGGTCGTCACCGCGGCGAACCGGTGTTGGCTCCCATCGTCTACACCAGCGCCCTCAACCTCGGCGAACTCTTCGGCGACATCGTCACCGACACCTTCGGCGACCCCGTCTGGATCATCTCCCAGGGCCCACAGGTCCTGCTCGACGCACAGGTCACCGAGGTCCGCGGCGGCCTGCTGCTGAACTGGGACATCCGTGAGAGCGCCTTCCCCTCGGGCATGGTCGAGGCCATGTTCGCTCGCTACATCGAAGCGATCGAACGTCTCGGCGGCCAGTCTCGCGACGCGGCCGAGACCGCCGGCGCGCAACCGACGGCGATCGAGCCCGAGCTGACCCCGGCGATCTTGCCGGTGGTGCCCGGTGACGCGGCACCGGATTCGGTCGACCGCCCTCGGTTCGTGGGCGGGGCGGGGTGGCAGGCCGAGGCCGGAGTGCGAATTCCGGTGGAGCAGGCCGCGACTCGGGCGCGCGTCAACGCCACCGCCGGGCCGGTGAGCGGCGGGCTGCTGCACACCGGGTTCTTCGCCAACGCGGCGACGAATCCGGCCGCGCCCGCGGTGCTGTGGGAGCCGGCCGGGCAGTTGACCTACGGCGAGCTGGCCGCCGACGCGCTGGCTGTGGCCGGTGCGCTGCGGGAAGCCGGTGTGGCGCCCGGTGATTCGGTGGCGGTGCAGCTCCCGAAGGGCCCCGACCAGATCGTCGCGGTGCTCGGTGTGCTCGCGGCGGGCGCGGTGTACGTGCCGATCGGATTCGATCAGCCCGCCGCTCGTCGCGCCGAAATCCTCGGCACCGCAGATGCCGTCGCGGTGCTCACCGTCGGCGGCGCGCAGATCCCGAACGCGCGGGCGATCGACCTGGCGCAGGCGCGCACCCACGCGCGGCCGTTGGCTCGCCCCGTCTTCGGCGACCCGGAGAACATCGCCTACGTGCTGTTCACCTCCGGCTCGACCGGCAAACCCAAGGGCGTGGAGGTGCCGCACCGCGCCGCCATGAACACCATCGACGACCTCAACGAACGCTTCGACCTCGGCCCGAGCGACCGCGCACTGGCCCTGTCGGCACTCGAGTTCGACCTCTCCGTCTACGACATCTTCGGCCTGCTCGCCGCCGGTGGCGCGGTGGTGACCGTCGACGACGCACAGCGCACCGACCCCGCCGTATGGGTCGAACTCATCGGCCGCCACCGGGTTTCGCTGCTGAACTGCGTCCCGAGCCTGCTCGACATGCTGCTCACCGCCGCGGCGAGCGCCCACGGCTCGGCACAGCTCGCGGATTCGCGGTCCGCCGCCGCCGACCCGGTCGAGTCCCGCACGACGACGCTCGCGTCGCTGCGCACCGTGATCCTCGGTGGCGACTGGGTCGACATCGCCCTGCCCGCACGCCTGGCCGAGGCGGCCCCGCACAGCCGTTTCGCCGGTCTCGGCGGCGCCACCGAAACCGCGATCCACTCGACCATCTGCGAGGTCGTCGACGCGCGGGTGCCCGCCGAGTGGACCGCCGTGCCCTACGGCACGCCGCTGCGCAATGTGCAGTGCCGCGTGGTGGGGCCCTCGGGCAACGACTGCCCCGACTGGGTCAGTGGCGAACTGTGGATCGGCGGTGACGGCGTGGCCGCCGGTTATCGCAACGACCCCGAGCGCACCGCCGACCGGTTCGTCACCCACGAGGGTTTGCGCTGGTACCGCACCGGCGACCTGGCGCGCTACCTGCCCGACGGTGGCCTGGAATTCCTCGGCCGCGCCGATCATCAGGTCAAGATCCGGGGTTACCGCGTCGAACTCGGCGAGGTGGAAAGCGCCTTGCGCGCGGTCCCCGGCGTCCGGCACGCCGTGGCCGCGGTGGTCGGTACGGCGGCGCCGAAGCTGGTCGCGCTGGTGGTGCCAACTCCGGGCGTCACGCTGCACGTGGATGCCGTGCTCGCCGCGACCGCCGACCTCGTGCCGTCGTACATGGTGCCGACCCGCCTCGAGCTGCTGGCCGAACTGCCGCTCACCTCGAACGCCAAGCCCGACCGCAAGGCCATCCGCGCGGTGCTCGAAAAGCACGAGGGCGCGGCCGAATTCGTCGAGCCGCGCACCGATCTCGAACGGGCGCTCGTCGCGGTCGTCGCGGAGGTGCTGGTCACCGACGCGATCGGTGTCACCGACGACTTCTTCGCCCTCGGCGGCGATTCGGTGCTCGCCACCACCGCCGTCGCCCGCATTCGCGAATGGCTCGATGCCCCCGACACCGTCGTGGCCGACCTGTTCACCGCCCGCACCATCGAAGGCCTCGCGGCACGAATGCTGCAACGGGAAGCCGAATCCGGCGACGTGGGCCGGTTGGAAGTAGTCGCCACGATGTATCTGGAAGTCGCCGCGATGACCGACGACGAGATCCTGGCGCAGTCGTGATCACGGGAGCGGGTGCGCGCCGCCGCCGGGGCGAACTGCGCACCGAGCCTTGCCGATTCGCGCATTTCTCCGGCGTCACTACACTTTGCCGGTGAGTAAGTGGACTACCGCGAACCTGCCCGACCAGACCGGCCGCACCGTCATCGTCACCGGTGCCAACAGTGGTCTCGGCGCCGCCACCGCGCGTGCGCTGTCCGAGGCGGGCGCGCGAGTGATCCTGGCCTGTCGCGATACGGCCAAGGCCGAGCGGGTCGCCGCGGGGATGCGTGGTGACACCGAAGTCCGCGAACTCGACCTGGCGAACCTGAATTCGGTGCGCGCCTTCACCGACTCGATCGAGCGAGTCGATGTGCTGATCAACAATGCCGGCGTGATGGCGCTGCCGCTGCGCCGCACCGCCGACGGATTCGAAATGCAGTTCGGCACCAATCATCTCGGGCACTTCGCGCTCACCAACCTGCTGCTGGACCGCATCACCGATCGCGTGGTCACGGTCTCGAGCGTCGCGCACCGCATCGGCAGGATCAACCTGGCCGACCCCAACTGGGAGCAGCGCCGCTACGACCGCTGGCTCGCCTACGGCCAGTCCAAGCTGGCCAATCTGATGTTCGCCCACGAACTCCAGCGTCGCCTGGCCGGTGAGGGCGCGGCGGTGATCTCGGTGGCCGCGCACCCCGGCTACGCCGCGACCGAACTGATGTCGCACACCGAATCCGTTCAGGACGCGATCATGTGGCTGGGCAATCGCACGCTCGCCCAGAACGCCGACCAGGGCGCGCTGCCCACCCTGTTCGCCGCCACCGCCGATGTGGTGCCGGGCGCCTTCTACGGTCCCGACGGATTCCTCGGCCTGCGCGGTGACCCCGCCCGGGCGGGCAGCGCACCGGCGGCCAGGAATCGCAAGGTCGCGGCCGGGCTGTGGGAGCTCTCCGAGAAGCTCTGCGGGCTCATCTGAGTGATTGGCGTCACATCGACGTCACACTGTGAACGGCTACCTCGTCATCTTGATGAACCCCACGACGAAGGAGTCATCATGGAAGCGCGCTTCAACCTCTACACCAACCCTGTCACTGCCAGTTTCGTCAAGCGAATGCGGATGGCGGGCAAGGTGATCGACGAGTCCCCGCTGCCCAACGCTACGTACGAACTGGTGCAGATCCGGGTAGCGCAGATCAACGGCTGCAGCTTCTGCACCGATATGCACACCAAGGACGCGGCCCATGCGGGCGAGTCGACGGTGCGGATCAACCTGGTCGCCGCATGGCGAGAGGCGACCGTGTTCACCGAAGCCGAGCGGGCCGCTCTCGCGATGGCAGAGGAGGCGACCCGCGTCGCCGACGGTGGCCAGGTCAGCGAGGACACCTGGGATCAGGTCCGCAAGCACTACGACGACGACCAGGTCGGTGCCCTGATCGCGGCCATCGCGCTGATCAACGCGTGGACCCGGCTCAACGCGGTCGCCCACACCCCCGCGGGCGACTACGTCCCCGGTCAGTGGAGCTGATACCGCTGCTGGACAAGTGATCACCAGGACATGGTGGATTTCCCTTCTCGGGAGATGTCTCCCTGAAGGCCTGGTGGACGCTCGTCCAGGATGTGATGGCTCGGCGCGCCGGCCGGGACTACGAGGTGAAGCGGTGCCCGTGCTCGGCCGCCCACTGCGCGAAGGTGCGCGCGGGGCGGCCGAGTACCTGCTCCATCGTCGGGTCGACCGTGTACGACTCGGGGCTCGACTCGGCGTACCAGCCGATCACGTAGTCGGCGTCGGCCTTCGAGACCCCGGTCGCCATCAGCCGTTCCACCGCCTGCTGGTGGGTGATCGTGGTGAAGGCGAACTCGCGGCCCGCCGCCTGCCCGAGGATCGCCAGCCGTTGCGGCGCAGTGAGGGCCTGCGGGCCGGTGAGGTTGTACGCGCGGCCGGAGTGCCCGTCTTCCAGCAGTGCGACGGCGGCCACCGCTCCGATATCGGCCTCGTGCACCAGCGCGCTCGGATGGGCGTACGGCTCGCGCACGACACCGTCGGCCCGGATCGGATCGAGCCAGGTCAGCGTGTTCGACATGAACTCCTGCGGTTCCAGCCGGGTCCACTCCACCCCGGACTCCGCGATCGCCCGCTCGACCGGGCCGACCCCGCCACCCCAGACGACGGTGATGCGCCGCACGCCCGCGTCGACCGCCTTGCCGATCAGCTCGGCACCGACATCGGCGAGTCCGTTGGTCACCGTCACGTGCAGTCGGTCGACTCCGTGCCAGGCATCGTCGAGAGTCGAGGGCACGTTGTGCGTGCCGGTGAACAGTTCCACCTCGGGGCCGAGGAGCGTGCGTGCGGCGTCGGCATCGCGGGTCACCGCCCTGACCTTCTCGCCACGGCTGACGAGCTCCCGTACTACCTGGCGACCGGTGTTGCCGGTCGCGCCCGTAACCAGCGTTGTCACAGTCGATTTCCTTTCCTCGACCACGACGCTAGGACCTCGAGAAGGGTTGAGGTCAAGTCCTTCGGCACGGCGCTCGCGATGTGACGGTCCACACTCTGGGCAACCATGGCAGACCGTTCGGCGTTTCACCGGTGGTACAGTCCACGGCATGCAGCGCGCATATTTCTGGTTTAGCTATCCGGCCCTGGGTGGGCCGGTCTGCGACCCTGCGCGCTGACTTCCTCCACCTCGAGCCGGATAACGCCCGGCTCGACGGTAGCGATTTCCGTGGGTCGGCCTCCTAACGCAAAGGACCCACATCTCATGACCACCGCAGCCGATGTCGACTCGCGGCATTCCGACCTCGACGACCAGCGCACCCTCAGCGTGAGCCCGCTTCGCTCGCCCGCCGAGGTCCGCATGGTCCACCAGATCACCGACGCCCTCGCCGACACCGTGCGAACGGGTCGCAAGGCCACCGTCGACGTGCTCAACGGCGACGACGACCGCCTCATGGTGATCGTCGGCCCGTGCTCGGTGCACGACCCCGCCGCCGCGCTGGAATACGCCCGCAAGCTGGCCGCCAAGGCCGCCGAGCTGGGCGACCGGCTGCACATCGTGATGCGCGTGTACTTCGAGAAGCCGCGCACCACGCTGGGCTGGAAGGGTCTGATCAACGATCCGCACCTGGACGGCTCGTTCGACGTGAACACCGGTCTCGGCATCGGCCGCAAGGTGCTCGTCGACATCACCGCCCTCGGCCTGCCGGTCGCGTGCGAGTTCCTCGACCCCATCACCCCGCAGTACATCGCCGACCTGGTCTCCTACGGCGCGATCGGTGCCCGCACCGCCGCCAGCCAGGTGCACCGGCAGCTGTCCTCGGCGCTGTCGATGCCGGTGGGCATCAAGAACGGCACCGACGGTGACGTGCAGGTCGCGGTCGACGGTGTGCGCGCCGCCGCCGCCAGCCACGTCTTCCCCGGCACCGACCTCGACGGTCGCTCCGCGCTGATCCGCACCTCGGGCAACCCCGACTGCCATGTGATCCTGCGCGGCGGCAGCAACGGCACCAACTTCGACGCCGCCTCCTGCGCCGAGGCCAAGCTGCGCCTGGAGAAGTCGTCGCTGGCCCAGCGCCTGGTGGTCGACGCCAGCCACGGCAACAGCAACAAGGACCACAACAAGCAGGTCGACGTCGTCACCGACATCGCCGACCGGATCGCCGCGGGCGAGCAGGGCGTGGTCGGGGTGATGCTGGAGTCGTTCCTCGTCGCCGGTCGCCAGGACCTGACCCTCGGTAAGGCCGACGATCTCACCTACGGCCAGTCCATCACCGACGCGTGCATCGACTGGAACACCACCGCCACCCAGCTCGACCGTTTGGCCGAAGCGGTGGCCGCGCGCCGCGCTTAGTCTTTCGATCGTCGGTGCGGGCCTCGGATTCCGGGGCCCGCACTGCTGTGTCTACTGGTTCTGCACCGCGAGTCGCCCCGCGAGAGCGACGAAGCAGACTCCGAACACCCGCCGCACCCATCGGACCACCACCGGGCGTGACAGCACATAGGTGCGCATCGCGGCCGCGGCCGCTCCGTAGCCCGCGAACACCACGAAGGTCGCCAGCATGAACAGCCCACTGAGCTCGAGCATGCGGCCCAGCGCGTTCGGTGCGCCGGTCGGCACGAACTGCGGCAGGAACGCGAAGAAGAAGATCGTCAACTTCGGGTTCAGGATATTCAGCAGCACCGCAGCGGTGACGACCTGTCGCGCCGACGGCTCCGTCGCGACGCGATCTTCCGCAATCGCCGGCGCGCCCTTGTCCCGCAGCGTGTTCCACGCCATGTAGAGCAGATAGGCGACGCCGAGATACTTCAACGTCTGGAACGCGACCGCACTGGTGTTCAACAGCGCGGCCAGCCCCGTGACCGCCGCGACCATGTGCGGAACGATCCCCAACGTGCACCCGAAGGCGGCGATCACACTCGCCCTCGTGCCCCGGGAAAGCCCAGCCGCCAAGGTGAACAGGACCCCGGTCCCCGGCGTGGCGACGATGACAAGCGTGGTCAACGCGAACTCGATGCTCATCTCCCGCAGGGTAACCAGTGGTCGCCGATCGGGAAATACCTTCCGGGTGACGAGCGCCCTGCCGACCGGCCGGATACGCGGTTGCCGGGTCGTACCGTGGGCGCGGCAGACTGGTCGGTGATGAAGCTTCCCGAACTCCCCGACCTTCCGGTGCGACCGGCGCTGGAGCGGATCACCGCGACGCTGGCCGATCGTGGGGTCGCGGTGCTGGTCGCGCCGCCGGGCACCGGCAAGACCACGTTGGTGCCGTTGGCGCTGGCGGCCGGGTCTTCGGGGCGCGTCGTGGTGGCCGAGCCTCGGCGCCTGGCCGCGCGGGCGGCGGCGGCGCGGATGGCGGCGTTGCTGGGGGAGCGGGTGGGCGAGACCGTGGGGTATGCGGTGCGGGGTGATCGGAAGGTGGGGCCGCGGACACGAATCGAGGTGGTGACCTCGGGGTTGTTGGTGCGGCGATTGCAGAGCGACCCGGAGTTGGCCGGGGTCGGCACGGTGGTGCTCGACGAATGCCACGAGCGGCATCTGGACGCCGATCTGCTGCTGGCGCTGTTGCTCGACGCGCGGTCGGGGCTGCGGCCGGATCTGCGGGTCTTGGCGACTTCGGCGACGGTGGCCGCGGATCGGCTGGCACAGCTGCTCGGCGCGGGGGAGGCCGGGAGTACGGGACCGGTGGACCGGGAGCTTTCGGTCGAGAGTTCGCGAGCCCCGGTGCTGGAGGTACACGGGCGGACCTACCCGGTCCAGGTCGACTACCTCCCGGCCCTGCCCCGCGAGCGGATCGAAGCGCAGGTCGCGCGGGCTACCCGCAGCGCGCTGGCCGCCATCGACGGTGATGTGCTCGTCTTCCTGCCAGGTGTCGGCGAGATCAACCGCACGGCAGGGCTGCTGCGCGACCTCGACGATGTCGATGTGGTCCCGCTGCACGGCAGGCTCGCGGGCGCGGCGCAGGACCTCGCGCTCCGGCCGGGGGCGCGACGCCGTGTGGTCTTGTCCACTGCCGTAGCCGAATCCAGCCTCACTGTCCCCGGCGTGCGCGCTGTCGTCGACTCCGGGCTGGCCCGCGTCTCCCGCGTCGACCACCGCCGTGGGCTGTCCGGCCTTGCGACAGTGCGTGTTTCGGCGGCGGTCGCCGAACAGCGCACGGGTCGCGCGGGCCGTGAAGCCCCCGGCCGTGCCTGGCGCTGCTGGCCCGAATACGAACATCAAACCCTGCCCGCCTACCCCGAACCGGAGATCCGCACCGCCGAACTCACCCGTCTCGCACTGGAATTGGCCTGCTGGGGTACCCCCGACGGCACCGGTCTGGCCTGGTGGGACGCCCCGCCGGAAGGTGGCCTCGCCGCGGCCCGAAGCATCCTGCGTGCCCTGGGCGCCCTCGACGTCCTCGACCACATCACCCCACGCGGCAAGGCCATGGCCGATCTCGGCCTGCACCCGCGCCTCGCCCGCGCGCTCCTCGACGGGAAAGCCAGGGTCGGCGCGAAGGCCGCCGCCGAAATGGTGGTTCTGATGGACGACGACTCCCTTGCCCACACCGTCGACGCGGCGGCGGCCCTGCGCGCCCTGCGCACCGAACGCCCGCCCCGTTGGTCCCGCGAGGTCCAACGCCTGACGCGACTCGTCACGAGCACGACAACCGCGGACAAACCCGCCCGACCGCCTGGCGCCGCACAGGCTGGTGCGTCCGCCCGCGTGGGTCGGCGTGACCGGTCAAGCGTCGCTGACCCGAAGGCCGAAGCCCCGTTGGGCGCAGGCAGTCCGGGTCGACGCGATCGTGTCGTCGGTGAGTCAGGAAACGAGAGTAGTGACTATGGAACCGATACCGCGGCGTTGTTGATCGCGCTGGCGCAGCCGGAGCGGCTGGCTCGTCGGCGGTCGAGTGGGTCGTCCACGTATCTCATGGCGGGCGGTACCGCGGTGACGTTGCCGCCGGGTTCGGGGCTGGCTGCCGCGGAGTGGCTCGCGGTGGCCATCGCCGATCGCGATCCCGGCCGGGCGGAGGGGCGGATTCGGTTGGCGGCCGTCGCCGATGAAGAACTCGCTCGTGAGGCCGCGCCGGGGTTGGTGGTCGTGGCCGACGAAGTGCGCTGGGACGGCGGTGATGTGGTGGCTCGTCGGGTGGAACGGCTGGGCGCGATCGTGCTGTCGGAGAGGGCGTTACGCAATCCGGACAAGGCGCTGATGGAACACGCTGTGCGGCAGGGGCTTCAGACGGAAGGGTTGGACTTGCTGCGCTGGAACGACGACTCGCGCAGCCTGCGTCAACGTCTCGACTTCCTGCACCGCACCCTCGGGGAACCGTGGCCCGCAGTCGACGACAACGCGCTGCTCACCGACCTCGACAGCTGGCTCGGCCCCGAACTGTCCACGGCGCGGCGCCGTGCCGATCTCGCCCGCGTCGACGCGGGCAGCGCATTGCGACGCCTACTCCCGTGGCCTGCCGCCGCCCGCCTCGACGAACTCGCCCCCGAACGGCTCGAGGTCCCCTCCGGCAGCCGGGTCCGCCTCGACTACTCCGCCGACCAGCCGGTCCTCGCGGTCAAAGTCCAGGAGATCTTCGGCTGGACCGACCCGCCCACCCTCGCCGACGGTCGCGCCCCCATCCTGCTGCACCTGCTCTCCCCGGCCCAGCGCCCCGTCGCCGTCACCGCCGACCTGGCCTCCTTCTGGAAGAACGGCTGGTCCCAGGTCCGCGCCGACCTGCGCGGGCGCTACCCCAAACACGCCTGGCCCGAAGACCCGACGACGATCTCCGCCCACCGAGGCACCGCCCGCCGAGCCACCAACCGCCCGATCTGACCGGCGCGACTACGCCAGTGTCGGCCAACCGTCGCCGACATCGGCGGGATCAGTCGGTAGCCGCCCCGCGACCCATTCGTCGACGCGGGTTCCGCGCTGGACCCCGCCCGAGCGGGCCACGCCCTCGAAGCGAAAGCCGTTGCGGCGCACGGCCGCAGCCGAAGCGACGTTGCCGACGATCGCACGCCACATGATCCGGTCCAGCGCGAGACCGTCGGAGGCGAACCCGAAGTTGCAGACCAGGGTGATGGCGCGCGACATCAGGCCGCGGCCGCGCTGTGCGGGAGCGAGCCAGAAGCCGATCTCGCAGGCGCCCGGTCCGCGCGTGTGCAGGCCGATCATCCCCTCGACCGGGCCGTCCGCGGCGGTACGGATCGCCCAGACCGGCGCGTTGTCCGCCCAGCCGGGAGCCACCATGCGGTCGAGGAATTCCTCGGCGTCGGACCGGTGATAGGGGACGGGGATCGTGGTCCAGCGCTGCACATCGGGGTCCTGACAGCACTCGACGATACGGTCGATGTCGGCCCCGGTCGGGCGGGTGAGCCAGGCCGTGCCGTCGGTGAGCGTGTGCTCGTACATCCGGTCATCTTGACAGTCGACGCCGAAAATCTCGCCGCATTTTCACGGCTTTCCCGCACCTGGTGCGGGCGCGGGAAAGGCAACGACCTGTCCCGTCGGCCCGGTCGCTTCGGGGTCGCCCCAGTTTTGTCCGACGACGTACAACCGCGGATCCCCGTCTCGGCTGAGCGCGCACGCGAACGCGCCACGGTCGAGCGTGACCGTCTGCGACACCTCGCCGCCTTCCCGAACCCGGACACAATGCTGGTTGCCGACATCTGCGTACCAGAGCTGACCGTCGGCATCGAGGCAGATCCCGTCCGGGTGATCGCCCGGAGTCGCCGCCCACACACGGCGATTCCTCAGCGCGCCGTCGGCCGCGATGTCGTAGGCGGTGAGCTGATTCGCGTACGACTCGGCCACGATCAGCGTCGCGCCGTCGGCGGTGATCGCCATGCCGTTGGGAAAAGCGAGTCCCTCGGCGACCTGGCGCACCTCACCGGTGGGCGTGATGCGCGCGATGACGCCGGGCACGAACTCCCCACCGGGGAAATCGAAGCCGATGTTGTCGACGTAGGCATTGCCGCGCCCGTCGATCACGATGTCGTTCCACGGTGTGTCCGACACGGTCGAGAGGTCGGCGAAGGCCACGAGCGACCCGTCGGGTTCGCGGCGAAGGAGCCGTCGGGCCGCGGAGTCGACGATCACCAATCGACCGTCGGGCAGAAAGTCGATGCACATCGGGAAGGACGGCACCGTGGCGACGACCTCGGGCCCGTGATCGTCGACGACGATCACCTGGTTCGCGCCCCAGTCCGAGAACCACAGTCGACCGTCGTGCCAGCGCGGTGACTCGCCGAACACGATTCCCTCCAGCACAACCTCGGGTGTACTCATGCTGCGCCGTCCTTGTCGTCGGTAGTAGTGGTACAGACGAGATGGCGTGCGGAGAATCACCGGTGCCAGACCCGTGGGACCGAACGCGGCGGGGTACTCCGTAGGATCTGCCTCGATGGTTTCCCCGTTTCTCGCCGACTTGTTCGAATCGCATCGAACACATTTGCTTTCGGTCGCCTACCGGCTCACCGGAAGCGTCGGCGACGCCGAGGACGCGGTGCAGGAGAGCTGGCTGCGGATGGCGGGGGTGCACCAGTCCGAGATCGACGATCTGCGCGCCTGGCTGACGACGGTGGTCAGCCGAATCTGCCTCGACCACTTGCGCAGTGCCGCGGTGCGGCGCGAAACCTATGTGGGGCAGTGGCTTCCGGAGCCGATCGTCTCGGCGGCGACGTCTTCGCGCACTGTCGATCCACTCGATGTGGTGGTGCGCGATCAAGACAGCCGAATGGCGGCGATGGTGGTGCTCGACGCGTTGACGCCGCAGCAGCGGGTGGCACTGGTGCTGCACGACGGGTTGGACGTGCCGTTCGCCGAGATCGCCGAGATCCTGGGTGTTTCCGCCGATGCCGCGAGGCAAGCTGCGGTGCGAGCCCGCCGGGCGGTGGCCGACGCACCGGCACCGGTCGCCGACGAGGTGCACGATCAGGCGGTGCGACGGTTCCTCGCGGCGCTGGCCACCGGCGATGTCGCCGCGGTCGCCGCGACGCTGCATCCGGACACGACGTTCACCGCCGACGCGGGCGGTACCACCAAGACCGCACTCAATATTGTTGCCGGACAGGAGAAGGTCGCTCGGTTGGCGCTCGGCCTGTGGCGCAAGCACCAACAGGGATCGGGGCTCGAGATGAGCGCCGCCACGGTGAACGGGCAGGCGGGGCTGGTGTTCACCGACCCGAACTCGCCGTTCGGCCGCCCCGTGCGCGTACTCGGGTTCGCGGTGCGCGACGGAAAGATCTGGGCCACCTACGATTTCGCCAACGTGGTCAAACTCTCCGGCGCCCGCCTCCGCTGACCCCGCGGCCCCGAAGAGGACCTGCGAGGTCAGCGGTGGGCTGCGCGGCGCTGGGCCGGGCTGCTCAGCGCCGCGAGACAGTGCGGTGCGTCGCAGGCGAGTGTTTACGGGTAGGTGGATCCCCAGTTGTGGTCGCCGGTGGACGAACCGAGGTTGTGGTCGCCGGTCGAGGAACCCATGTTGTTGTCCGGCGTGGCCGAACCGGTGACCATGTCGCCGATCGGACCGCCGAACAACTGATCGTGGATGAACTGCAACGCCGAACCGGCTACCTCCGACGCAGCCGGTTGCAGGATGAAGTCGAGCAGAGGTGAGGCCATGTGAGCCCCTTTCGATATACCACCGTGCAGTGGTGTGTGAGGTAGAACACGGCGAGGCTAGCTGAGGTTGGGGAAACGCACAATAGCCCAGGTCAAAGCGGGAAAACGTTTGTGAAACATGCGTGTTCGCTATCGCTGGGCAACGTCACGGAATAGTGGGATACGCTGCGGAGATGCCGCCTGTGCCGTCCACCGTCGCCCGTCTGCGCCCCTTCGGATCGACCATCTTCGCCGAAATGACCGAACTGGCCGTCCGCCACGACGCGGTGAATCTGGGGCAGGGCTTTCCCGATATCGACGGCCCCGCGGGCATGCTCGAGGTGGCGCGCGCGGCGATCGCCGACGGTCTCAACCAGTACCCACCGGGCCGCGGAATGCCGGTGCTGCGCCAGGCGGTCGCCGAGGACCGAGCCCGTCGTTACGGCACGGCCTACGACCCGGCGACCGAGATCCTGGTGACCGTCGGCGCGACCGAGGCGATCAGTGCCGCCGTGCTCGGGCTGGTGGAACCCCGCCAGGAGGTGGTGCTGATCGAGCCGTACTACGACTCCTACGCCGCCGCGGTCGCCCTCGCCGGCGCACAGCGACGCACGGCTCGCCTGGTGCCCGACGGCGACCGATTCGTACTCGATCTGAACAGCTTGCGGGCCGCGATCACGCCGAAAACACGCATGCTGATGGTGAATTCACCGCACAACCCCACCGGCGCGGTACTCGATCGCGCAGATCTGACCGCGATCGCCGAGCTGGCTGTCGAACACGATCTGCTGGTGCTCACCGACGAGGTGTACGAGCACCTCGTCTACGACGGCACCGAGCACATCAGCATCTCCACGCTGCCCGGCATGCGCGAGCGGACCATCGTGGTGTCGAGTGCGGCGAAGACCTTCAACGTCACCGGGTGGAAGATCGGCTGGGCGTGCGCGCCTGCGCCGCTGCTCGACGCCGTTCTCACGGCCAAGCAGTACCTCACCTTCGTCGGCGGCGGCCCGTTCCAGCCTGCCGTCGCCCATGCGATCAACGAGGAGCTCGACTGGGTGCGTGCCCAGCGTGACGGACTGGCGGACAAACGAATACGGCTCTCGCGGGCCCTGCGCGACGCCGGTTTCGGAGTGTCGGCCAGCAAAGGCGGTTACTTCGTCTGCGCCGACATCCGACCGCTCGGCGCCGCGGACGGACTGACATTCTGCCGCGAACTCCCCGAACGACTGGGCGTGGCCGCCGTGCCGGTCAGCGTGTTCGCCGACCACCCCGACGACTGGAAACACCTGGTGCGCTTCACCTTCAGCAAAAGCGACGAAACCATCGACGAAGGAGTCCGCCGCCTACGTGCCGGGTGACGCCTGACCCCGCGCTCCCGACCCGCGCTCAGTCACGCGCATGGCGAGCCAGCGGCGCATGCCACTGAAAATGCCGCGCCAGCAGCCGAAAACCCACCGCCCCCGCCGCAGCGAGCAGCCCCGTCCATGTTCGATACACGTCGAGGTGCAACAGCGCGGCAGTAGCGGCCGCGCCGAACAGCGCCGGGATCGCGTAGAGGTCCTGGTCGGGGCGTAGGACGGAAGGCACTTCGCCGCTGAGCACGTCGCGGATCACCCCGCCGCCGATGGCGGTGGTCATACCGAGCAGGGCGGCGGTGGGCGCGCCGATGCCGGCCGCGTCGGCGATCACGGTGCCGGTGACGCAGAACAGGCCGAGCCCGATCGCATCGGCGACTTCGAGTGGGCCCTTGGTGAGGCGGGGCGACGGTGCGATGAAGTACAGGATCAGCGCGGTCACGATCGACGCCGACAGATAGGTCAGGTTCGTGAAGGCGGCGGGGGGCGTGCGCCCGAGCAACAGGTCGCGCACGATTCCGCCGCCGAGCGCGGTCGCGCACGCCAGCACGACCATCCCGAACAGATCGAGCCGCTTGCGCACGGCGACCAGCGCCCCGGAGGCCGCGAACGAGATGGTCCCGATCATCTCGCCGCCGCGGTGCACCGCCTCCACCGCCGAATCGAGCTCCGTCACCGAAGGACCTGCCGCCAATGTCGCCACCAGCACCCCAACACTCACCGCCCGCTCCTTACGCCTCGATGCTCCGCAGCAGCGTGACATGCCCGAGCTCGGCGACCGCGACCAGGCCCTCGTCTCAGGCGGGGGCGGGGCGGGCCTTGTCGGTGGCGAGCAGGACGGCGATGGTGCCGAGGGCGGTTCCCATGAGGTAGCGCTGGGTGCGCAGCCACAGGGGGCGGGCCGCGAGGAAGGTGGCCAGGCCCGCCGCACCGAGGACGATCATGGCGTTGACCGTGAGGGCCACGGTGATCTGCACCGCTCCCAGCGACAGGCTCTGCAGCCAGAGGGCGCCGCGATCGGGGTCGACGAACTGGGGGATGAGGGCCATGTACATGATCGCGATCTTCGGGTTGAGCAGGTTGGTGGCCAATCCCATCGTGAACAGTCGCCGGGCCGGGTCGTGCGGGAGGTCGGCGGGCGCGAACACCGAAATCCCACCCGGCCGGATCGCCTGCCAGGCCAGCCACAGCAGATACGCCGCCCCGGCCAGCTTCACGGCCAGATACAGGCCGGGAACAACCGCGAACACCGCGGTGATCCCCGCCGCGGCCGCCAACAGGTAGACCCCGAACCCCGCCGCGACCCCCAGCAGCGAGATCATCCCCGCGCGCCGCCCCTGCGCGACGGTGCGCGATACCAGATACATCATGTTCGGCCCCGGTGTCAGCACCATGCCGAGCGCCGCCGCCGCCACCCCGAGAACCGCCGTTGTCTGAAGCATGCATCGAGTTTGCGCTGGTCGGTGCGGCTCTGTCGCGGTCCAGTCGGCACCCGCTGGACCCCGGCCCACCCTCGTGCGCCGCACCGGCGAACAGTCGCTTCGCGGACTCTCCGCCCAGGTCATGTCGGTCCGAGTCCGTACAATTGACAAAGCTGCCCCACCGGACACGTTCCGGCCGGGGTATCGAGCAAGTTCCCGCCCCCAGGCGAAGTCCTACGCGCCGTTCGGGTGACAAGGCCCCGACGGCGCGGCTCCGACCGCCCATGAACACAGGAGCAACGTGTGACCGACGGTCCGCTGATCGTGCAGAGCGACAAGACCCTGCTGCTCGAGGTCGACCACGAGCTGGCAGGCAACGCGCGCCAGGCCATCGCGCCGTTCGCGGAGCTGGAGCGCGCGCCAGAGCACGTGCACACCTATCGGATCACGCCGCTGGCGTTGTGGAACGCCCGCGCGGCCGGCCACGATGCCGAGCAGGTGGTCGACGCGCTGGTGAACTTCTCGCGCTACGCCGTGCCGCAGCCGCTGCTGGTCGACATCGTCGACACCATGGGCCGCTACGGCCGGTTGCAGCTGGTCAAGCATCCCGCGCACGGGTTGTGCCTGGTCAGCCTGGATCGCGCGGTGCTCGCCGAGGTGCTGCGGCACAAGAAGATCGCACCGATGCTCGGCGCTCACATCGACGACGACACCGTGATCGTGCATCCGTCCGAGCGCGGCCACATCAAGCAGATGCTGTTGAAGATCGGCTGGCCCGCCGAGGATCTGGCCGGCTATGTCGACGGTGAGGCGCACGACATCGGCCTCGACTACACCGAGGGAAAGTGGCACCTGCGCGACTACCAGGAGATGGCCGCCGATTCGTTCTGGGCGGGCGGTTCCGGCGTGGTCGTGCTGCCGTGTGGCGCGGGCAAGACGATGGTCGGCGCGGCCGCGATGGCCAAGGCCAAGGCCACCACCTTGATCCTGGTCACCAACACCGTGGCGGGCAGGCAGTGGCGGCGCGAGTTGCTGGCGCGGACCACGCTCACCGAGGAGGAGATCGGCGAGTACTCCGGCGAGCGCAAGGAGATCCGTCCGGTCACCATCGCGACCTACCAGGTCATCACCCGTAAATCCAAGGGTGAGTACAAGCATCTCGAACTGTTCGACAGCCGCGACTGGGGTCTGGTGATCTACGACGAGGTGCATCTGCTGCCCGCGCCGGTCTTCCGGATGACCGCGGACCTGCAGTCGCGACGACGGCTGGGTCTGACCGCCACACTGGTGCGGGAGGACGGCCGCGAGGGTGATGTGTTCTCACTGATCGGACCGAAGCGCTACGACGCGCCGTGGAAGGACATCGAAGCGCAGGGCTGGATCGCGCCCGCCGACTGTGTCGAGGTCCGGGTCACGCTCACCGACGCCGAGCGGATGGCCTACGCCACCGCCGAGCCGGAGGAGCGCTACAAGCTGTGTTCCACCGCACGCACCAAGATCCCGGTGGTCGAGTCCATTCTGGCCCGGCACAAGGGCGCCCCGACCCTGGTGATCGGCGCCTACCTGGACCAGCTCGACGAGCTCGGGGTCGACCTGAACGCCCCCGTCATCACCGGCGCCACCAAGAACAGGGAGCGCGAGGCGTTGTTCGACGCGTTCCGCTCCGGCGAGATCCCGGTGCTGGTGGTGAGCAAGGTCGCCAACTTCTCCATCGATCTTCCGGAAGCATCCGTGGCGGTGCAGGTGTCGGGTACTTTCGGGTCCCGCCAGGAGGAGGCGCAGCGGTTGGGCCGCCTGCTGCGGCCGAAACAGGATGGGGGACAGGCGCATTTCTATTCGGTGGTCGCGCGCGACACTCTCGATGCCGAATACGCCGCGCATCGTCAGCGCTTCCTCGCCGAGCAGGGTTACGCGTACCGCATCGTCGACGCCGACGACCTGCTCGGTCCGCCCGTCGGCGACGGCGTGTAGGGCTGTTCGCCAGGTCGAAGCGGGGTAACGTGCGAAATCGCTACCTCTGCAAATAAGTGGAGGCAATTCCTCCGCAACTTGTGCTAGGAAGGAAGGCGTGCGCCGCTTCGAATTCGTGGTCGACCGTGAGCACGCTCACGCGGTCAACGAGACGTTCACCGGGTTACGCAGGTTGCGCCTGGTCGCCCTGCTGGTCGCCGGTCTCGCCGTCGCGGCGACGGTGGCGCTGGTGTGGAGCGGGCAGGCGTGGGGTTTCCTGCTCGCCGTGGTGTGCGTGCTCGTCGCGGGCATCGCACTGTGGGTGGCACTGTGGACCCCGCACCGGTCCAGTATCGAAAAGCTCTATCACGACGGTGTTCTCGTACCCGCTGTCGTCAGTGATGCCGCGCCGGGCGCGATCGTATTGCTCGCCCTGGTCGATATCGCCGAACCCGCTGCCCCGGTGCGCAGTTGGGCGTTGATCACCCGCAAGGTGCGCACGCTGCCGGGGCACACGCCACAGCCGGGCGAGCGGGTGCCCGCCGTCGCGGTACGCACCGATCGTGCTCCTCGCCAGGTCGGCGAACGCTGGCAGTTGGTCACCGCCATGCCGATCGCCTGGGGTACGCGCGACGACGAGGTGATCACCCGCGCGTGCGATGCCATCAACGAGGTCGAATGGCGGCTGCTCGCGGAGAACCTGGCGCTGGCCGCACGCGTGAAACGCACGGCGACCAAACGGCTGCTGCTCGACCCGGACCATCTGCCCGCCGACCTGGGCTAGGCGTACCCCCGCCCAGCGGGCGTGCCTGTTCGGAGTCCCTGGCGCGCGCCTGCGACGATGGTCGGGTTCGTGCGATCCGGTCGACGAAAGGTGTCTTCGCCATGCGATGGTCGGCCGGGGTGTGCGTGGTGATCGCGCTGGTGGCGTTGGGAGTCCCTCCGGTAGCGGCTGATTCGCACGTGATCGGGGCCCCGGGGCTGGGCGATCCCTACTATCCGCTCGACGGCAACGGTGGTTACGACGTCACGCACTACGACGTGTCGATCGCTTACGAACCCGGTGCGCACCACCTGCGCGGCACGGCCCGCATCGATGCGCGCGTGACCCAACCGCTGGCGCGATTCAACCTCGATTACAGCGGGCCCGGGGTGCTGATGGTGACGGTCAACGGGCAACCCGCGGGATTCGGCCGAGACGGCGAGCACGAGCTGGTGGTCACGCCGCTGCTACCCCTGCCGCCGGGGCTGCCGATGCGGATCGTCGTCGACTACGCGGGCGCGGCCGCCGACACCGAGGGCGCGGGCTGGACCCACGCGCCCAACGGTGGGGCGTTCGCCGTCGGTGAGCCGCACAGTGCGAGCACCTGGTACCCGCTCAACGACACTCCCTTGGACAAGGCGACTTTCACACTGCACGCCGACGTGCCCGCCGGCTGGGAGATCATGTCGACCGGCGACCGCACCGAGCACGTGGTGCGCGACGGACGGCTGCACACCACCTGGGAAACGCGTCAGCCCGTGATCGGCTACCTGACCACTGTCGCGGTGGACCACTTCACCTTCCTCGAGCAGCGGCGGGCGAACGGGACCGCGGTGCTGAGCGCGTTCGCGCCGGAATCGGAGGCCAATCGCGAAGACGAACAGCGGCTGCCCGAGATTCTCGACTTCCTCGAAAGTCTCTACGGCCCCTACCCGTTCGATGTGGCCGGCGGCATCTATGTGGACACGGAGCTGCCGTTCTCACTCGAGACCCAGACCCGGCCGACCTACGCGCCGTGGGCCGATCTGAACACGGTGGTGCACGAGCTGGCCCATCAATGGTGGGGCGACACGATGTCGGTGCGGCAATGGTCCGACATCTGCCTCAACGAGTGCTTCGCCAGCTACACCGCCGACTATCTGTGGCCGGAACGAATCGACCACGCCGACGTGGACACCGAGTATCGCGAAACAATCGCGAAATACCTCGACGAGCCGAAATTCTGGAAGATCGCGCTGGCCGCTCCCGGAGTCGGCGACGAGTTCACCTCCGTCTATTACCGCGGGCCGCTGTTCCTGCACGCACTCCGTAAACTGATCGGCGAAGACGTGTTCTTCACGGCCATCAGAGATTTCGTGAACGCCCATCGCGACGGCCACGCGTCGATGCCGGAATTCCGGGAGTTCTTGCAGAGCCGGACCTCGATGCCGCTCGCCGAATTCCTGGCCGAATGGCTGGACGGCACCAGGCCCCCGCGCGACGCGTTCCTCTATCCGGGCACCCTGCGTCCCTAATCCTCACTCAGCCGCGCGCGGGCCCGCTCGACCCAGCGCTGCATACGGTCGAACTGGCTACGCGCGGCGGTGAATTCGCCGCGCGCCCGATGTTCGGCGGTGTGGGCGAAGTGGCGTTGTTGTTCAGCGTGTTCGAGCTCGGTGCGTAGCTCGGTGATCCGGGTCTCGATCGCGTCGAGCTCGGATTTCGCCTGTGCGGCAGCGGCTTCGGCCTCCTCGCGATCGGCGCGAGCGGCTGCCAGGCCGGATTCGGCGTCGTCGAGTTCCTGTCGGGCCTCGGCGCGGCGCTTGTCCTCGGTGTCCTTCGGGGAGGACTTGGGTTTGCTCGCGCGCTGAGGGGCGGTGGCCTTGCCCCCGGTGATCGCGACCAGCCCGGCCGGGCCGAAGCCGTCGTAGGTGGCGGTGGCGGGCAGCACCCCCGCCCGGACCAGATCGGCGACATCGGGGTCGGCCAGCGCCGCGGTGAGGGTCTGGCCGACTTCGCGCAGCACCTGCTCGCTCGCCGGGCGGTCGTGCTCGGCGGCCAGCTCGGCGGCTCGCTTGGTCATCGCGTTCACGACCTGTTGACGCTGGGTACCGAGTGCGCGCAGTTTCTCGCCGGAGAGTTGACGTTGCGCCGACCGAAGAGCATCGCCGAGATCGAGCAGGGCGGCGATCTCCCGCGGTGCGTGGCGGGCCAGCAGATTGACCGTCCAGGCGGCGACCGTCGGCTTGCGCAGGGCGGTGATGGCTTTGGCCAGATCGCGGTCACCGTCGGCGCGGGCTCGGGCGGCGCGCTCGGTGCGGGTGGACACGAAGTCGCCGGGGTCGAGGGTGTACAGCTCGCCTGCGACGTCGTCGAGGGTCATCTTGTGATGGTAGCCAGCTCGCTCGACGCCGGGAGCGCCGTCGCGAGCACTTGGGTATCGTCACCGGCGGTTGTGTACGCCCTGAACCGTTCGGTGAGTGAGGTTTTCAGTGATTTTCCCAGAGAAGCGACTATTGGCGCGGATCGTGCTCGGACCGGTGGCCGCGATGGCGCTGGTCGGGGCCGTGGTCTCGTGCTCGTCCGATGACTCGTCGTCGGCCGGGGCTGTCGCGGTGGGCTCGTGTGTGGAGGTCAGCGACAACGCCGCCGACGCGATGAAGGCGACCGTGGGCGACTGCTCCTCGGCGAAGTCCAGTTACCGGATCGTCGAGGTGGGGGCGGACTGCGCTGCCGAGAACGCCGTGTTCAACGGCACTGTCGGGGATGCGAAGAACTCGCTGTGCCTGGCTCCGAACTTCGCCGAGGGCAGCTGTTACGCCGACGCGGGGAAGCGGCCTGCCGAGGCTGTGGCCTGCACTGCGCCCGAAGCGTCGTTCAAGGTGGTCAAGCGGATCGACGGGGAGATGGACGAGTTGCTGTGCGGAGCGGACGCCACGCAGTTCCGCACCGTCGCCGATCCCGCGACGACTTTTTGCATGGCGAAGCCGTAGGGGCTCAGTCGAGCAGGGCCACCGACGCGATTCTGTGCAGGGTGAAGTGGCGGGTGGCCCCGCTGACGGGGTCGACCGCGTCCAGTTGGCCGTTGCCCACACGGAGCGGTTCGACCACGCGCTGGGTGGCCACACCCTGGGCGTCCACGTAGCCGATGTTCACCGGCCGGCCCACGCGCGCTGCCAATTGGAGCAGGGCGAGGGTCGCGGCCGTGCCGGTCCGGGTGCCGTCGGTGCGGACCGAGCGGCCGGTGCGAGCGCCCGCGGCCCGTTCGCCGGCGCGGAGTTCGGTGACGAGTTGGGCGACCTGGTCGTCGTTGGGGGGAGTGGGGCGGTAGGGCCTGCGGGCCAGGGGCCGCACGGAGATCCTGGCACCGCGGGGACGGAGGTCGACGATGGCGCCGCCGGAATCCTCGCCCGCGGGGGCGAAGCCCGCCTTGCGGAGCTGGTCGAGCATTTCGGCCAGGGGGGCAAGGGCGATCGCCACGGTGGGGGCGATCGCGCGCAGGGCCAGCGTCTCGGCGACGGGGGCGGCCAGCACCTGCGCCAGTAGGGCCGGGTCGTCGCTGCGGAGGAAGGACTGGGCCATCCCCACACGGAGCTGGCCGTGGCGGCGGGCCACGTCGTCGATGAGGTAGGTCAGCGACTGCGGGACCGGGGTGCGGGAGTGGGTGGCGAACAGGGCGTGCAGTTCGGCGGCGGTGAGTCCGGCGTCGAGGGCGCGACGGACCGTGGCATCGACGACTCGGTACACCGTCGCGGCGCCCGCTGATTCGACGTCGGCTACCAGGGCGATCTTGCTGCGCAGTTCCGGAACGAGCGGCCCGGGGGCGATGACCGTCAGGTCGGCCTGGACCAGGACGTGGTCGACCGGTTTCGGCAGTGCGGTGGCCATTTCGGATTCGGCGTCGGCGACCGAGCCGTGCAGCAGGGCCCTGGCGGCGGAGTCGAGGGCGCCGCGGCCGAGCAGGCCGACGACCGCTGCCTCGGCGAGGGTCGCGGTGACGGCTTCGAGGCGGAAGTGCCTGCGGCGGCGCGGCATTCGCCAGGCCAGGATTTTGCCGATGTCGGCGGGAGTCGGTGCGGTGCCGGTCGGGTACTCGGCGAGCAGGCCGAGGATCGCCACCCGGTCGCGCACCGCGTGGGGTACGCGCAGCTCTGCCGACAGCGCGGCGATCGGCTTGTCGGCGGCGTCGCGCATCCCGATCATCCACGGCATCCGATCCAGCTCCAACCACGCCTGCGCGAGGGTCACCCAGCGGGTCGCGGGTGGGGCGTCGAGCCAGGAATCCGCGGCGGGGGTCGGGGCCCAGAAATCGTCGGTGGAGTCGAGATCGGGGGTCGGTTCGGGCAGGCCCTTCTCGACGAGTTTCGCGGCGGCCAGCAATTCCAGCAGCAGGCCGGTGCGTTGTTCGTCGATGCCGGTCTGTTTGGTCAGTCGGCGCAGTTCGCGCACGCCGAGTCCGCCGGCGCGCAGGGCGGGGGCGGGCAGCTTGCCGAGCGCGTCGATCACATCGGCGGCGTCGCGCAGCAGCTCACCGACTTCGCCCGCACCGACGGCGTTCACTTCGGTGGGGGAGTTCTTGGCGAGTGCGGGTTTGGGCGGGGCGAGCGCGTGCGGGTCGGTGACGGGCTCGCCGCGCAGAACCTGGCCGACGGTGACGGGCAACTCCACGGTCTCGTCGTCGACCCAGTGCAGCAGCCGGGCGGCGAGCAGACGCGGCACCGGGCGGTCGGGGTCGGTGGCGGGCGCGGCGTCCCTGGTGCGGCCGCGGGGGCCGGTGGCGGCGAGTTTGTCCAGCAGCGCGCGTTCGGGCGGGCTCGCGGTGGCCAGCGCGGCGGTCACCTCGGGCTCGGTGAGGGCGTCGGGGATCGCCGTCGTGGCGCCCAGCGGCCAGGGGAGGGCTTCGGCGGCACTGGGTGTCAGGTCCAGATCGTCACCGATCTGCCAGACGAGGGCGCGGTCGAGCAGCCGGGTCAGCGCGGCGGTGAACGCGGTCTTGGTGACGCGATCCGCGAGCTGGGCGTGCAGGGTGGCGCGGGTCAACGGCGTGAGCTCGGTGCCGATCGTGCGGGCGTCCTCATTGGCCGTGAGCGCCTCGATGATCGCGAACTCGAGCGTGGTGAGATCGTCGGCGGCACGCAACACCGACGCGCGCTGTTGGGCGCGCACCGCGAGCACCGACATCGACGCAGGCAGCGGCACCGCCAGGTCGGGCCGCAACTGCAGCAATTTCACCAGTTGGGCATCGGTGCGCGCACCGAGCCAATCGGCGAGAGAGTCCGTCGCGATCATCCGATCGAGCCTACAGTTCTCGGCCGCGGCGATCTGGACCGGCGAAGGTTCGAGGGCGACCGACCGTTGTCGGTGCGCCGGAGCAGAACAGCGACGCCAGCCACTGATGGTCGCCGCGTCGCATATGCCAGAATGAGCCGGTGGTGAACAAATCGAAGAAACCCTATGTCGACAACGGCTGGCCCGAGGTGGCCGACGGCGAGCACGCCGTGACCGAACTGTCGTCGACCCGCGCCGGTAATCTCTCGCCTTTCGGTGAGGACACCGTGTTTCCCGTCCCGGCCGCGACGCTGCCGTACGTGCACCCCCAGACCACCATCAACCGGGTGTAATTCGGACGAGAAAGACAAGAGCCCGCATCCTCGAGGATGCGGGCTCTTGTTGTGTATGCGAGCGATCAGGAGGGCAGCAGACCCTTGTTCGCCTGGAAGAAGTCGATCACGGCCGGGTCCAGCTGAGAACCCTTGGCGGAGTTGACGAG
Source organism: Nocardia sp. NPDC058633 (assembly GCF_042717045.1). Lineage (NCBI taxonomy): Bacteria > Bacillati > Actinomycetota > Actinomycetes > Mycobacteriales > Nocardiaceae > Nocardia > Nocardia sp. NPDC058633. The sequence continues at coordinate 37,561 of NZ_JBHXRA010000005.1, forward strand.
GTCGAGAGCCTGCTGCGGCACGGCGATGCCCTGCTGCTGCACGACGGTGAGGGCGCGGTCGACGGCCGAGAACACTTCCGCGCTCGGATCGGCCTGCACCTGCGGGACATTGATCTCCGGAACCCAGCTCGGGGTGGTGGAGGGGGCGACACGCTCGGACGGTCCGCTGCTCAGGCCCAACTTGGACGAGCAAGACGGCCAAGCGCCCCAACCCTGGGAAGCGAGAACCTTTTCGGCGACCACGATCTGCTGTTCGCGGGTGGCCTGGTTGGCGGAAGCGGCGTATTCGCCACCGCCGTGTGCGTTCCAGGTGGAGGGCGAGAACTGCAGCCCACCCTGGTAGCCGTTGCCGGTGTTGATGCCCCAGTTGCCGCCGGCTTCACACTGTGCGAGGCGATCCCAGTCGGAGTCGGGGGCCGCGCTGGCGTTTCCGGCGAGGGCTGCGGCTGCGGTGCCGAAGATCGCGCCGGTGACGGCGACCTTGGCAGCAGTGCGCCCGGTGGAAGTCGGCTTGCGGTGGCGTCCACTCATATCGGGTTTCTTCCTCTCGTTCGCACCTGCATGTGGCCCGGACTGAGAGGTCTCCCGGTCCGCCCTCATCCCTTGTTTCCAATCGGGGTCCGGTACCCGCGGGGTGAGGTTCGGTGCGGCGGGCCGGTGGTTCCGGGGGTTACCCCGGCTGAGAGAAACGGTACGACGGTCGGCGGTGAATGTCACTATTTGGTAACCGGCGGGTCCCGGGGGGTCTCGGGGTCATCTCAGGGTGATCCCTGATGTGTCCGCGCAGGTAGTCGCGGTGGCGAATGTGCGCGACGGCTGTGCGCTCACTTCGTGACCACACCGTTATGTGATGAAGATCACAGGTTTATTAGGAAGGCATTTCGCGGGGTAATCGGTTGATGCGTCAACGTGCGCGTCGGCCCGACCGCAGCGCGAAGACGATCGCGAGCAGGAAGCCCAGCGGTGCGAGCATCGCCAGGCCGTACAGCCACAGCCCCGGATCACCGTCGGACACGATCGGCGTCACGAAGATCGCGATCACCGCCAGGATTCCGACTCCGAACAGAACGAGAGCCACGTGCAGCAGGCGATCGCCGGAGCGTCGCGGACCGGTCGAGGCCGGATCGGGTGAGTTCGTCACCGGTGCACCGTAAAACTGGTGTGCTCGCGTTATAGCCACCGGGGTAGACTCTGAGCACATCGCGTCCTGCCTTGTTGTGGGGCGCGTTCTTTTGCGACAAGCAGAAATGTGTAACCCGGGCCACAAGGGCGCGGGTGCCGAATGATGAACGGGTGAGCGCAGTGCCGACCGGTCGGGTGAAGTGGTACGACGTCGAGAAGGGCTTCGGCTTCCTGTCTCAAGACGAGGGCGAGGACGTCTATGTGCGCTCGTCCGCGCTGCCCGAGGGCGTCGAGGGACTCAAGCCCGGACAGCGCGTCGAGTTCGGCATGGCGGCAGGCCGCCGTGGCCCGCAGGCGCTCAGCGTCACGGTGCTCGAGGCGCCGCCGACCGTCGTTCGCGATCGTGACCGTGGGCAGACGCCCGCGCGCAAGGACGCGGGCCCGCGCAAGTCGCCCGACGAACTGCACGGGCTGGTCGAGGACATGATCACGCTGCTGGAGAGCACTGTTCAGCCGGATCTGCGCCGGGGAAAGTACCCGGATCGCAAGATGTCCCAGCGTATTTCCGAGGTGGTGCGGGCCGTGGCTCGCGAACTCGATCACTGACATGTGACAAGCGACCGGCCCCGAACGAATCTCGTTCGGGGCCGGTCTCGTTCACGGCTCGGCGATCTCAGGTCTTGCGGGGCTCGGGCTCCAGGGTGACGATCGACCAGGCGGCGTGCGGAACATAGGTTTCGACGCCGGTGGCGATGTCGCGGGCCAGAATCGGCAGCTGCACCTCGATGCCGATCAGACGCAGGTCGGGTTCCGGCTTCGACTCGATGGTGAGTGCCCTGGCGCGGTCGGGGTAGTCGGCGAAGCTGAGGACCCGGTCCAGCTGTTCGCCGCTGGGGCGCTGGTAGATCAGCTGGATGAGCCAGGGGGAGTCGGAGACCGCGTCGGGCAGCGACAGCTGCACGGGGTCACCGACGGGGACCACCAGCGGCGCGGTCTCGCCGTATCGGCAGTCCTCCATCCTGACCGTGCAGTACATGAACGGATCGACGGTGATGGTCTTGCCGTGTGCGTACGCGGTGAGCTTCGGACTGTGCGCGGGCGCCTTCGACACCGCGAGGGCGACCAGCCCCGCGGTCACCGCGACGACGGCGAACAGTCCGGCCGCGACCAGCGCGACGATCGTTCGAGCGTTGAGCTTGCTCACCAGGTGGGGTCTCCTGTCCCTCTCGGATGGATGTTGGGCACTTCCTGCTCGACGTGCTGGGGGCGATTGCCGCCCAGGCCAGGCAGCAGCGAGTGCCCGGTGTAGCTGACGAACGTCTGGAGCAGTCCGGCCAGCAGGATCACGCTGATCAACGCGAAACCCTTCCAGTACTCGATCGGCATCAGCACACCGGCCGCCCCGCCGATGACCCAGCTCAACTGCAGCACCGTCTCCGAACGGCCGAAGCCGGACGCGATCGACTCCGGGGGGAGGTCGTCCTGGATGGCGGCGTCGAGGGACACCTTCGCCAGCGCACTGGCCGCCGAGGCCACCAGGGCCGCGACCGTGGCGCCGAACAGATTCCCGGTGAACGCGGCGAACAGCGCGACCACCGCGCACGCGCCCGTGCAGCCGAGCACCACCGGCGACGGCCTGCCCAACTGCAGGCGGGCGCCGGTCGCGTTCCCACCGAAGTTACCGACGGCCGCCGCCGCGCCGACCACGCCCAGCATCGCCGCCTGTTCGGTGGGGCTCCCGCCCGATCCCTTGGCGACGAAGGCGATGTAGAAGGTGAGGAAGCCGGTGAGCACGCGGATCGAACCGTTGCCCCACAGCCCGGTGACCACGGCTCGGCCCAGCGGCTGGCGCCGTTTCCGTGGCGGCACCGAGGACGGCTGACCACGTTCGATGACCTCGGTGTGCGCGTCGGGCCCGTGATAGGTCAGCGTGGCGGGGACCTCGCCCTCGGTCACCTCGACCCAGCGCGGAATGCGCACACTGAGATACGCGCCCGCGATCGCGATGCCGGTGGCGAAGATCAGCGCGCCCGTGGAGCCGGCGATCAGGGCGACGAGTGCGGCCAGCGCGCCCGCGCCGATCGTGCCGCCGACCAGGCCGAAGACGGTCAGCCGGGAATTGGTGCGGACCAGGTCGATATCCGGTGGCAGCACGCGCGGGGTCACCGCGCTCTTGAGTACCGCGAACGATTTCGAGCCCACCATCATGCACAGCGCCAGCGGGTACAGGCCCCACGTGTCGATATTGAAGATCAGCAGCAGCGCGAAACCCGCGCGCAGGGCGAACGTCGTCGCCAAGGCCAGCCTGCGACCGCGTTGCAGCCGGTCCAGCAGCGGGCCGATCAGCGGCGCGATCAGGGCGAACGGGGCGATGGTGATCAGCAGGTAGAGGGCCACCTTGGTTTTGGATTCGGCGGTGGCGCTGGCGAAGAACAAGGTGTTGGCCAAGGCGACGGCGATCGCGGCGTCGAGCGCGAAGTTCGCCATGGTGGCGTAGGTGAGCGCGGTCAGGCCGGATTGGTCGGCGCCGTCGGCCTTGGCGGCGCGCTGGAAGGTCGCGATGCCGCGTTCGGTGAGTTCGCGACTACGCATGGCGGCTACGCGGGTGACGGTCAGTTTTCGGGGGACTCGTTGATTGGCCGGGTCGTCGGCGCCCTCGTCGCGCGGGAAGGGCCGGGTGCCGTCCGGGCCGAGGTCGTCGTGTCGACCGTGCTCACCGGCCGGGGGCCCTTGTGAAGATTCGTCGCGAGGTGGGGACGGACGTTTGCGCTCGTCGACGAGCGGAGACTGTCGCCCGTGCGGGTGCTCGTCGCGCGGCGGGACCGGTCGTCCTCGGTCGGTGCGCGGGCCGGGCCGGGCCTGCTCGTCGAACGGCGGAACCTGCCGACTCGTCGAATGCTCGTCCGGCACGCGGCCGAAGGGGCCCCCGCTCCGGACAGGAGTGGTCGGGGCGCCCGGGTCGACGGGGCGGTGTCGGCGGAACAGGCTTTTCGACCGGACCGTCGGCGGCTCGGCGGGCAGCGGCCGTTCGGGCCGGGGGAAGACCTTGCGCGGTGCGCGCGGCGGGTACTGCCCGTAGCCGGGGTGCGGGTCGGCGGCGGTACCGTCCCGGCGACCACGGTCTGGACCGGATGGTTCGCGGGGCGTAGTCACGACTCCAATTCTGTCCCACTCGAGCTGTGCGTGTTCACTCGCGGCTCGGCTATGTCGGCCACACCGTGTTATTTCCCCACGAATCGCACTTCGAACATGCGCGGCCAGTATTTGCCGGTGAGCAGGAAGCGGTCGGTGCCGGGCAGTTGCGCGATGCCGTTGAGCACATCGGTGCCCTGTCGCTCGGCGGGCGTGAGCAGCCCCGCTGCGTCGATCACCGCGAGAATCCGGCCGGTCTCGGGATCGATGTGCAGTATCTCGTCCGACGGGTAGTTGTTGGCGTAGACCGTGCCGTCCTCGGCGCAGTCGAGCTCGTTCGGCTGGGGATCGCGGTAACCGGACAGGGTCACCGCGCCGGTCTGCGCGAAGGTCACCGGGTCGCGGAAGGTGAGCGTGTCGGTGCCGTCGCTCATCACCAGCCGGTGCGGCTGTGCGCACAGACCCCAGCCCTCACCCGTGTAGTCGGCGCGACCGGTTTCGGCGAGGGTCACCGGGTCGCGGGCGATGGCGAAGCCGTCCTGCCAGGTCAGCTGCCAGACGATCGCGCCCGCCCTGGTCATGCCCTCGCCGAACAGCCTGCCCGGCAGCCGCACGCGGGCTGTTTCGGTGCCCGTGCGCTGGTCGGTGGCCCGCGCGGTCGACACGCCCCACATTCCGGTGCTCTCGTAGCGGATGCCGTCGACCACCTCCAGGCCCTGGGTGAAGGCCTGTGGATCGTGCGGTGACGAGCCGATCACCTCCACTCGCAACCGCGGCGGATCGGGCTCTGTGGGTCCGCTACAAGCCCCCGCGCCGAGCACACTGACCAGCACTGCGACGGCCAACGAACTGCGATTGCACTTCATACGGCAAAATGTATGCCGTGAGCGCAGTATCTGTTTCGGAGTCCGGCGTGCGTCCCGTCCTGGCCGACGCGGCCGAGGTGGCACGTCGCGCGCTCGTCGCGTTGGAACCTGACGGGGTAGGAGTCCATCTGGGGGTGAGCGCCGAGGACGACACCGCGGCCACCCACCGGTTCGAGGCGACCCTGCCCGGCTACCGCGGCTGGCAGTGGGCCGTCGTGGTCGCCGCGCCCCCGGGCGCCGACCACGCGACGGTGAGTGAGTCGGCGTTGCTGCCTGCCCTCGACGCCCTGATCGCCCCCGATTTCATCCCGTGGGATCAGCGGGTCCGCCCCGGCGATCTCGGCCCCGGCGACCTGCTCGCCACCTCCACCGACGATCCCCGGCTGGTCCCCGGCTACGTCGCCACCGGCGACCCGGTGGTCGACGAGGTGGCCCGCGAGGTCGGCCTCGGCCGCGTCCAGGTGCTCAGTGTCGAAGGCCGCGCCGATGCCGCCCAGCGCTGGTTCACCGAGTTCGGGCCCGACACCGAGATGGCCAAGGCCGCCCCCGCTGCCTGCGGCATGTGCGGCTTCTACCTGCCGTTGGCCGGTGCCCTGCGTGAGTCCTTCGGTGTCTGCGGCAACGCGATGGGCGCCGACGGGCATGTGGTCCACATCGCCTACGGCTGCGGTGCCCACTCCGACGTGGTCGCCCCCAGTGGAAACGGATCGCCGTTGTACGAGGCGTTCGACGACCACGCGGTGGATTTCGTCGACATCGTCCGACCCGCGGTCGAGAAGGCGATCGACGAGGTCGCGCCCGAGGTGACCGCCGACCCGGCAGCCGTGGCCGATTCCGTCGATGCCGCGGCGGTGGTCGTGGAGGTTGTCGCCGAGACATCCGCCGACCCGGCGATCGAGGTCGTGCAAGTCGCGGCCGAAACGATCGCCGCGGGCCCCACGGACTCCACGACCGATCCCGCCGACTCGCTGACCGCGGTCGGCGAGGCCGCGGCCGAGCAGGCGGGCGACAAGCAGGAAACCGCCGAGGCCGTGGCACTCGCCGCGGTGGACGCCGAGCGCGCGGCGCTGGCCGAGGGCGCACTGCCCGAGTCCGCCGACAAGGTCGTCACCGCCGAGTTCGCCGCGGACGCCGAGACTGTCGCGGCCGAACCCGCCGTTGCAGCCGAACCCGCCGTTGCGGTTGAACCCGTCGGTGCGGCCGACCTCGGTGCTGACAACACGCCGGCCGCCGAGAGCGCACCGGAGGCCGAAGGCGTTTCGGACGCGGCGTCCGGCGAGGTCGCGACTGCGGCCGATGGCGTGTCGGATACCCAGACCGAGTCCTCGGCCGCAGCTGTACCCGCGGAAGGCGAGGCGGCTTCGGCGGGCAGTGGTGAGGAACCGGGCGAAGCGACGGATCTGAGTGAGCACGGATCGTCGGTGCCGCGCTGAACGGAGCGGGAGACCCGTTCGGCACCGCGCAGCTGCGTGCCGGAGTGCTTGCCGCGTGGCGGGATTCGCCGACGCGGCTGCGTGAGGACAGCGCCGGCGAGGCCGACCTGGTGGCCTCGGGCTACCGGGATCGCTTGCTCACCGAGCTCGCGCAGAACGCGGCCGACGCCGCGGCGAAGGCCGGTGTCGCGGGCGAGGTGATCGTGCGGGTGCTCGACGGGCGTTTGCACGTGGCCAATACCGGTGCGCCGCTGGACGTTTCCGGTGTGCACGCGCTGACGGCACTGCGTGCCTCCGGAAAGGCCGACGCCACCCAGGTGGGTCGCTTCGGCGTGGGCTTCACCGCGGTGCGTTCGGTCGGCGACGAGATCGAGGTCCGCTCGACGACCGGATCCATCCGCTTCTCCCGCGTGGCGACGCTGAACGACCTGCACGACGCGGGCATCGCCGTTCCCGACGCCCCGACCGCGACCGAACCCCCGGTCCTGCGACTCGCCTGGCCCGTGCCGACCACCCCCCTCCCGGGCGCCGACACCGAAATAGTCGTTCACCTGCGCGACGACATCGACGCGGCCACCCTTCTCGACGCCATGCGCGCCGAAGCGCCCGACCTTCTCCTGGAACTGCCCGCCCTACAGCGCATCCGCATCGAATCCGACGAATTCACCAGTAAGACAACCGTTCTCGCCACCAGCACCCGACCGGCAGACGATATTCGTCGCGACGCCGCATCGGCGAGCGACACCTCCGCCGCAGCCACCTCTGCTGTCGCCTCCGCTCCTGGCCAGGCCGCCGCCGTCGCGGGCGACCCGGACGTCGACGAGGCCGCTGTCACCTCCACCGCCGGCGTGGCCGCCGACCAGGCAGGCACCCTCTCCCAGCTGGTGATCACCCTCCCGTCCGGAAAGCGCCGAACATGGTGGCAGTACCGCACCCCCATGGCCCGCTGGCTGATCCCCCTGCGCGAGGGCCGCCCCGTCGCCACGGCCCCGGACGTCCTGCGCGCCCCCACCCGATCCGACGAGGAACTCTCCCTCCCCGCGATCCTGGTCGCCGACATCCCCATGCAACCCGACCGCCGCCGCCTCCTCCCCGGTGCGCGCCTTGCCGCATTGGCAGCGGGTTACGCCGATTTCGCCCGTGCCCTGCCGCCTCGCGACCGCCTGGTCCTGGTGCCCACCCCTGGCTTCGCCCGCAGCGAGGCCGACGCTCTCCTGCGCGAAGCTCTGATCACCGAGCTGCGCACCAACCCCTGGCTCCCGGTCTGTGCCGCTCGCGACGCCGGAGCAGATCCTTGGGACGCCATGGATTCCGGCGAACCCACACCGCACCGTGCCGGGTCGGGCAGCACGACCATCGAGTCGGCAGCGTCCGGCGACCCTCACGGCCTCGCCGCCTCCGGCGAATCCGCGCCGGTCAGCCGAGGCGTGCCAGACCTCATGGACCTCCTCGCCGCGGATGAATCCGGTAGCGACGGCTCCTACCGGGCCACGACGTTCGGTCCGGGCGAGACCGCACCGAACACCGGCGACCACCCCGACCCCTTCGCATCGGAAGCCGCGGCCCCGTACCGGCCGGCCGGAGCGGACTCGCCGTGCAGCACGCCGAGTCGAGCGAGCGTATTTCCCGATCTCACCCCGGAATCGGCGGACATTCTGGTCGAGATCACCGGGCCACTGGTGATTCCGGAGCTGTCGGGCCGCGCTGGTCAGGACAAGCTGGCGGTCCTCGATGTCCATCGGCTCGGGCCCGCCGCGGTGGCCGAGCTGTCGAGCGGCCTGCACCGCGAACCACGGTGGTGGCGGCGGTTCTACGCCGCCCTGGAACCGTTCGTCGTCGACACCAGGACCGCCGAGGAATTCGGTGCGCTTGCTGTGCCGTTGACCGACGGGCGGTTGGTGACCGGCCCGCGGACGGTGGTGCTCGATGATCAGCTCACGGTGGCGGTGCCGGTGCATTGGGCGCGCCTGGTTCACCCGGATGCCACGCACCCGCTCCTGGGCCGGTTGGGGGCTCGTAGCGCGAGCGCCGACGACCTGCTCACCGATCCGGCTCTGCACGACCTGCTCGAGCACGATCCGGCCGACCCGGACACGGTCGCCGCGGTTCTCCAACTGGCGCCCTACGCGTCGGCCGGTGCACTGCCCGCCTGGCTCGGCCTACTCGAATTGCCCGACCACACCGGCGAACTGAGCCCCGCCGACGAGCTGCTTCTTCCCGGTGCGCCGCTGGCCGAAGTCCTGTCGCCCGACGCGCCCTTGCGCACCATCGCCGAGTCCGCCGTCGCCGAGTACGGCGAGCGAGCCTTGCGCGCGATCGGTGTCGGCTGGGGTTTCGCGGTGCTCACCGATCCCGATCCGATCGGCCCCGACCACGACCTCGACGACGAACAGGCGTGGTGGAACAGCCTTTCCGAGGATCCCCGCGAACTCGCCGCGATTCGCGACCTCGACCTCGTCGACGAGGACCGTTGGCCGCAAGCGTTGCGCCACATGCTGTCCGAGCCGCGCACCCGTGCGCTGCTCACCGATCGCGACGGCTACACCGCCTGGTGGCTGCACCGGCACGCTCACATCGACGGCATCCCGCTGGGGCGACTCCACCATCCCGACGACAACGAATTCGCCGGACTTCTGCCCACTTTCGCGGTGGACGGCATCGAAGGCGCCGACCTCGACGCCTTGCGTCCCGTTCTCGTCCGGCCGGACGTCATGTCCGCCGCGCTGGCCGAGGAACTGCTCGACGCGCTCGCCGATCCGTCGAAGACCGTTGCCCCCGAGGTGATCGCCCGTACCAATACCCGGCTGTCCGCCGCGGTCGCCACCGGCGCTCTCGATCCGCGCGAACTCGACCTGCCGGACCAGGTACGCGCGCTGTCCGGCGACGTCGTCGACGCGAGCACGGCCATGGTTCTCGACCAGCCCTGCTTCGGTCTGGTCGTTCCACCGCGCCGTCTCGTCGTCGGCGACCCGGCACACGCCGATGCCCTGGCCACGCTGCTCGATCTACCGCTGGTCTCGGAGGAGATCAGCGCCGAGGTGCTGGGCACCGGCCGACGAAGCAGCTGGGCCGCGGAACCGTTGGGTGTGGTGCTGCGCCAGCTGTGGTCACCACAGGACGTGACCGGTGAACTGGTTCTGCACGAGACCCTCGAAGTACATCTGCGCGGCGCGATCTCGGGCACCGTCCGCGTCCCGTGGTGGTGCGAGGGCAACGTCGTCCACGTCCAGGCGCCGCTGGGCTAGCGGACCTAGTCCGCGTGCGCCGCGATCATCTCGGCGAGCAGATCGAGCTGAACCTGCACGGACTCACTGTCGTCGTCGACCAGCCACCGCAGCACGATTCCGTCGATCACATTGAGCATGAACCGGCTCAGCGTCGTGACCGGTGTCTTCCACCGCGTATCGGTCGCCCCGCTGCATTGGTCGATCACATCGGCGACGGTGTTGTCGTTGAACCCGTACTGCTCGCGGGCGATCGCCAGTTTGGCCGGTGTCGACTCGCCCTCGCGCAGCGCGTAGGTGGTGGTCTCGTAGGTGAGCAACTGCCGTTCGGGAGTGGCTTCGATGTTGCGCCACATCAGTTCCAAACCGCGGCGCACCAATTTCTGAAGTGCTTCTTTTCCTGTTCCGGCGTCTTCCCATACCGATTCGTCGGCGTCCACGGAATCGCGCAATTCCATGGAGAGCGCTTTGACCAGCTCGGTCATCAGCGCGTCCTTGTTTTCGAAACAGTAATGCACCACACCCAGCGAGACGCCCGCCGCCTGGGCGACATCGCGCGTGGTCACGCCCGCCACGCCCTTTTTCTCGGCGAGGCCGATCGCAGCCTCGATCAGGTGGGCTCGTCGTTCTTCGACGCTCAATCGGGAGGACACTGTGCGAGTTAAGCGCTCACGCCACGAACAGTCAATTCGCCGGTCCGCCAGAAAATGCTGGACATTTGACCAGTTGATGTGGTTGTCTCCGAAATGGAAGTTGCGAAGGAGTCTCCCGATGTCCCTGTCCCGCCGCGCTGTGCTCGCTGCCTCGGCACTGAGTGCCGCCGCGTTGCCCGTCATCACGAGCTCGAGAATGTCGGTCGCACACGCGAATCCGGATGGATTCGAATTCGGAATCGGTATCGCCGACCTCACGGGCCCGGCCGCGGAATGCGGCATGATGGGCTACTCCCAACTCGAACAGGCCACGGCGGGAATTCATCTGCGCCCGCGTGCTCGCGCTTTCGTGATCGGTGCGCGCGGAAATCGAATCGCCTTCGTCGCGGTGGAGAACGGCGCCGTGTTCGGCTCGGTGCACGGCGCGGTGCTGCTCGCGCTCGCCCGCCGTTTCGGTGATCGATACACCGAGCGAAATGTCGTGCTCACCTCCACCCACACCCACGCCAGTTGTGGCGGTTCCGCGCACGACTACGCCTACACGTTGGCGACACTCGGATTTCAGCAGCAGGTCTTCGACGCCGAGGTCGACGGCATCGTGGAGGCGATCGTCGCGGCCGACGCGGACTTCGCGCCCGGCGCCATCACCTTGGGCCGCGCGCAACTGCACGACGCCAGCGTGAACCGCTCGCGCGTGGCCTTCGACCGCAATCCGGCCGCCGATCGTGCGGTCTTCCCCGACGCGATCGACCCCGCGGTCACCTCGCTGGTGTTCGCCAGGCAGGGGCGCCAGGTCGGTGCGCTCACCTGGTTCGCCACCCACAACACGTCGATGACCAACGCGAACCGCCTGATCAGCTCCGACAACAAGGGTTACGCCAGCTACGCCGCCGAGCACCTCGAACACGGCGTCCGCCACCTCGACGGCGCCGACTTCATCGCGGCCTTCGCGCAGACCAACGCCGGTGACATGTCGCCCAACCTCGGCCTCACCCCCGGCAACGGACCGACCACCGACGAGTTCGACAACACCAGGATCCTCGGCGAACGCCAGCACCGGGCCTCGAAAGAGGCCGCGGCACAGGCGATCGCGCAGCAGGCCGAGGTGGCGTCGATGCTGTGCTACATCGATCTCGCCGATCTCGCGATCGACGGCCGCTTCACCCCCGACGGCGCCCCGCGACGCACCTCACCGGCCGCGGCGGGGGTCTCCCTGGCGGCGGGCAGTGTCGAGGACGGGCCCGGCCTGCCCGGCGGCCCGATCTCCGAAGGCGTGCGCAATCCGATGATCGACTTCCTCGGCGGCATCGACCATCCACACCCCGCCTGGCTCGCCGACGCCCAGGCACCCAAGGCGATCTTCGCCCCGCTCGGACTGATGCCGCCGGTGGCGTGGGTGCCGAATGTGGTCCCGATCCAGCTGATTCGCATCGGTGACCTGTATCTGGCCGCCGCCGGCGCGGAATTCACGATCGTCGCCGGACTGCGCGTGCGTCGCGCGGTGGCAGCGGTGCTCGGTGTCGAACTGGACCAGGTGCTCCTGCAGGGTTACACGAACAGCTATCACGAATACGTCACCACGCACGAGGAATACGACGCCCAGCACTACGAGGGCGCCTCGACGCTGTTCGGCCGCTACACCCTGTGCGGGTATGTGCAGGAATTCACCAGGTTGGCCCAGGCGTTCGTCGCGGGAGCGCCGGTCGGTCGCGGACCGGCGCCGCGTGATGTGTCCGCGCTGCAACCGAACTTCGCCACCGCGCCGGGACCCGACGCGACCCCGCAAGGCCGCGCGTTCGGCGACGTCCTGGTCCAGCCGACGTCGTGTCGTCGAGGCGAGCAGGTGAGCGTCGAGTTCGTCTCGGCCCACCCGAAACACAATCCGCGCCGCGGCGACACCTTCTTGCACGTGCAGCGCCAGACCGCCGCGGGCTGGGCACGGGTGGCCAACGAAGGTGAATGGGACGTCCGTTTCCACTGGCGAAAAGAAGGCGCCGCTGTCTCGATCGCCCGCTTCACCTGGGATGTCCCCGCGACGGCCGAACGGGGCGTGCACCGATTCGTGCACTACGTCGACGTGCTCGGTGCCGACGGCACGCTTCGCCCCGTCACCGGGACCAGCGCCGAATTCGATGTGAGCTAGCCGGAGCCGAGCCCCACCTGAGCGCCCTTGTCACCGCGTCGCGCGGAACGCCGCTGCGCGAGGTAGATCGAGGATCCCAGCACGCCCACAACGAGCCCCATCAGGCACACCGGACGGGCATCGGCCCAGCTCGCGTTCACCCACACGATCACGGTCGCGATGGCCCACAGGGCGAAGCCGCCAAGCACCACGGGGCGCGGATCGACCAGGACTCGGGGCAGCTGAGGGATCTCGCGACTGACAGGTCCGGCATCCATACCCAAACAGTAGCTGTGTGAAACCGGTCAGCACAGCCGGATTTACCGTAGAGTTCTGCACTGTGACAACGCCATCGGACGTCCGTGCCCTGGCCGGTGACCTTTCACTGGCCGTCGTGCGGCTCACGAGACACCTGCGCGGACGCCGTTCCGATGCGCAGATCTCGCTTACTCAGCTGTCGGCTCTGGCGACGCTGGCTCGTGATGGCGCGATGACGCCCGGCGCGCTGGCAGGCAAAGAACGCGTGCAACCACCGTCGATGACCAGGGTTATCGCCTCGCTCTCCGACCTGGACCTGGTCCAACGGCGCCCGCACCCGACCGACGGCAGACAGATCATCGTCTCGCTCTCGCCCGCCGGGCGCGCGCTGATCGCCGACGAGACCAATGCCCGCGAGGTGTGGATGACCGGTCAGCTCGCCGGCCTGCGCCCCGAGCAGATCGCGGTGCTCGGGGAAGCCGTCGGGATCATGAACCAGATCGTTGCCGAATCGGAGTGATCAGTTCGCTCGCACCGCGTCGGCCGAGACCACGTCATGGCCGAGCGGGAACAGCGACAGCGGCACCAGCTTGAGGTTCGCCCAGGCGAACGGCAGGCCGATGATCGTCACCGCGAGCGCGATGCTGGTGAACACGTGGCCCAACGCCAGCCACCACCCCGCGAAGACGAACCAGATCACATTGCCGACCAGCGAGCCCGCGCCCGCGCTCGGTTTGTCCACCACCGTGCGACCGAACGGCCAGAGCACGTACCCCGCGAGCCGGAGGGAGGCGATCCCGAAGGGGATGGTGATGATCAGGATGAAGCAGATCAGTGCTGCGAACAGGTACCCCAGTGCCATCCAGAACCCGCACAGCAGCACCCAGAGCACGTTCAAGATCAACTGGACAATCTTCATGCTTCCAGCATGCCAGGATTGATCGGTGGCCGAAGTGATCGATATCGACGACCCCACCGACCCGCGCGTCGACGACTTCCGTGACCTGTCCAATGCCGACCGCAGGCCGGACCTGCCGGGGCGCAAGGGCCTGGTCATCGCCGAGGGCGTAGTGGTCGTCCAGCGGATGCTCGACTCGCGTTTCGCGCCGAATGCCCTGCTCGGGGTCGGGAAGCGGCTGGAGACCCTCGCCGATGATCTCGCCGATCGCGATCTTCCGTACTACCGCGCGAGCGCGGAGGTGATGGCCGAGGTGGTCGGATTCCATCTCAATCGTGGCGTATTGGCCGTCGCGCCGCGTCCAGCGGGCTTGACCGTCGAGGAGGTGCTCGAGGGTGCGCGCACGGTCGCGGTGCTGGAGGGCGTCAACGATCACGAGAACCTGGGGTCGATGTTCCGCAACGCGGCGGGGCTGGGCGCGGACGCGGTGCTGTTCGGCGACCGGTGCGCCGATCCGCTCTATCGGCGAGCGGTTCGGGTGTCGATGGGGCATGTGCTGCGGGTGCCGTTCGCGCAACTGCCGCAGTGGCCGGAAAGCCTTGACCTGCTGCGGAACAAGGGTTTCCAGATCATCGCGTTGACGCCGAATCCCGAGGCGGTGAATCTGGCGACGGCGATGACGGGGGAGCGGGTGGCGCTGCTGCTCGGCGCCGAAGGGCCCGGCTTGACCGAAGAGGCCATGCGCGCCACCGATATCCGCGCGCGCATCCCGATGTCGCCCGGCACCGATTCGCTCAATGTCGCGACCGCCGCGGCGATGGCGTTCTACGAACGAGTGCGCACGTCATGAGCCAGGAGTGCGAGGGACCGTATCGGGCGCAGGTGGATTCGGTGCCGTGGGCGGCGGGCGGCACCGTTGCCGTGCTGGTCGCCCTGCTCGGCGGGGTCGCGGTGTATGCCTTCGGCTGTGCGCTGGCCGCGGTCGACCCGCTGCTGGCGATCGCGGTGAACGTGGTGGCGGCCGTCGGGGTGGCGCCGACGGCGTGGCGGTGGCGGTTCACGCCGGTGGTGCGGTGGGTGCTGGCCGGTGCGGCCGCCGCGGTGGTACTCGGCTGGATCGCTGTGATCGTCTACGAGGTCAGCTGAGGTTCACAGCACCCGATCGGTACCACGCAGCCACCCGAGCAGCCCGCGCTTGCGCCGTGTCGCCGCGCCGGGGCGATCGGCCATCGCGCGTTTCTGCTCCGGCGCCTGGCCTTTCGGATACAGCGTGAATCCGCAGACCGCCAGGTCGCCAGGGGCGAGCCGGCCAGGTCCGGGCGGGGTCAGGTAGCGGAAACCGAGCCATTCGGCATTGGCCGCGTCGGCGAAATCGGGCGGATCGAAGGGCAGCGACTGCGGTTCGGGATGATCGGTGCCCCGCCACGGCACCGGATGCTCACCCGCCCAGAACGTCCGCTCCCACACCATCGGCAGCCCTTCGTTCTCGAGAATGTCCACGCGGGTGGAACTGAACGACCGCCGGAATTCGCCGCGCTCCCAATGCGCGAACGCACCCCAGTGCAGTGTCGTATCGAAGGACACCAGGTAGGTGTGGTCGGAAGCCAGTGGCCGCACCAGCAGATCGGGTAGTTTCGTCGGTCGCACCAGCGCGGCCTCGGCCGTACACACCACGGTCAACCCGGGGTAGCACCCGATGTAGACCTCGTCACGATCCGGCGCCGCACACCCGCTCAGCGTGCCGACCATGTGCGGGCGAACGTCGTGGTCGGCATACAACTGCCCGGCCAACGCCGCCGCCGCGACGGGATCGGACTCGACGTTTCCCGTCAGCACAGCGACCGGATCGGGCATATCGACGTACCAGAGTGTAGAAGCCGCCACCATGAGCCACCTCCCATCCAGGCCGAATCACCTGAGCCGACTCCACTCGAACCGCCGGGCGCCGATGTCGCCTGTCCCGCAATCGGGGTCCGGCTGCAACCCGGACAGGCGGCTCAGTTTCCGGAGCTGCGGACGCCGAGTAAGACGTCTTCCCACGACGGCATGGGAGCCTTGCCGCGCTTGGTGCGCGCGGGCTTCGGTGCGGGCTTGTCGGCTACCGGTTCCTCCGCGACGGGCTTGTCCTGTTGCGCCGCGGGCTGAGTCGGCGCAGTGGGTACCGCGGGCATCGGGGTAGCGGGCTTCGGAGCGGCGGCAGCGGGAACCGGCGCCGCGGGGATCGGTGCGGTCGGAATCGCCGCCGTTCCACCGCCTGCCGCGACCTGACGCTGTTCGTAGTACTCGTCCACGTTCGGCGCCGGACGACTCTGCGGCCGAGCCGTGGGCGTGGCGTGCTCGCGCGGACGCGGCTCCACCGGGATCGGCGATTCGATCACCGGCGACGCGGCCGGAACCGGCGTGGGCAGGATCGTGGCCAGGCCACGCAGCGAGCGGCCGAAGTCGGGATCGATCAGATCGGTGGCCGGATCGTCGAGCGGCGATACCGAACCGCCGTGCGCGTCGGGCTGGTAGCGCCAGTGCGCCGCGATCTCGGAGTGCCCGTGTCGCCACTGCAATTGGGCGACCCAGAAACCCTTTTCGTCTTTCCAGGCGTCCCACTCGGCCTGCTCGATGGTGTGGCCACGCTCGGCGAAGGCCGCGGTGACGATCTCGTGCAGCGTTTCCACCGAGGGGCCGTCGGGCCGCACCGGGTGTGCCTTCTGTGCCAATTCGGCGGCGCGAGCGCGCTCGAGCAAGACGGGGTAGGCGAATCGTTCGACTTTGGATTCCGGCATCCCGGACTCCGTCGTGACCTGCTCGACGGACGCTCCAGCGCGAATACGGGCCTGGATATCGCGAGGACGCATAGTCGCCTCCGTTTCGATCTCGATCTGGCCGAATCGTGCGAGGTCGCCGCGCGCCGCCGCGCGGAGCTTGTCGTCGGCGGGCAACCGGAACTTGGTGCCGGACTCGGTGTCGCTGCAGACGATGTGGGTGGAGTCGGGCGTCACCCCGATCACTCGAAGTTCACGCACGTTACCTCCCTATCGCGTCGGCTACGACACCGCCCACTTTCCTAGACAGTAGTGCACATTACTTGGCCGCCGCAGCAGACACGCACGACTTAAATCGCGCGCCAAGGCTGCCCAGGGGGCTAATCTGATCGGCTCACCGCACGAATCCCACTTGTGTACAGGGGTTTTGGTGATAGATCAACATCAAATATCGATACCGAGATCTGTCGAAACACGGCGAATATTGCGAATGTATGCAGTCGCGGCAAAGAAGAGCCGGTGTGCGGTGAACCGAAAGGGTTCACCGCACACCGGCCCGATGTCGGTCTTATCTCAGAGCTGACCGACGACCCAGTCGATCGAACGAGTCAGCTGCGAAACATCTTCCGGATCGATCGCCGGGAACATGCCGACCCGCAGCTGGTTACGGCCCAGCTTGCGGTAGGGCTCGGTGTCGACGATGCCGTTGGCGCGCAGGATCTTGGCCACCTGGGCGGCGTCGACGGCGTCGTCGAAGTCGATGGTGCCCACGACCTGCGAGCGGTGCGCCGGGTCCGACACGTACGGGGTGGCGAACGAGCTCGACTCGGCCCACGTGTACAGGCGCGAAGACGAATCCAGGGTGCGCTTCACGGTCCAGTCGAGGCCGCCGTTGGTGTTCATCCACTCGATCTGATCGGCGAACAGCAGCAGGGTGGCCAGCGCCGGGGTGTTGTAGGTCTGGTCCTTGGAGGAGTTGTCGACCGCGATCGGCAGCGACAGGAACTCCGGGGTCCAGCGACCCGATTCCTTGATCTCGGCGACGCGGGCCAGCGCGGCCGGGCTCATGATCGCGATCCACAGGCCACCGTCGGCGGCGAAGCACTTCTGCGGGGCGAAGTAGTACACGTCGGAGTCGGCGATGTTCACCGGCAGACCGCCCGCGCCCGAGGTGGCGTCGATGGCGATCAGGGCGTTCTCCGAACCGACCGGACGCGACACCGGGATGGAAACGCCGGTGGAGGTCTCGTTCTGCGCCCAGCCGATGAGGTCGACCGAGGGGTCCGACACGGGCTCGGGCGCGCTGCCCGGCTCGGCCTTGACGACGATCGGGTCACCGATGAAGGGGTTGCCCTTGGCGACCGAGGCGAACTTCGAGGAGAACTCGCCGTTGGTCAGGTGCAGCGAACGCTCGCGGATCAGCCCGAAGGCGGCGGCATCCCAGAACGCGGTGGTGCCACCGTTGCCGAGTACCACCTCGTAGCCGTCGGGCAGGGAGAACAGCTCACGCAGGCCGTTGCGCACGCGGGCGACCACGTCCTTGACCGGCTTCTGGCGATGCGAGGTACCGAACACCGAGGCGCCGACAGTCACCAGGGACTGCAGTTGCTCCGGACGGACCTTGGACGGGCCGCAGCCGAACCGTCCGTCGGCGGGCTTGAGGTCGGCGGGAATGGTCGGGAACGCACTGGTCATGGGGGTGAGTTTAGTGGTGCGGGGTGAGGGCTGTTCGGGGTGGGTAGTGCTGTGAGGCAGGACACGCGGTATCGGTTTCGGTGGATCGAACGTCGCTGCGGGGCACCGGCGCCGTCGGAGTGTGTTCGGTGTTCGGTATCGACCGAGGGTCGAGAGGCGGTAGGCGAAACGCGGGTGTTGTGAGTTGTCCCCAGGTGGTGCATCCCCCTTCGTGGTGTGGTGAGTGCGGGGAATTTGCCCTTGTGCGAAAGGCGTTCGCACTACGCTCTCGCTATGAGCCTTGTCGCGGTCGACTCTGGTCGGACCTTGCTCGACCGGTGGGTGTGGGTGTTCGGGCGACGGCCGGGGTTGTTGTCCGAGGGGGCTCGGCGGGAACTACTGATCAGGGGGTTGCCCGCGGAGGCGAGCGTACTTTCGGTGCGGACCCGGCGGGGGGAAGGCGGGTACCGGTTCAGCGTGCGGGTTTCGGTGCCTGGGGAGCTGGCATATGACGCGCGGGTGCGGCAGCGGGTGCGTAGCCAGGACCTGGAGTGGATGCAGACCGGCGACGTGGTGGGGTGTCGGGTCGATCCGGGGGATCGGGAGCGGGTGGTGCTGTTCGTGCCCGAGGTGCCGGAGTCGGGGCGTAAGGCGGCGGCGAAGATTCTGGCGAACGGACGGCGGGCCGAGGCGACGGTGCTCGCGGTGGCGCCGATCGCCGCCGACTACACCGGGCGCGATGATCCGGTGCTCCGGCTCGATCTGGAGATGCGGGCCTGGGACGAGCCGTTGCCGTGGCGGGTGCGGTTGATCCAGCCGGTGCCGTTGGCCGCGATCGGTCAGCTCGAACTCGGGACGCGGTTGGCGGCGGCCTTCTTCACCGTCGACCGGGGGGCTTCTGTCGCCCTCGACTTCGCCGCGCTGACTCGCTAGAGGTGGACGAAGGTGAAGCCGACCGCGCGCAGGGCCGGGAGTGCGGCTGCCATGCCCGCCGCGGTACCGGATCGCGGGCGGTGCATGTGGGCCAGGGCGATGCCACCGGGAGCGGCCGCGCTCATCGCGCGCCGGACCTGAGCCGCTGAGGCGGTCGCCCCGAAGTCGGCGTTCACGGTGAAACCCAATGGGGTCTCGCCCAATTCGTTGACGATCGCGACCGCCACCTCGTCGTAGTGGGCGGTGCCGGTGCGAAAGAAGCGCGGTGCGCGACCGGTGAGCTCGGTGAGCCGCTGGTGGTTTTCCCACACCTCGTAGGCGGCCTCCTCGGCCGAAGCGGTGCCCGCGATCCGATACGCGGAACGACCCGAGACCGAGAGCGGTTTGTGCGCGGAGCCGTGATTGGCCAACTCGAACAGCGGATTCGCGGCAAGTCGAAGCACACGATCCGGATCGGCATCGACCCACCGCTTGTTGAGAAACAGCGTCGCGGGCACCTGCTCGGCGACCAGCACATCGATCAGCGCCTGGTCGATATCGCTGTTGCCGGGCCCACCGCACGCATCGAAGGTGAGCGCGAACTGTGTGCCGCCGGTGGGGAAGCTGCTGGCGATGCCGGGCAGGTCGACGCCCCACCGATGTGGGATCGCGCCTGCGTGCCGGGCCGCCACCTGGGTGGGGGAGAGGGGAGGCGCGGCCTGTGGGGTGGCGATCGGTTGTGCGGTCACTGACGTCGCCGGTTCCGCGGGTGCGTGGCCCGTCGCATCCCGTGCTATCGAATCACCCTGTGCGGCAGCACATCCCGTGGCGAATCCGGCCGCGAGAGCGGCGCCCGCACCGAACAGTCGACGCCGCGACAAACGATTGCTGTCCACAACCCACCCCCGACGAACCTGTTCGCTGAGATGTTATCGCCGATTCGATCCCGGCGCACGCCGGACACAGGCGCGCAGGTCGGTCCCGAGGGACGGCGAGTAGCTGAGAGTGAACCGGGCGCCGGAGATCCGGCGCCCGGTTCGACGACTCAGTGCTGCGAGATGGTGGACCAGCCCGGAACTTCGTTCGGGGTGCGCGGGCCGGGGCCGGTGTAGATGGCGGCGGGGCGGACGAGCTTGCCCAGCTGCTTCTGCTCGAGGATGTGGGCGCACCAACCGGCGGTGCGACCACAGGTGAACATCGCGGGCATCATGTGGGCCGGGACCTCGGCGAAGTCGAGGATGACCGCGGCCCAGAACTCGACGTTGGTTTCGATGGCGCGGTCGGGGCGACGCTCGCGCAGTTCGGCCAGTGCGGCCTGCTCCAGCGCGGCGGCCACCTCGAAGCGCGGGGCGTCGAGGCGCTGGGCGGTGGCGCGAAGCACGCGGGCGCGCGGGTCCTCTGCGCGGTACACGCGGTGGCCGAAGCCCATCAGCTTCTCTTTGCGGTCCAGGATGCCCTTGACCAGCGCACGCGCGTCGCCGGACTTCTCGACGGCCTCGATCATCGGCAGCACGCGCGCGGGGGCGCCACCGTGCAGCGGGCCGGACATGGCGCCGATCGCACCCGACAGCGACGCCGCCACGTCGGCGCCGGTGGAGGCGATCACGCGGGCGGTGAAGGTGGAGGCGTTCATGCCGTGCTCGGCCGCCGACACCCAGTAGGCGTCGATCGCCTCGGTGTGGCGCGGTTCAGGGTCACCCTTCCAGCGGGTCATGAACCGCTCGGTGACGGTGTCGCACTCGTCGATCTCGCGCTGCGGAACGGCGGGCTGATAGATGCCGCGCGCGGACTGCGCCACATACGACAACGCCATCACCGAGGCGCGGGCGAGGTTCTCGCGGGCGGTCTCGTCGTCGATGTCGAGCAGCGGCTCGTAGCCCCAGATCGGGGCGAGCATGGCCAGGCCGGCCTGCACGTCGACGCGCACGTCGCCGGTGTGCACCGGCAGCGGGAACGGCTCGGCGGGCGGCAGGCCGCGACCGAACTCACCGTCGACCAGCAGGGCCCACACGTCACCGAAGGTCACCCGGTCGGCGACCAGATCCTGAATATCGACGCCCCGATATCGCAGGGCGCCACCGTCCTTGTCCGGCTCGGCGATGTCGGTGGTGAAGGCCACCACGCCTTCCAATCCGCTGACGAAATCCTGTGGTACCGAGCTGGTAGTCATGGTGACTCTCCTTGCAGGGGCATGCGATATTTCTGAACCCTAGACCCGGACATACCGCGGAGTAATCTCGCCCCTATGCGTGACCTGGACCCCGCCTCGACTGCCGCGCCCGACCTCGCCGCGATGCGTGTCGACTACGGCAATCCCCTGATCGTCGCGGTCGACGACACCGATCTCGACGAGACCTGGGTGTCCGGTGGCTGGGAACCGTTGCTGCGCAGCTGGATCGAGCAGGCCAGAGGTGCCGGAGTCGCCGAGCCCAACGCGATGGTGCTGGCCACGGTCTCGCTGACCGGCCCCGCGCCGCGACCGGTCGCGCGCACGGTGCTGTGCAAAGGGCTCTCGCCCGAAGGCGTCACCTTCTACACGAACTACGACTCGGCCAAGGGCGCCCAACTCGCGGCCGACCCGTACGCGGCGGCGAGTTTCGTCTGGCCCGCGCTCGCCAGGCAGGTGCACGTGCGCGGCGTGACCGAGCGGGTGTCCGCCGAGGTGACCGCGGCCTACTGGGCGTCGCGGCCGCGGGAGTCGCGCCTGGGTGCGTGGGCCTCGCAGCAGTCGCGGCCGGTGTCCTCGCGCGCCGACCTCGATCGCGCGCTGGCCGAGACGACGGCACGGTTCGCCGATGTCGACGACATCCCGGTGCCGCCGTTCTGGGGCGGTTACCTGCTGCGCCCCGACGAGGTGGAGTTCTGGCAGGGCAGGCACGGCAGGCTGCACAACCGGATCGTGGTGCGCATCGACGGGCAGCGCACAGCGGTGGAACGGTTGCAGCCGTAGCGGACGGTGGGCCAAGTCACCGATCGCAAACATGGGATGAACGCGTGACGGTGGCTAATCTGCGCTGAGTGAAGCTGCTCGCCGACACCGAACCGCTGCGTAATCGCGACTATCGCAGGCTGTGGACGACCAATATCGTCACCGTCATCGGCGCGCAGCTCTCGGTGGTCGCGGTACCGCAGCAGATCTTCCAGATCACCGGCAGCTCCGGCTATGTGGGCCTGGCCGGCTTGTTCGGCCTGGTACCCCTGGTGGTGTTCGGGCTCTGGGGTGGCGCGCTCGCCGATGTGATGGACCGGCGCACTCTGCTCGTCATCACCACAGCCGGTACGGGTCTGACCGCGGTGGCGTTCTGGGCGCAGGCCGCTCTCGGCTTGAACAATGTGTGGCTGGTGCTCGGGCTGTTCGCCACCCAGCAGGCGTTCTTCGCGGTCAACCAGCCCACCCGCAGCGCCCTGATCGCCCGGTTGCTGCCGCCGGAACAGATGGCCTCCGCCAGTTCGCTGAGCATGACCGTGCAGAACGTGGGCATGATCGCGGGACCGGTGCTGGCCGGACTGCTCATCCCGGTGATCGGCCTGTCGATGCTGTACCTGATCGACTCGGTCGCCCTGCTCGCGACGCTGTGGGCGGTGTGGCGGCTGCCCGCCTTCCCGCCGACCGGTGCGCAGCGGCGGGCCACCCTGCGGACCGTGCTCGACGGCTTCCGCTATCTCGCGGGGCAGCGCATCCTGCTCGCCTCGTTCGTCGTCGACCTCGTCGCCATGGTGTTCGGCATGCCGCGCGCGCTGTTCCCGCAGATCGCGCACGAGACCTTCCATGATCCGGCCGAGGGCGGGGTGGCGTTGGGCCTGCTGTTCGCGGCCATCGCGGCGGGGTCGGTGCTGGGTGGGGTGTTCTCCGGGTGGATACCGCGGGTGCGCAGGCAGGGGCTGGCGGTGATCGTGTGCATCGCGCTGTGGGGTGTGGCGATGGTCGGGTTCGGGCTCGCGGTCGGGTTGGCCGGGCGCCTGTTCGGTCTGGGTGTGTGGCTGTGGATCGCGGTGGCGTTCCTGGCGCTGGGCGGCGCGGTGGATATGGTGTCGGCGGCGTTCCGTACCGCCATGCTGCTCAATGTCTCGACCGACGAGATGCGCGGGCGGTTGCAGGGCGTGTTCATCGTGGTTGTCGCAGGTGGGCCGCGAATCGGTGATGTTGCCCACGGTTTCGCGGCGGCGAGCATGGGTACCGCTGTGGCTGCTGCCGGTGGCGGCGTGCTGGTGGTGATCGGCGTGGCGGTGGCCGCACTCGCCTTCCCCGCCTTCGTGCGCTACCGGGTAGTTCGCGCGCACTCCGCCGCGATGGTGAATTGACCTGTGCGGCAACCGGATTCGATTGACGCATCCGTTTGTCGCACGATTGCCCTCAACCGTCGGAGTGTAGGTGCGAAAAAGGTGATCGGCGCAGGTCCCCGGCCTCGTGCCGACCTCACCGTCGAACGCCGTCGGTGTGAGAACCGGACAGGGCAACCCTGATTGCTTGCCCTGACCGAACAACAGCTAGCGTTAGCGCAAGTGCACCTGTGCCGACCGCATCGGTGCCTACGGTTCTAGCCTGAGAGGGATCCTTCCGTGCCCGCTGAGAACATCACCAACGTCACCGAAGACGCCAAAGCGGGGCTGTATTACCCCGGTGGCGAGTTCCCGATCTCGGTCACCAAGGCCGCGGAGGGTAACGACGGGCTCGACTTGGGCAAGCTGCTGGCCAGCACCGGTTACGTCACCTACGACCCCGGTTTCATGAACACCGCGTCGACCAAGTCGGCCATCACCTACATCGACGGTGAAGCGGGCATCCTGCGCTACCGCGGTTACCCGATCGACCAGCTGGCGGGCCGCTCGACCTTCATCGAGGTCAGCTACCTGCTCATCTACGGTGAGCTGCCGACCCAGGCCCAGCTCGACGACTTCACCGATCGCATCCGTCGCCACACCCTGCTGCACGAGGACCTCAAGCGGTTCTTCGACGGCTTCCCGCGCAACGCGCACCCCATGCCGGTGCTGTCGTCGGCGGTGAACGCGCTGTCGGCGTACTACCAGGACTCCCTCGACCCGCGCGATCCCGAGCAGGTCGAGCTGTCGACCATCCGCCTGCTGGCGAAGCTGCCGACCATCGCGGCGTACTCGTACAAGAAGTCGGTCGGTCAGCCGTTCCTCTACCCCGACAACTCGCTGTCGCTGGTCGAGAACTTCCTGCGGATGACCTTCGGGTTCCCGGCCGAGCCCTACGAGGTCGACCCCGAGGTCGCCGCCGCGCTCGACATGCTGCTGATCCTGCACGCCGACCACGAGCAGAACTGCTCCACCTCGACCGTGCGCCTCGTCGGTTCCTCCGACGCCAACCTGTTCACCTCGGTCTCCGGTGGCATCAACGCGCTGTGGGGCCCGCTGCACGGCGGCGCCAACCAGGCCGTGCTCGAGATGCTCGACGAGATCAAGGCCAACGGCGGCGACGTCAAGGAATTCATCCGCAAGGTCAAGAACAAGGAAGACGGCGTGAAGCTCATGGGCTTCGGGCACCGCGTCTACCGCAACTACGACCCGCGCGCGACGCTGGTCAAGCAGGCCGCCGACAAGATCCTGTCGAAGATCGGTGGCGACGACCAGCTGCTCGACATCGCCAAGCAGCTCGAAGAGGCCGCCCTCACCGACGACTACTTCGTGTCGCGTCGCCTGTACCCGAACGTCGACTTCTACACCGGCGTGATCTACCGCGCCATGGGCTTCCCGACTCGTATGTTCACCGTGCTGTTCGCGATGGGCCGACTGCCGGGCTGGATCGCGCACTGGCGTGAGATGCACTCCGAGCCGCTGAAGATCGGCCGTCCGCGCCAGATCTACACCGGCTACGGTGAACGCGACTACCGTGCGATCGACAACCGTTAGTCATTGTCTGTTGGACAACGCAATCTATCGAAGGGGATAGCCCGCATGACCAAGCCGGAGATCGATTTTCAGGAGGGCCCCGCGCCCACCGAGCTCGTTATTACCGACCTCATCGAGGGCGAAGGCAAGGAAGCGGTGGCCGGTGGCACCGTCGAGGTGCACTACGTCGGCGTCGAGTTCGACAACGGTGAGCAGTTCGACTCCTCCTGGGACCGCGGCGAATCCATCACCTTCCCGCTGCGCGGCCTGATCCAGGGCTGGCAGGACGGCATCCCCGGCATGAAGGTCGGCGGCCGTCGTCAGCTGGTCATCCCGCCGGAGCTCGCCTACGGCGCGGCCGGTGGTGGCCACGCGCTGTCGGGCAAGACCCTGGTCTTCGTGATCGACCTGCTCGACGCGCGCTGATCCAGCTTTCCCGGCCCGTGCTTCCCTGAGGGAGGCGCGGGCCGTTGCTGTTTCAGGGGTACGGGCTCGGAGCCATCGGGCCGCCGGGTAATGTGCCCCGCGTATGACGGAGCCCCGATGGCTCCCGTGTGATTCGTTTCCAATGCGTTGTCCATGACAGTGACTTGTTCGATTCGCCCGGGGCCGGGTTCTTCGGGAGTTTCGGGAGGGAGATTCTCGATCATGTTCCAACACAAGGTTGTTCGCCGTGCGCTGGCCGTGGCGTTGCCCGTTGCGGTGGCGGTGAGCCTGGCCGGGGTTTCGTCGGCGGAGGCCGATCAGCAGACCCAGTACGCGGCAGGACTGTCGAGTACCGGGCAGGGATATCGCACCGCCGTCGCGCCGGATCTGCGCACCGTTTCCGCCTCGGTCGACGAGGGCCGATTCTTGCTCGCACCCGACCTGGGCCGGGTGGTCGTGGAGTCGGCGACCGGCGATCCGATCGGGGAGATCCCCACCTCGTTCACCACGGTCAGCGGCAATGTGATCGCCATGGCCACCGAGATCGCCGCCGATGGGCGAAGCATGACGGTGACACCGCGACCCTCGGAAGCGGCGAGCGCCGAACTGAAGACCATCGCGACCACGCCCACCGCGCAATTCCCCGACCCGGTCCACAACGCCGCCGCCATCGGCGCCGGCGTCGGGGCGCTCATCGCGGCCGTCGTGTGTATCCCGATGATCACCACGATGATCCTCTACCTGCCGTGCGTCGGCCTGGTGGGTCTGCCGAACGCGTTGATCGGCGCGTTGATCGGTGCGGTGGTGGGGGTGGCTGCGCCGGACATCATCCCGCAGGTCCTGCCCTGAGCGTGAAAAAAGTTGCGGCCCGGTCGATATCGACCGGGCCGTAGTTCGTTCACTCGCGAACGACCTCCACCGGGTCGGTGAGAGCCAGCGCGAGCGCGGACTGCTGGGACTGGCCGCGTGGAGGCAGTGCTTCGAGGGCCTTGGCGGTCTGGTTGTTGAGATTGCCGACGATGTTCTGCATGGCACCGACGCCGCCGGTGAGTTGTTCGATGGCGGAAACCAGCTGGGCGCCGCCCTGTTCGGCGAGGGTGGGCAGGCCTTCGGCGAGTTCGGCGCCCTGGGTGAGCTGGTCACGGGCGCTGTTGAGGCGGGCCACGACGGTGCGCAGGAGTGTGCCGAGGTCGGTGTTGGGATCGACTGCGGCGCCGGTCAATTCGCCGAGTCCCGCGAGCTGGGTGCCTGCTTGGTTCGACACGCCGCGAAGTGCTTCCAGCTTGGTGATGATGTCGGCGAGCTGGGGGTCACCCGCGAAGGGCAGGGCCTTCAGCAGCGGCAGGATCTGGTCGAGGCCCGAGCCCACGGCGGTCGCGCCGGCCTGGACGCCGGCGATGGTGATACCGGTAGCGCCCAGGGCGTCGGCCAGTTGGGTGGCCTGCTTCGCGGCGCCGTCGACGGTTTGATTCAACAACTCGATGGCCGAAGTGAGCTGGCCGGCGCCCTCTTTCGCGTAATCGAGGAAGCCGAGCATCTGTTCGGCGCCGCCGCTGAACTGGTTCGCACCGTCGGCGGCGGCGTTCACACCCGCGCTGAGCAGCTGGGCGGTGAACTGGACCGAGGTCATCTGGTTGCGTGCCTGCGAGACCGCGGCCAGGGCGGCGTCCACCCCGGACGCGCCGATCCGATGGGTCACCACGTCGACCGCGCCGTTCACGGTGTCGGCGTCGGCGTCGTCGTGGGTGGTGACGGTGACCTTGGCGCGCTGGGGATCCGGGGTGGCGAGGGTGGCCATCGACGCGGTGAGATCGGCGGGCAGGGTGATCACGGCGGCGTAGTCGCCTTCATCGATCTCACCGGGCTCGGCGACGGTCCACTCGTAGCCGCCCGCGTCCTGGACAGCCTTGGCCACGCGCTCACCGGTGGGGCCGGAATCCGCGTTGACGAGCGCGATCCCGGTCGGTGCTGTGTCCTTGCCCGTGCAGGCGACAGCACCGCCCGCGATGGCGAGGGCAGTGGCGAGGCAGAGCAGGCGGGCGCGTTTGTCGATCACATCGGCGACGGTATCCCCGGACTTCGCTGTCGGCGGTGGGAGGACTCTGAGAGTTCGTTGAGGAAGGGCCGGTGTGCCGATAGCTGCCGGTGTGCCGAAGCGGCCGCGCCCTCGATCGCCGATCGATAGCCGAAATATCAAACTATGCCTTGTGTCACAACAGGTTACGCAACACGGTGGTGGTTCGGTACAACTCTCGAGTCAATCGACATCGAGATTTTTTCGATTCGTCCGGGGGGTTCGGGGATTCTTCGGAAGCATCGGGAGGGAGAACCGAATATGTTCAACCACACCATCACTCGCGCGGGTCGCCGCGCCGTCTTCGCCGTACTGCCGCTGGCCGTCGCCGCCTCGCTCGTCACCACGGGCACCGCGGCCGCCGACGTCACCGCCGAGCGTCAGGGCGAGATCGCCACCGCGCTCGGTAGCGAAGGCGTTTCCGAGGGCGTCGGCTACAAGACCGTCGTCTCGCCGGACCTGCGCAGCATCTCCGCGACCGTCGACAACGGCACCTTCGTGCTCTCGCCCGACTCCACCAACGTCGCCGTCGTCTCCGCCACGGGCGCCAAGGTCAGCGAGCTTCCGCTGACGCTGGCCACCACCGGCGGCAACAACGTCGTGCTGGCTTCGGTCATCTCCGAGGACGGTCGCACCCTGCAGATCGCCCCGCAGCTGTCCGCCGCCACCACCGACGAGCTGAAGAGCATCGCCACCAACCCCGCGGCCGGCAACCACGACCCCGTCCAGAACGGTGCGGCCGCCGGTGCCACCATCGGCTTCCTGACCGCGGCGATCCTGTGCATCCCCGCCCTGGCCGCGTTCATCGTCGGCTACTTCTTCTGCGCGTTCACCTCGGGCGTCTCGTTCGCGATCACCGGCGCGGTGCTCGGTGCGGTCATCGGCCTGGTCATCCCGGAGTCGATCCCGCAGGTTCTGCCCTGATAACAGCTTCAGTCGCTGCGCGTTAACTGTGCGGTAGTCTCGCGAGTATCTTCACCCGTGCCGGTCAGGCGCGGAACTCACGAGAGTGGAGGTTCGATGTCCGACACCGACGATGTCAAAGCCAAGGCCAAGGCCGAGGGCGAGAAGATCGAGGCGGAAGCGAAGAAGGCAGCGGCCACCGTGAAGGAAGCTGCCGAGCGCGCGGCGGGCAGAGTGAAGGGCGCTTTCAACAGCGACAAGTAGTAGCGAGCTCGGCCCCGCACCCACCATCGGGATGGGTGCGGGGCTTTCGTGTTCCTACCAGGCCGGGCGAGCGGGCAGGTCGATCACGAGGCGGGCGCCGCCGAGCGGACTGTCCTCGAAGTACGCCAGCCCACCGTGCAACTGCGCCTGCTGGGCGACCAGCGCGAGGCCGAGACCCGAACCGCCCTTGGCGGCGTTGGTGCCACGCGCGAACCGCGCGAACACCGCCTCGCGTTCGCCTGGCGTGACCCCGGTGCCGTTGTCGTCGACGGCGATGACGATCCGACCGTGCGCGGTGCGGTGCGCCGAGACCACGGCGGCGGTGGCGCCGCCGTGCTTCACCGAATTGGTGAGCGCGTTGTCGACGGCCAGGCGCAGACCCGCGGGCAGGCCGCGGGTCACCAGTTCGGCGTCGGTCTCGATGCGCACCGTCAGTCCGGGATTGTGGCGCATGGCGTCGTGGGCGGCCTGGTCGCACAGATCGGCGACATCGGTGGGCACGTGGTCGGTTTCGGCGGTGAGGTCGCCGCGGGCGAGCCGTTCCAGCGCGGACAGGGTGGTTTCCACCCGGGTCTCGTTGCGGGCGAGGTCGTCGAGGATCTCGCGGCGCTGTTCGTCGGTGAGGTCGAGGGTGCGCAGGACCTCGAGGTCGGTGCGGATCGCGGTGAGCGGGGTGCGCAGTTCGTGTGCGGAGACGGCGGCGAAATCGCGGGCCGTCTCCAGGGCGGCCGCGGTCTCGGCCTGGGCCTGGTCGACGCGGGCCAGCATGGTGTTCACCGCCTCGGCCAGCTTCACCGCCTCGTCGACCCCGGAACCGTCGACCGGTCGGTCGTGCGCGTCCGGCTCGCCGACGGCGCTGCGGGCCGACACCTGCCTGGTCAGCTTCACGATCGGGCCGACGGCGCGCCCGGCGAGCAACCAGCCCAGCGCCGCCGCGGCCGCCACCGCGATCGCCGCACCCGCGAGTACCCAGCGTTGCTGGTCGTCGGTCGCCTTGGTCGCCTCGGTGGTGGGAATCGCGAGGGAGACGGTGCGGCCGGCGGGCTGGTTCTCGGTGGTGGTGAGTACCCGGTAGGGCTGCTCGTCCAGCACGACGGTCTGCGAGCCCGGCGGCAGGTCAGGCAGCTGGGTCGAGCTCGACGCGGTCACCTGGCCGTCGTCGCGCACGGTGAGCGCCATGGTGTTCTGCAAGCCGGTCAGATTCACGAATCCGGTGGCGAGTACCGGTTCGATCAGCACGATGCGCGAAGCGATTTCCAGTTGTTGATCGGTTTGGGTGACATTATTGCGTTCGATTGCCTGAAAACCGACGAAAGCGGCGATCGTGACGATGACGACCGCACCCGCCGCAGCCGCTCCCGCGACTCTTGTTCGCAGCGAAAAGGATTGTCTGCGACGACGTTTCGGTGGACCGGAGATCATTTCGATTCCCGGAGGACGAACCCCACCCCGCGAATCGTGTGCAAAATCCTTGGCGTGTCATCTATTTCGAGTTTTCTGCGCAGGTATCCGACGAATACGTCGACCACATTCGTATCGGCTATGAAATCGTAACCCCACACCAATTCCAGCAGGCGTTCGCGCGTCAACACCACACCGGCATTCCTGGCCAGCGTGGACAGCAATTCGAATTCCCTTTTGGTGAGCTCGATTTCGCGCCCGTGCAGGAGTGCGCGATAGCCCGCGACATCGACCAGCAGTGGACCGACGGTCAGCGCACCGGGTGCCACGGGGTCGGGCGTGTCGGTGCGACGGCGCAGCAGGGCCTTGATCCTGGCCACCAGCTCCGCCAACTCGAAGGGCTTCACCAGATAGTCGTCGGCGCCCGACTCGAGGCCCGCGATCCGGTCGTCCACCGACGCCCGGGCGCTGAGCACGCAGATGGGCACGTCGTTGCCCATCGCGCGCAGGGCGGTGACCACGCCCGCGCCGTCGAGCACCGGCATGTTCATGTCGAGGACCACCGCGTCGGGGGCATGCTCGGTGACGGCCCGCAGCGCGGCCCCGCCGTCGCGTGCGACCAGCACCCGGAACCCGGACAGCCGAAGGCCCCGTTCGACGGAGGCGAGGACATCCTCGTCGTCATCGACGACCAGGACGGTAGAGGGAGTCACACCCGTGAGCCTATATTCCGGCGACCCGGGGGCCGCGTGGTCTCGGCCTGTCGGCCTGCGGGGCAGCGACGTCCCGCGGTCACGGGGTGGGGGAGACCTGGTCGCTGTCGGGGGTCTGGTTGCCCAGCGGCGGGTTGGCCAGGATGCGGTCGGCGAGGGCGGTGAGGACGTGGGGGTCCTCGATGGTGGCGGGGGTTTCCACGTGTTCACCGGCGGTGAGCTGGCGGATCGTCTTGCGCAGGATCTTGCCGGAGCGGGTCTTGGGCAGACCGGTGACGATGATCGAATCGTGCAGGGTGGCGATCGCGCCGATCTGGGCGCGCACCCGGGCGTCGAGTTCGGCGCGCAACTGCTGCTGATCGATGTCGACACCCTGCTTGAGCACGACATACGCCAGCGGGAGGCTGCCCTTGAGCTCGTCGGGCATGCCGATCACCGCGCACTCGGCCACGGCCTCGTGCCCGGCGATGGCGGCCTCGATGCTGCCCGCCGACAGGCGGTGACCGGCGATATTGATCACGTCGTCGCTGCGGCCGAGGACGTAGAGGTAGCCGTCCTCGTCGAAGTAGCCGGAGTCGCCGGTGAGGTAGTGGCCGGGGAAGGCCGACAGGTACGAGCGGACGAAGCGGTCCCGGTCGCGCCACAGCCCGGTCAGGCAGCCGGGCGGCAGCGGCAGCCCGATGACGATGTTGCCCTCGGTCCCGGCGGGCACCGCGTTGCCGTTCGCGTCGAGCACGCGCAACCGGTAGCCGGGCACGGGCACACTCGCCGAACCGGGTTTGACGGGCAGTTGCTGCAGGCCGAGCGGGTCGGCGCAGATCGGCCAGCCGGTCTCGGTCTGCCACCAGTGGTCGACCACCGGGGTGTCGGGGTGGTCGGCGAGCAGGGTGTTCGTCGCCCAGTCGAAGGTGGCCGGATCGAGGCGCTCGCCCGCGCAGAACAGCGCCCGCAACCGGGACAGGTCGTGGCGCCGGGCCGCGGTGGCGTCGGGGTCGGCGCGGCGGATCGCGCGCAAGGCGGTCGGCGCGGTGAACAGCACCCGCACGTCGTGCTCGTCGACGATCCGCCAGAACGCGCCCGCGTCCGGGGTGCCGACGGGTTTGCCCTCGTAGAGCACGGTCGTCGCGCCGACCAGCAGGGGCGCGTAGACGATGTAGGAGTGGCCGACGACCCAGCCCACATCGGAGGCGGCCCAGAACACCTGTCCGGGGCCGACGTCGTAGATATTGCGCATCGACCAGGCCAGCGCGACCGCGTGTCCGCCGTTGTCGCGCACCACGCCCTTCGGCTTTCCGGTGGTGCCGGAGGTGTAGAGGATATAGAGCGGATCGGTGGCGGCCACCGAGACCGGATCGGCGGGCGCCACACCGTCGACGCAGGCATCCCAATCGACCCAGCGGGCGGCGACTGTCTGCTCCGAGGACGGCAGCACATCGGTGGCGGGCAGGGCGGCGGGGAACTCGATCGTGGTGAACTCGGGTCGCTGCTTGACGATCACCGTACGCACCGACGCGGTCTCGGCGAGATCGAGCGCGGCCATCACGATCGGCGGGTAGTCGACGCGGCGGTGGGGTTCGAGCCCGCCCGAGGCCGTCACGATCAGGACCGGTTCGGCGTCGTCGATCCGGGCGGCCAGTTCGGGCGCGGCGAACCCGCCGAACACCACCGAGTGCACCGCGCCGATGCGGGCGCACGCCAGCATCGAGATCACCGCTTCGGGGATCATCGGCAGATAGATCACCACCCGATCACCGGCCACCACGCCCAGATCGCGCATGGCACCGGCGAACTCGGCCACTTTGTCGAGCAATTCGGCGTAGGTATAAATCGTGGTGGTGTCCGTCATAGCGGAGACATATATGAGGGCGGGTTGATCGGCGTGTCCACCCTGGTCGACGGTTCCGGCCCGAACGTGCCGATCGAGGGCGTTCACACAGGTATTGAGTCGGGCATCGGGGAACCACCGGGCCGACCGCTTGTCGGCGGCATCGACGATCTGCTGCGGTTCGACATCCCACTCGATGCTCTGAGCTGCGGCGGACCAGAAGTCGGCTGGGTCGACCAGGCTGGTCTGATAGACCGGCCGGTACTCGTGTTCGGTGTCCAACCCCGTGACTCCCTAGCCTCGCTTCGATGCCCGCTCGATAGATCCAGATGATTGTGGCAGACTTCACGCGACACCCGAGGGGGTGCCGCGACCTTTGGTTTTGCCTACAACAGGCTGGTCATGGAGCGGACCTCGACCGGGAGTCAGCCAAGAAGTTATTGATCCGTTAGAATCCGATGTCACTTATTCGGGCAGTCGTAGACGCAATTTCTCGGCCAGCCGTAGTTCTCGGCCAGCAGCCACTGGCGAGCCACCATCGCGCCTGTGGAGGTTCGCCTCAGGTGCACGGTACGAGGCCAGTTTGGAAAGTGAGTGGGAGATGCGTGACGCCGCTAGGTCCGGCAGCAAACGCTGGGCGCTCGGCAACTGGGACCTGCGTTGGAAGGTTACGGCCGTGCTTGCCGTGCCACTCGCGGTCGCGGTCGGGCTCGGCGTGTCGAGAATTACCTCCGAGTTCTCGGAGGCCAACCGGCTCTCCAGTATCCAAGAGCAGGTCGACACGATCCCGTCGGTCACCGCGCTGAGCGCTGCCACGGCGAAGGTGGCCGGCAGCCAGCTGGTGCCCGCCGGTCCGGGGGTCACCCTGGTCACCGACAAGGACCTCTCCGATCTGGACGCCGCGGTCGCCGTGGCCGAAGGATCGCTCGGGCGGTTGACCGATCTGCAGACCGCGCATGTCGCGCTCGAACGGATGGTCAAGCAGGCCAAGAACGTGCGCGCGCAGGGCAAGGCGCTGTCGTCGTCCGCCGAGCCGGTGCTGGCCGGGGTCGAGCAGATGACCCAGGACAGCGTCAGCATCGTGGAAACCACCATCGCTCAGGTGAGCGATCCGGTGATGGACACGGCCAAGCTGCGTCTGGTCGACTCGCTCAACACGCGTTCGGTGCTCGTCGACGAGCTCGCGGGTCTCTCCGAACTGCTGCGTGGCCTCGACACGGGAACGCAGAACTTCCTCACCGGTGTCGCGACCGAGCGCCATCTGCTCGACGTGCTGTCCAACCGCTTCGCCGACGGCGATCAGGTGATCGCCGACCTCAAGGCCCAGGCCGATGTCCGGCAGGGTCTGATCAGCGGTCCCGAGGTGGCGGCGGGCAAGCTGCCCGTCGGGGACATGCGTACCTCGCTCTACACGAGCCTCGTCGCCTACGAAGGCGTCGTGAACGAGGCCACCAAGGCCATCGAGGTCTCGATGAACGATCTCACCAGCGCCGCCGCCACCGGCGCCTGGACATACACCGCGGTCGTCATCGCGACGATCCTGGCCGCGCTGCTGCTGGCCGTGTTCGTCGCCCGCTCGATGATCGTGCCGCTGCACCGCCTTCGCCTGGCCGCGCTGCGCGTGGCCGAATCCGATCTGCCGCACGAGGTCGCCCAGCTCCGCAACGGCGCCGCGCCCGAGGACGTGCCGCTGGAGCCGATGCCGGTGCGCTCCGACGAGGAGATCGGCCAGCTGGCCCGCGCCGTCGACGATATCCACGGTCAGGCGCTGCGCCTGGCGAGTGATCAGGCGCAGATGCGTTCGCAGGTCAACGACATGTTCGAGACGCTGGCCCGTCGTTCCAAGTCGCTCGTCGACCATCAGCTCACCCTCATCGAGGCGATGGAATACGACGAGAAGGACCCGCGCCTGCTCGAGAACCTCTTCCGCTTGGACCACCTCGCGGCGCGCATGCGCCGTAACGGTGACAACCTGCTGATTCTCGCCGGTACGAAGCAGCGCCGCACCAAGTCGGCCCCGGTCGAGATCGCCGACGTGCTGCGCGCCGCGATCTCCGAGGTCGAGGACTACGAGCGGGTCAAGCTCGGCGCCACGCCGCGCGGCTCGCTGGTCGAGCCTGCCGCCTCCGATATGGCGCACCTGTTCGCCGAGCTGCTCGACAACGCCCTGCGGGCCTCCCCGCCGGAGACCGACGTCAAGTTCACCTTCGCCCAGGCGCACGACCAGGGCCTGCTGATCGAGGTCGCCGACCGCGGCATCGGTATGCCGCCCGCGGAGATGTCGGAGATCAACCACAGGCTCGAGCAGACCGCAGAGCCCGGCCCCGACACCGCCCGCCACATGGGCCTGTTCGTGGTCGGCCGACTGGCCGAACGCCACGGTCTCACCGTGCGTCTGCGCCCGACCTTCGATAC
Organism: Nocardia sp. NPDC058633; assembly: GCF_042717045.1. Lineage (NCBI taxonomy): Bacteria > Bacillati > Actinomycetota > Actinomycetes > Mycobacteriales > Nocardiaceae > Nocardia > Nocardia sp. NPDC058633. The sequence continues at coordinate 72,485 of NZ_JBHXRA010000005.1, forward strand.
CGCCCGCGATCCCGGCGTCACCGTCACCGTGCACGTGCCGGTCGGTCTGATCGTCGCGGTGGCAGGCGGGACCGTGATCCCGCCGCAGCAGTTGCAGAAGCAGCAGCCCGCACCACAGCAGCAGCCGCAACCGCAGCCGAGCACCATGCAGACCCGCGCGATCACCCGTACTCCGGGCGGCAACGTGATGGTCACGGTGGATCCCGGCGTCAGCGGGCCGACCCCGGCGGGTGCCGGTGGTGGGTTGCCGCAGCGTCAACCGGGTAACTCGATGGCTTCGGGCATGGCTCAGGACGCGACCGAGCAGTCGTCGCCGTCTCTGCGTCCGCCCGCGCCGGGTCAGGGCAACGTGCCGCAGCGCGGCAAGCTCGCCGCGGCGAGCCTGCCCAAGCGCAGTGTGTCGCCGGGCGGGCCGCCGCGTCCACCCGCCGGGCCGGGGCCGCAGGGCCAGGGTCCGCAGGGACAGGGTCCGCAGGGACAAGGCGAGCAGAAGCCCGGTGGGCCGCCGCAGGCCGGTGGTGGGTTGCCGCAGCGTCAGCCGGGTGCCAACGGTGCGCCGTCGCGGGATTCCGCGCAGCCGCCCGCCCAGCCGCCGCGTGATTCGGCACCGCCGCAGCGGGGGAGCACCCCCGGTGGTCTGCCCCAGCGTTCTCCGGGCGCCAACGGCGCTCCGCAGCGTGACCCGTCGGTCGGCCTACCCCAGCGTGATCCGTCGCCGCGTCTACCGCAGCGGGATCAGGCCGGTGGCTTGCCCCAGCGTGACCCGTCGACCGGTCTGCCCCAGCGTGAACAGTCCGGTGGTCTGCCGCAGCGTGAGCAGTCCGGTGGTCTGCCGCAGCGTGATCCGGCAGCGGGTCTGCCGCAGCGCGACGCCGCGAGTGCGCAGCGTGATTCGGCGCAGTCGGGCGGTCTGCCGCAGCGTGGCCAGGGAAGCGCTGCGCCGCAGCGTGATTCGGCGCCGCGTGATCCGTCGTCCGGACTTCCGCAGCGGGGCAATGCCGCCGGTGGTCTGCCGCAGCGCGATCCAGCGCCACGTCTGCCGCATCGGGATCAGTCCGGCGGTCTGCCGAGGCTCGATCAGACCGGTGGTCTGCCCCAGCGCGAGCAGTCCGGTGGTCTGCCCCAGCGTGATCCGTCGACCGGCCTGCCGCAGCGTGAGCAGACGGGCGGTCTGCCCCAACGCGACCCGTCCACTGGTCTGCCGCAGCGTGAGCAGTCCGGTGGTCTGCCCCAGCGTGATCCGTCGACCGGCCTGCCGCAGCGTGAGCAGTCCGGTGGTCTGCCGCAACGTGATCCGGCCAACGGACTCCCGCAGCGTGCCCAGCCCGCTCGTCCGGCCAACGGCCTGCCGCAGCGCGCGACCCCTGCGCCGCAGCAGGATCCGGCCGACAACGGTCTGCCGCAGCGCGCCCCGGCCGCTGGTCAACCGCAGCCGGCCGCGTCCAACGGACTGCACCAACGAGCCGCTGCGCCGAATGGGCTGCCGCAGCGCGATCCCGGGGCTAGTGTTGTACCGCAGGCGACCGCCGGGCCAGGAGTGGCTCTGCCGCAACGGGATCGGGACCCTGCGGGGCCGGAAAACGCTGCGTCGGCAGGGCGTGATCCGGGTCGGCACAGCTTCCGGTCCAACCCGGTCAAGGCTGCGTCGTTCTTCCAGACCAGGTTGCAGCCGGCACCGGAGGGTGATTCCGTGATGGGCGGAACGCCGATCTTCGCCGAGATGATGTCGGCGTGGCTCACGGACGAGAACTCCGACCGGAACCAAATGGCTGCCGCTTTCGAATCACCGGGTGACGAGGGATGGCAGGCAGCTCGGGCGGCCAGCGAAGCCCAGTCCGAGGTGCGAACCGCCGCCGGCTTGCCTCAGCGCAGTCCGGGCGGAAGGCTCGTGCCCGGTGGTGTGAGCGGCGCCGCCGATCGCACCCAACCCCAACGCGATCCCGCCACGATCCGCAACAGCCTGAGTCGTCACCAGCAGGGCGTCCGGGATGGCCGCGCAATGAAGGCAATGAACCTAACCGGAGATAAAGGAGACCGATGAACCCCGATCTAGGTGGTACGAACCGTCAGCTGGATTGGCTGGTTTCGAACTTCGCCAACGAGGTTCCTGGCGTAGCCCATGCCGTGCTGGTCTCGGCTGACGGACTCTTGATGGCCGCGAGCGCTCAGCTCCCGGTCGACCGCGCCGAGCAGCTCTCTGCCGTGACCGCCGGACTGGCCAGCCTTTCCGTCGGCGTGTCGAATCTGTTCGAAGGCGGTACGGTACTCCAGTCCGTCGTCGAGATGGAGCACGGTTACCTGCTGCTCATGGCAGTCGGCGACGGCTCGTATCTCGCAGTCCTGACCAACACCTCGTGTGATATCGGTCAGGTCGGCTACGAAATGGCACTTCTGGTCGAGCGCGTTGGCCAGACGGTCCAAGCCACGCCTCGCGTCACGATGGGTTCCTGATGGTGGGATGGACATAGACGATCACCGCATGGGGAGCGCCGAGCCCAGCCTCGTTCGCCCGTACTCCTTGACTGCCGGCCGCACCAGGCCGGCGGTCGAGTTGGCGTTGGAGGCACTCGTCGCATCGCATCCGGTCGCCATGGAGCGGCAGTACGAACTGAACAACCTCGAAACGTCCATCGTGGAGTTGTGCAGGCAATCGCCGTCCGTTGCCGAGATAGCTGCCCAGCTGTACATCCCGATCGGGGTGGCCCGGGTACTCGTAGCCGATCTGATCGAGGCCGGTCACGTCCGGGTTTCGGCAACTTTGAAAGACGATTCCAGCGACGATGAACGTCGCGAGCTGATCGAAAGGGTTCTCAGTGGACTCCGGCGTATTTGATTCGACGGCGCAGGTCGATACCCGCACGGCCAAGCCGACTTCGGCGAAGATTGTGGTCGCCGGCGGCTTCGGCGTGGGTAAGACCACGATGGTCGGCGCGGTGTCGGAGATCGTTCCGCTGCGCACCGAGGCGTTGGTCACCAACGCCAGTACCGGAATCGACAACCTGACCGGTATTCCGCAGAAGTCGACCACCACGGTGGCGATGGACTTCGGCCGCATCAGCCTCGCCGACGACCTGGTCCTGTACCTGTTCGGTACGCCGGGCCAGTACCGGTTCTGGTTCATGTGGGACGACCTGATCCGCGGCGCCATCGGCGCCGTGGTGTTGGTCGACACCCGCAGGCTCGAAGACAGCTTCGCCGCTGTCGACTACTTCGAGGCCCGCGGGCTGCCGTTCCTGGTGGCGCTCAACGAGTTCGACGACGCGCCGAAGTACCCGCTCGAGGACATCCGCCAGGCCTTGGCGGTTCCCGCCGACGTGCCGATCATGTCGATCGACGCCCGTCGCCGGGAACCGGCCAAGCAGGCCCTGGTCGCCTTGACCGAGTACGCGCTGCGCAAGGTCATGCAGGGCTACTGAACCGGTTTCCGGACGGAGACGGGGCTGCTGCGATGAAGGCCGCAGCCCCGCCCGCGTTCGTTCACGACTCGGGTTCGGGATCGGGCCGGGTCCAGCCGAGGATCATGGCAGGCGCACAGCCGCCGGCCATGATCGTGGCCAGCATCATCAGTCCGCCCGCGTAGGCGATGCGGTAGGCATCGGCGTGCGGCGAGAACGCGCTGCCGAAGATCAGGTACGCCAGTGGCGGCATGGTCAGGGATTGCGTGAGCGCGAGCCCCGCCGAGCGCGCCTTGTTGCGCTCGGCGACCTCCAGTTCGTCGAGCATCTGGTCGGGTGCGTGATCCTGGCCGCCCGAGGCGATCCGCAGCATGGTCCAGCTCGGCAGGAACAGCAGCGCCGAGACGACCGCGACCCCTGGCGCCCCGAACAGGTTCAACGCGCGCATCACTCCGGCGACCGCGATCCCGACCAGGGCGATCGTCACGAGGACCACGAGAATTCGCCGCCGCCGACGCGATCGCCAGCTCGTGAGCATTCCCGAGGTCCGCTGCTCCTGCACGAGCCAGCGCCGGACCCGGTAGTTCTGGTAGCGGTCGATGAGCGTGCTGGTCATGGCATTTCGCCTTTCGTACGTGGGTAGAGCTCGGCCGACAACGGCCCCAATTCCTTGCGGGAGAACACGACTTCGACCGGCAGCGCGAACACATCGCAGATGCGCATGGCCAGGTCGAGGCTCGGATAGTGATCGCCGCGCTCGAGCGCGCCGATCGTCTGGACATTGACATTGACGGCCTCGGCAAGCGCCGCCCGGCTCATCCGATGCTCCGCCCGCAACACCGCGATGCGATTGAAGATCGGCAGGGTTTCCCCTCGTCTGACTGGGCTCACCTAACATAGTGTTGTAAAAACACAATAGAAAGTCAAGATGTTCTAACACAGCGTCGCGATGTCGTGACCCACCTGAACAGGGTCCGGCTACGCTCACCACGTGCACATGTCGGCGGAAGAGCTGCTCGGCCAGTTACTCGACGCGGGTTCTTTCGTGAGTTGGGATCGCGCGCCGATCGAGCCCGCGGTGTCGCCTCGCTATCGGCAGGAGCTCATCGCCGCGGCCGATCGAGCGGGCACCGATGAGTCGGTGTTGACGGGGGAGGGGTTGTTGCGCGGCCGCCGGGTGGCGGTGATCGCCTGTGAGTTCGCGTTTCTGGCCGGGTCGATCGGGGTGGCCGCGGCCGAGCGGATCGTGCGCGCGGTCGAGCGCGCTACCGAACTCGGGCTGCCGTTGATCGCCTCGCCCACCTCCGGTGGCACTCGGATGCAGGAGGGGACAATCGCTTTCGTGCAGATGGTGAAGATCGCGGGCGCGGTGGCCGTGCACAAGACGGCGGGACACCCGTATCTGGTGTACCTGCGCGATCCTACGATGGGCGGGGTGTTCGCCTCATGGGGGTCGTTGGGGCACATCACCTTTGCCGAGCCCGGTGCGCTCATCGGGTTTCTCGGGCCCCGCGTGTACGAAGCCCTGTACGGCAGGCCTTTTCCGCCGGATGTGCAGACCGCGGAGAACCTCTACCGCAACGGCGTGATCGACGGTGTGGTGACGGTGGAGGTGTTCCGCCGCATCGCGCATCGGGCGATGAGCGTGGCAGGCGGGGACGTGGTCGCGGTGACGACCGAACCGGGTTGGGCCGCGCCGGTGCGTAGTCCGGCGACCGCGGCGAATCCGACTGCGAGCGCCTGGGATTCGGTGCTCAGTTCGCGCAGGCCCGGCCGACCGGGTATTCGCGATCTGCTTCGCCATACGACGCAACGGGTTCCACTCAGCGGTACCGGCCGAGGTGATTCCGATCGCACCGTGCTGCTCGCCCTCGCTCGCTTCGCCGGGCAACCGTGCGTCGTGTTCGGACACGATCGATCCGGTCAGGAGGGCGAGCACACCATGGGCCCGGCCGCCCTGCGCGAGGCGCGACGGGCGATGGTCCTCGCGCGCGAACTGCGTCTGCCGCTGGTGCTCGTCATCGACACCGTCGGTGCCGCCCTGTCCAAGGAGGCCGAGGAGCGCGGGCTGGCCCCCGAAATCGCGCGCTGTCTGGCCGATCTCGTCACTCTCGACACCCCGACCGTCTCCGTGCTGCTCGGCCAGGGCACCGGCGGCGGCGCGCTCGCGCTGCTGCCCGCCGACCGGGTACTCGCCGCCCGGCACGGCTGGCTCGCCCCGCTGCCACCGGAAGGGGCGAGCGCCATCGTGTTCCGTGATACCGCGCACGCACCGGAATTGGCTGCGGCGCAAGGCATCAGATCGGCCGATCTGCTCGGAGACGGTGTGGTGGACCGGATCGTCGAGGAGTACCCCGACGCCGCCGACGAACCGGTCGCCTTCGCTCGCCGCACCGTCCTCGCGATCGCCGCCGAGCTGGCAGCGCTGCGCGCCTGCGAACCCACACAACTGCGAGCGATGAGGCAGACCCGGTACCGGCGAATCGGGCTGGCCGGAGCCGGATACTGAGCTCTGGGCAATTCCCTGACCAGCGCCCCGTTTTGTGCCAGGGGGAAACACGCGACGCGCCGTCGTTGACGCCGCACCGAACCACTTCTACCTTCGAGTGGGTGACCTTCCGTAGTGAGAGCAGCCCTGTCCCCACCATCGTGCTCAATGACGGGAACGTGATCCCACAGCTCGGCTTCGGTGTGTTCCAGGTACCCGCGGAAGACGTCACCGGGGTGGTGGCCGAGGCGTTGAAGGTCGGCTACCGCAGTATCGACACGGCCGCGGTCTACGGAAACGAGGAAGGCGTAGGCCGCGCCCTCCGTGAATCGGGGATTGCTCGCGACGAACTCTTCGTCACCACCAAGCTGTGGAACTCCGAGCAGGGCTACGACAGCACCCTGCGCGCCTTCGACGCCAGCATGCAGCGGCTCGGCCTGGACTATCTCGACCTGTACCTGATCCACTGGCCCGTCCCGTCGGCCGGTCGCTTCGTCGACACGTTCCGCGCGTTCCAGGCGCTGAAGTCGCAGGGCCGAATCGGTTCGATCGGTGTCTCCAACTTCCGGGTGATCGATCTGGAGACCGTGATCGCCGAGACGGGTGAGATCCCCACGGTGAACCAGATCGAGTTGCATCCCACGCTTTCCCAGCGTGACCTGCGCCAATACCATGCCAATCACGCGATCGCCACCGAGGCGTGGAGCCCACTCGGGCAGGGCACTTTGCTCGACGATCCGACCATCGCCGCCATCGCGACCGCACTCGGTCGCACGCCCGCGCAGGTCATCATCCGGTGGCACCTGCAGTTGGGCAATATCGTCATCCCGAAGTCGGTCACGCCCTCGCGGATCGCCGAGAACTTCGACGTGTTCACCTTCGAGCTCGATGCCGCGGCGATGGAGTCGATCAACCGCCTCGACGTGGGCAAACGAGTCGGCGGCGATCCGGCGACGTTCAGCGCGGGGCTGGAATGACCCCGAGGTAGTCGGTCAGTTCGCGCGCGGCTGCCCGGCCCGCGCGGTTGGCGCCGATCGTGCTGGCCGAGGGCCCGTAGCCGATGAGATGCACGCGCGGGTCGACGGCCACCTGGGTCGCCAATCGCCCGGTCATGGTGATCCCGCCGCCGGGTTCGCGCAGCCGCAGCGGGGCCAAGTGGTCCAGGGAGCTGCGGAAACCGGTCGCCCACAAGATCACGTCGGCGGCCTGGAAACCGCCGTCTGCCCAGCGCACCCCGGCGGGTTCGATCCGCTCGAACATCGGCAACCGCCGCAGCGCACCCCGTTCGCGCGCGGCCCGCACCCGATCGTCGAGCAACAGACCCGTCACCGACACCACCGACCCCGGCGGCAGGCCGGCGCGCACGCGGTCTTCGACCAGTGCCACCGCGTCGCGCCCGTCCTGCTCGGCGAACGGCGTCTCCCGCCACCGCGGCTGCGACCGGGTGACCCATGTGGTGGAGGTCACGCGCGAGATTTCGTCGAGCAACTGCACCGCCGAGATTCCCCCACCCACGACGACCACGTGCTTGCCCACGAACTCGTCGGCGGTTCGGTAGTCGCGGGTGTGCAATTGGCGTCCGGCGAAGGTGTCGGCGCCCGGATAGCGGGGGATGAACGGGTGCTCCCAGGTGCCGGTGCCGTTGATCAGCCCCCGTACGCGCAAGGTGCCCGCGCCCTCGGTCTCGACCTGCAATATCTCGCCGCGGCCGGCGCAGCTGTGTCCGTCGGCGGTCCGATCACAGACCACCTGCACCGTCACCTGCCGCTGAACTCGCAGGTCGAAGCGCTTTTCGTAGAGCTCGTAATAGTGCGGCACCGCCGTGGCCGCGCGCGCCGACTCCGACCCCGCAGGCAGCGTCTCGGCGAAAGACATCCCCGGCAGATCGTGCACGCGGTTCACCGTGGTCAGGGTCAGCGAAGGCCATCGGAACTGCCAGGCGCCACCGGGACCGGGCGCGTGGTCGACGATGCGGAAATCCCGTTCGGGCACCAAGCCGAGCCGGCGCAGGTGGTAGCCGGCGGAGAGCCCGGCCTGGCCCGCGCCGACCACGAGGATGTCGAAATCCGTCACCGGAGAGCCTGCACGCCGCGGTGGCTCGGTGCGTCTGGGGCCGAACGAAGAGGAACCACAGCGGTCGATGCTATCGCCTACCGGGCGTTGTCGGTCGCCTGTGGCAGAGTGTGAACATTCACGAAACCGCTGATTCTGGGGAGGATGAATGCTCGGCGTGACCCGCGATGGTGATGTGATCACCATCGAATTGCAGCGCGAGGAACGGCGCAACGCGCTCAACGAGGACCTGGTCGGGCAGCTGCGCGCAGCGGTACTCGACGCGGTGGCCCACGGTGCGCGCGCCATCGTGCTCACCGGCCGTGGGCCGATCTTCAGTGCGGGTGCCGACCTGTCGGGGGTGTATTCCGAGTCGTTCCTCGGCGGCCTGCTCGACATGCTGCACACCATCGAATCCGTCCCGGTGCCGGTGATCTCGGCGATCAACGGCGGCGCGCTCGGCGCGGGGGTGCAACTGGCGCTGGCTTCGGACCTGCGGGTGATCGAGCCCGATGCCTACATCGCGGTGCCCGCCGCCAAGCTCGGCATCTCGGTGGATCGCTGGACGGTGTCGCGGCTGGCGGCCCTGATCGGCGGCGGCCCCGCCCGAACGATCCTGCTCGGCGCGGAATCGGTCTCCGCCGCGGACGCCTACGCCTACGGTTTCGCCAACAAGCTCGGCACCCTCGCCGACGCGCAGGACTGGGCGAAGTCGATCGCCGCGCTGGCGCCGCTGTCGCTGCGGGCCATGAAACTGATGCTCAACGACGACGGCACCGGCGATCCGGCGAGCGCGCAGCAGCGGGCCGCGCTGGAAGCCGCGTGGAGCAGCGACGACGCGAAAGAGGGCCGCCTGGCCCGGCAGGAGAAGCGTCCGGCGAAGTTCGTGGGCCGCTGATGCGGATCACGCGCCTGGCGGGTTCGATGGCGAGCACCTTCGGTCTCGCCTGGATGGCGCGCGCGGTGTGGGGGCTGCCCACCTCGCTCGGCGCGGGCCCGTCGGCGATCGCGCCGACCGCGGTCGGCAAGTCCTCCTACCGCGACGGCCGTTTCCACAACACCGAGCCCAGCTCCATGCTCGCCGCCGGAGCCGCACCGTCGCTGATCTGGTCGGGGATCACCAAGGGGCGGGTCGGTCGCCCGCGCAACCCCGTCCCGCTAGTCACCCCCGCGGCCCCGGAGCAGGCCGCCGAGCTCGCGGTGACCTGGTACGGGCATGCCAGCGCACTGGTCGAGATCGACGGCTACCGGGTACTGGCCGATCCGGTGTGGAGCGAACGGGTCTCCCCGTCCCCGGTCCTCGGCCCGGCCCGGCTCCACCCGGTCCCCGGCGAGCTGTCGCAGGTGCCGGTCGTCGACGCCGTGATCATCTCCCACGACCATTACGACCATCTCGACAAAGCCACCATCGACGAGCTCGTCCGCACCCAGCTCGCGCCGTTCGTCGTGCCGACCGGTATCGGCGCGCACCTGCGGCAGTGGGGCGTGCCCGAGTACCGGATCATCGAGCTGGACTGGGGTGGTTCGGTCTCGCTGGGGCGCGGCGCCGACGATCGGGGTCTCACCATCACCTGCGCCGAGGCCAGGCATTTCTCCGGCCGCGGGCTGGTCCGCAACACCACACTGTGGGCGTCGTGGGCGCTGTCGGGTCCGACCAAGCGGGTCTACTTCGGTGGCGACACCGGCTACACGAAGGCCTTCTCCCAGGCGGGCGCGGTGCTGGGCCCCTTCGATCTCACACTGCTGCCCATCGGCGCCTACGACGAGCGCTGGACCGATGTGCACATGAATCCCGAAGAGGCGGTGCGCGCGCACGCCGACCTGTGCCTCGGCGACGCCGGGTACGGACTGCTGGTCCCGATCCACTGGGCCACCTTCAATCTGGCCTTCCACGGCTGGTCCGAACCCGTCCGCAGACTGGTGTCGGCCGCCGAGAAAGCGGGTACCCCGGTGGTAGTGCCCAAGCCGGGCCAGAGGGTGGTTCCGAATGACCTCCCACCACGGGATTCGTGGTGGGAATATGTGGAGTGACCCTCCTCGCGAAAGGAACATCGGCAGATGAGTCTCGTGGATACCTTGAAGGGCTTGCTCGGTAAGGGCAAGGTAGCGGTCGAACAGAACGCCGACAAGATCAATGAAGCGGTCGACAAGGCCGGCACCTTCATCGATGACAAGACCAAGGGCAAGTACAGCGACAAGATCGAGAAGGGCAAGGACGCGGCCAAGAAGGTCGTGCCCCCGCAGGCAGGCCCCGGCACTGCCCCCGGCGGCCCCGCTCCGACAGATCCGGGACCCAAGGCCTGATTCGGCGCGGGGACCGGTAGACGGTCCCCGCTTCGATCGCGTCGATGGTCCGCCGGGAATTTCGGGGCGCGCCGGGTGAACCGGACATCGAGGTTGAGCTCAGCAACCTCGACAAGGTGCTGTACCCGCAGACCGGCACCACCAAAGGCGAGGTGATCGCCTACTATTCGGCGATCAGCGAGGCGGCACTGCCCCATCTGGTGGGGCGGCCGGTGACCAGGAAACGGTGGCCGAACGGGGTCGACCACGCCGACTTCTTCGAGAAGAACCTTCCCGAGCACGCGCCCGCGTGGATCCACCGCGCCGCGATCGAACATTCCAGCCGCCGGGTGGCGTACCCGCTGATCGATTCCGAGGCCGGGATGGCCTGGCTCGCACAGCAGGCCGCGCTGGAAATCCATGTGCCGCAGTGGCGTTTCGACGCGGACGCGCGCGGTCCGGCCACCAGGATCGTGTTCGATCTCGACCCTGGAGCGGGCGCGGGGTTGGCCGAATGCGCGCGGGTGGCGCTGGCCGTGCGTGACATGGTCGCCGATATCGGTATGCGGGCTTTCCCGGTGACCAGTGGTAGCAAGGGGATTCACGTCTATGTGCCGCTGGAGCGGCCGGTGAGTTCGCGTGGCGCGTCCACCGTCGCCAAGCAGGTGGCCGCCAATCTCGAAGCGCTGCACCCGGATCTGGTGACGGCGACCATGGCGAAGGTGGCCCGCAAGGGCAAGGTGTTCTTGGACTGGAGCCAGAACAACGCCGCCAAGACCACCATCGCCCCCTACTCGCTGCGCGGTCGCACCGAACCCAACGCTGCCGCCCCGCGCACCTGGGCCGAGATAGAAGACGCGCAAGCGTTGCGCCAGTTGCGTTTCGACGAGGTGCTGGCCCGGTGGAAAGCCGACGGCGATCTGCTGGCCGACCTCGATCCGCCGCTGCCCACCCGCCCCGACTCCCTCGCCAAGTACCGCAGCATGCGCGACCCGCGGCGCACGCCCGAGCCCGTCCCCGAGGTCACGCCCGAACCGGGGCCCGGCGACCGCTTCGTCATCCAGGAGCATCACGCCCGCCGCCTGCACTGGGATGTGCGCCTCGAACACGACGGTGTCCTGGCTTCCTGGGCAGTGCCCAAGGGGCCGCCGACCGAGCCGAAACACAATCGGCTGGCCGTGCGCACCGAGGACCACCCCCTCGAATACCTGCACTTCCACGGCACCATCCCCCAGGGCGAGTACGGTGCGGGACAGATGACGATCTGGGATTCGGGCACCTACGTCACCGAGAAGTGGCGCGCCGACGAGGTGATCGTCGAACTCGACGGGGAGCGGGTGTCCGGCCGCTACGCCTTCATCCAGACCAAGGGCGACCAGTGGCTGATGCATCGGATGCGTGATCAGTCCCGTCGAGAGCCGGTGACGGACAACGGTTTCCCGCGCGGACTGGCACCCATGTTGGCCACCGCGGGTGATGTCGAATCGCTGACACCCGCGGACTGGGCCTTCGAGACCAAGTGGGACGGCTTCCGGGTGATCGTCGAGGTCGACGACGGTACGGTCACTGTCCGCAGCCGCGCGGGCAACACGGTGACCGCGCGGTATCCGCGCTTGGCCGCCCTCGGTGAGGAGTTGGCCGGGCACCGGGTGGTCCTGGATGGTGAAGCGGTGGTGCTCGATGCCGCCGGGCTTTCGGATATCTCTGCACTGCAAGCGGATTCGGCCCGCGCGGTGTTCGTCGCCTTCGACGTGCTCTACCTCGACGGCACCTCCCTGCTGCGCAAGAAATATACCGACCGTCGCGCCGTGCTCGAGGCGTTGGGCAGGCTGTCGCCGTCGATGAATGTCGGTGCGCTGCTGGATGGTTCGGGTGCCGAGGCGATGAAGGCCAGTCGAGAGCAGGGGCAGGAGGGGGTGGTCGCCAAGCGGCTGAGTTCGGTGTACCAGCCGGGCAAACGCAGCCAGACCTGGCTCAAGCAGCGCAATTGGCGTTCCAAGGAGGTGGTGGTCGGCGGGTGGCGGCGCAGCGACAAACGGCCGTTCAAGTCCCTGCTGCTCGGTGTGCCGCACGAGGACGGCCTCGTCTACGTCGGCCGGGTTGGTACCGGATTCGGTGACGAGCAGTCGCGTCGGATCGCCGCCGAACTGGCCGGGTTGCGCCGCGCGACCGCTCCGTTCGTCAACGAGATGACCGCCGACGAACGCCGCGACGCGCAATGGGTCGACCCCGAGCTCACCGGTACTGTCCGTTTCCAGGCGTGGACCGACACCGGACGGCTCTGGCATCCCGTGTGGGACGGTGTGACGAGTTCGCCGCGATGATGCCCACCGCGAAAGCTGCGATGTTGCTACGGTAATCGGGTTGTACCCGGTGTCGAATCAACGAGGAGTACGCGGTGGATTTCAAGAACCTGGCGGGCAAGGCGATGGACATGGCTGCCCAGCATGCGGACAAGGTCGACAGCGTCATCGACAAGGCAGGTGACGTGGTCGACGACAAGACCGGTGGCAAGTTCAGCGGTCAGGTGGATTCCGCGCAGGACGCGGCCAAGAACGCGCTGCGTAATCAGGCCTGAGCTGTTTCGGCGGGCCGACGATCATCGGTCCGCCGAGCTGGCCACGCTGCGTGTTCGCCGTGCTGTCAGTTCCCCGCCATGAGGCCGGAGATCGTCTCGACATCGGTGACCAGCGCATTACCCTGGAACGCGACGTCGTCGTAGGCCCGCGCGATCGCTTCGGCGTCGCGACCGCCGCAGGCGTCAGCGATCACCACGGGAACGAAACCCAGGTCGGTCGAGTGGGTGACGGTGGGCGCGATGCCGATCTCGAGCGCGACACCGGCGATGGCGTAGGAGCCGATCCGCAGATCGCGCAGCAGGGTAGCCAGGGGTGTGCCCTCGAACGCCGACATCGACATCTTGTCGAAGACCAGCTCGTCCTCGCGTGGGACGAGCTCCGGTACCAGCTCGAAGGCGGGCGTATCGCGTTGCAGGACGAAGGCCACGTCGTCGACGGATTCGGCGTTCTGCCAGCTCATCAGCAGCCGCATCCCGTACACGCCGGTCAGTCGCCGCGGCGGGAAGAAGTGCCGCAGGAAGATCACCGGATACCCGCCGCGCCGGGCCGCTTCGACCACTCGCACGACGCGGTCGGTGATCTCCTGACCGTCGGGCAGCTGTCCGAGGACACCCACCTGCATGTCGTAGACGATCAGCGCCATCCGGTCGGGCGCACAGAGATCGCCGAGAGTGTCGGGAATGTCGAGTCCGTTACCTTGTCGCACCGGCGCCAGTATCGCTGAGGCGCGCGGGGATGTCGAGCATCTGAAAAGAGTCGCACCGCCACCGGTGTCGGTGTCGGTGCGACTCGGTCGATCACACTGCGGTGCAGACTATTTCGTGGCCCACTGGGTGGTCCCCGCCGGGGCGGCCAGAGTGCTTATCAGGTCGATGCCCGCGATGAGCAGCGTCGGCCCACCGACAACGAGGGTGCCGATGATCCCGCCGATGGTGGCGCCGGTGATGAGACCGGGAATCGCGCCGACCCCGCCGGCGGGCAAGCCGACCACGAAGCCGATCGCGGCACCGATGGCCATCCCGACGAAGCTGCCGATAGCGGTGGCAAGGCCGAAGGTGGAGGCGAAGTTCGCCTGTGCGGCATAGTTTTCCGCGGGTGAGGCGACCGGGCTGAGGTTGGGCCTGGCCGCCGCGACATCCTTGACCGCGGTCAGCTCGAGCACTCGACTGTCCTCGCGGAGCGCGTGCGGCAGCGGGTACTCGAGATTGCCCTCGCGGACCGAGAGGGGCAGCGAGATCAGGGTCGCGCCTGCCTCGTCGCGGACGTCGACCGCGCCGCCGTTGATCGCGAAGGTGCCGTGGGTGAGGGTGGTGACAACGGTGTTGCCGACGAGTTCGGTGTGGTACTCGACATTCGGCGTCACCGGATCGGCGCCGGCCACTCCGGTCCCCACCAGCGCTGCCGCGAGAGCCGGAATCGCGGCCGCGGCGATTTTGCGGATGATCATATGAACGTTTCCCATCTGGATTCCATCAGGTGTGACGTGCTCGAACAAGCGCCGCGGTAATGGACTTCCCCCGAGAAAGTTCGTGACCGGCGCGTGAAGCTGCCTAGCTCGATTTCCGTGACGAACCATAGCTTGCCGGAGGGTTTCGGGACAGTGAATTCAGGGTATTGCGCCCAGTTCAGAATGTTGATACAAGCCGGCGATCACGACAGCGTGGGAGGCTGTGGGGTCAGCCGATGAGGTTGCTCAACACCACGGCGCCCGCGCAGACCACCACCACGATCGCCAAGGCGACCGCGTCGCGACGGTGCGGTGCGCTGGGGTGCGCGGTCAGCATCCCGGTGCCACCCCGCGCGGTGATCGCCTCGCCGAGCTCGCCCGCACGCCGCGACGACACCGCCATGCACGCGGTGAGGATATCGATGAGCGGATTGTCGGCGGCGCGGTGCAGCAGCTTGTCCTTGGGGCGCAGTTTGCGTGCGGCGCGCAGCACCCGGATCTCGTCGAACAGCAGCGGGAGGCCGCGCAGCGTGAGCGCCACGACCACGGCCCACTCGTCGACCGGCACACGCAGCTTGCGCAGCGGCGCACCGAGTTTCGCGAGTGCGGGGGCGATCTCGCCCATCGGGGTGGTGAAGGCGATCAGGAACGAGGCGGCCACCAACACCAGGCCGAACACGAAGATCTGCGCGTAGCCGAGCACGGCCTTCAGCCCGATCGGCGCGTTGATCAGACCACCGAGCACGACCAGTCCCCAGAACCACAACGGCAGGCGGGGGATCGCGCCGAGCGGTAGCCGCGCGAGCACCCAGATCAGCACCAGGAAGGCCGTGATCAGGCCGAGTACCGGCCACGACGGCAAGAACATGAGCAGCAGGCTCAACAGGAACGCGGCGATCATCTTCGTGCCCGCCCACAGGCGGTGCACGACGCTGTCGACCGGTACTTCACGCAGCAGCACTGTGCTCATGGGATCGTACCTTCCGGTGCGCTGGTGTGTGCCGTCGCGCCTTCGTCGCCGCGGCGGCCCAAGGGCAGACCGGCCACGAAGGGCGACTTCTCGGGAGTGCGTTCGGTTCGGGGGATCGGATGGCCGTCGGCCGAGACCACCATGCCGCCGTCCAGGTGCACCGTGCGGTCGCACACCATCGTCATCTCGGCGACATCGTGGGAGATGATGATCAGGGTCAGCCCCGAATCCCGCAGCCGGGCAAGCAGTTCCACGATCTCGGCGCGACCGCGTGGATCCAGGCCCGCCAGTGGTTCGTCGAGGACGACCACCTGCGGGTGACTGGCCACCATGGCGGCGAGGACCACCCGCTTGGCTTGCCCGCCGCTGAGTTCCTCGACCGAGCGCGCGGCGAGGCGGCGATCCAAGCCCACCGCGTCCAGTGCCTGCCCGACCGCGCCGGAACCGGTCGCCCGCCCACCCCAGTCGGCGATCTCGGCACCGACGGTCTGCTTCTGCAACTGCAGCCGGGAATGCTGGAAGGCCAGCGCGACCCCGCCGACCTGCTTGTCGACCGCGGTGCCGCGCAGTTCACAGCGTCCCGAGCTCGGTGCGATCAGCCCCGCGATGATCCAGGCGAGGGTCGACTTGCCCGACCCGTTGCCGCCGACGATCAGCAGCGCCTCGCCCTTGCGGACCGACAGGTCGACGCCGTGCAGGGCGGGAGCCTCCCACGGGGTGCCGCGGTTGTAGGTGTGGTGCACGTCGGCGAGCTCGAGAACGGGGGCGCCCATCGGCTTGCGGCGCTGATCGCGGGCGGGGTGGGGCCAGCTCGCGAGGTGGTCGACCGCGCGGCCGTTCGCGAGGTGGATCACCCGGTCGGCGGCGATCGCGTCGGCCTCGTGGTGGGTCACCAGGACCACGGCGGTGCCGTGCCTGCGCGGGAGTTCGGCCAGCAGGGCCACGAGTTCGCGGCGGCCGTCGGGATCGATCATGGAGGTGGCTTCGTCGGCGATGAGCAGGGCCGGGCGTCGGGCGAGCGCGGCCGCCACGGCCAGGCGCTGTTGCTGGCCGCCGGACAGGGTGGCGGTCTCGCGGGGGCCCATACCGGCGAGGCCGACCTCGGCCAGGAGCGCGTCGACGTCGACCTCGGTGGCCGACTCCGCCGACAGGCCCCACACGACGTCGTCGGCGACCGAGACGCCGAGGGTTTGACTCTCGGGGCGTTGCAGCACCAGCGCGGTTCCGCCGATCGCGCCCAAGCCCGCCGAGCCCGGACGATCCACCGCACCCGCGGTCGGCGGCCTGCCTGCCAGAACCCTGGTCAAGGTCGACTTGCCGGAACCGTTGTGGCCGACGACCGCGACGAACTCACCCGGCCGGATGGTGAGATCGATGTCGGCGAGCGCGTCCACGTCGGTGCCCTCGTATCGGTAGCCGACCCCGTGCAGCGATACCGGCAGCGGACCGACCGGACGATCATCGAGCGGCGCGTCGAGTCGGTCGCTGCCCGGCAGCCAGGCCAGTCGATCCAGCACCGCGCCGAGGACGAACCACGAGATGACCGTGCTGACCAGCACTCCGAGTGCCACCGTGGCGCCGATGTAGATCCACCACCAGCGCAGCACCACCTCCACGGTGTCGGCGGCCGTCCGGCCGAGCGGCTCCAGCGCGGGCACCCGGCCCGCGAGATTCTCGATGCCCTTGGCGGTGTTGCGGAACGCGGCGAAGAACAGTTCTCTGGTTCGCGAGAAGAGCAGCAGGCTGCCAACGGAGAACAGCCCCCAGCCCGCGCTGGCGACCAGTCCGAGGGCGAGCACCGCGGGGAGACCGCCGCCCCGGCGTTTCACCGTCCCGATGATCCCCGCCAGCGTGGCCGCGCCCATCACGCCGAGTGCGGGCATCACGCCCGCCGCCACGAAAGTGACCAACGTTGCCGCGATCGTGGCGGTGACCAGCGACCGGAACCGATACCGCTGGGCGAGCAGGCCCAGCGGGACCGCGGCGACGAGCTGGAGGGCGGCGGCCATGGGAACCAGTGAGCCGACGGTGATCAGGCCGACGGTGAGACCGGCCATCACCGCGCCGCTTGCCAGTTCGATCGGGCGCAGGGGGCCGCTGGGCAGACCCACGGGCTTGTCTCTCACGTGTCCAGTCTGCCAGGGGGTGTGGATCGGGGGTGTGTGGCTGATGTGTAGGTGTTGGTGGATTCAGTGGTGGACGGTGGGGCTGGGGGTGCGCCGCGGGTGGTCTCGGAGGCGGGGTGTGGGCTCGTGGCGGGATCGGGGCGTGCGATGGAACACGGTCGGATTCAGGCGGGCTATCGCTACGCCGGTCAGGCACAGGGCACCGCCGACAAGAGCGGTGGGGGTGGGTACCTCGGCGAGGAAGATCCAGGACATGGCGATGGCCAGGGCGGGCACGGCGTAGCTCGACGAGGCTGTGACACCGGCGGGGGTGTGGGACAGGGCGTAGGCCCACAGCAGGAATGCCAGTCCGGTCGGCACCAGGCCCAGATAGACGACGCCGACGGTGGCCGACAGGGGCGCCTCGGCGAGTTCGTGTGCCATTCGCGGCGCCCACGGCAGCAGGACGACTGCCCCGGCGATCGCGCCCAGCGCTGTCGTTGTCACCGGGTCGGTCGTTCGCAGGACGAGTTTCTGTGCCACCACGCTGACCCCGTAGAGCAGGGCGGCGGCCACCGCGAGCAGTACACCGACACGGTCGCGGTGACCCGGTCCGGTGAACGCGATGACGGCCGCGCCGCTGAAGCTGACAGCGATTCCCACGACGAGCAGCGGTGGGAACCCCTCGTTCAGGAACAGTCCGGCCATTACCGCGACCACGATGGGGGCGATGTTCACCAGCAGCGCCGTTGTCCCCGCGTCGAGATGATGCTCGGCGGCGTTCACGAGCACGGTGTACAGCCCGAACCACAGTGCGCCGTACGCCAGGGTCAGCCACAGCGCCAGGCCGCGTGGCATCCGCCCACCGCGGAGAGCGAGCACCACCCCCAGCACGATCGCGCCGACGAGTATTCGCCCCGACGCCATCGCCGCGGGCGAGACGTAGGGCGCGATGCCGCGGATGATCACGAACGACGATGCCCAGGCCAGCATCACGGCGACCAGGGCGAGAGCGGGAAGGCGCGACTTCATACCTCAACGGTGGCCCGGGAAAGAGGTAAGCACAAGCGGTTATTTGCCGTCTAATATTCAGTAATACTGAATTGAGGAGTTCGCATGATCGACACGCACCGCTTGATGATCTTCCGCTCCGTGGTCGCGACCGGCTCGGTGGCCGCGGCGGCGGCGACCCTCGGCTACTCACCGTCGGCGATCTCCCAGCACCTCGCCGCGCTCCAACGCGAAACCGGCTTGCAGCTGCTCGAGCGGGTGGGCCGCGGGGTGGAGCCGACTCCGGCGGGGCGGGTGATCGCGGGCGAGGCGGCCAAGGTGCTCGACGAACTGACCGCGCTCGGGTCGACGGTGTCGGACCTGCGGGCGGGCAAGGCGGGCCGGATCACCATCAACACGTTCAGCTCGGCGGGTACCAACTGGATGCCCGACGTGGTGGCCACGCTCACCCACGAATTCCCCGACACCCGAGTTCGGCTCCGGATCGTCGACGAGTTGGCCGAGGTGTCGGTCAACCGACCCGACATCGCGCTCACGGTGCGACTCGACAAACCCACCCAGGTCGCCGGCTATACCCACCACGACCTGATGACCGAGCCCTACGTCGCGGTGGTGCCTGCCGGTCACGAACTCGCGGGGCGCGCCACGGTGGACGTGGCCGAGCTGGAGCGCTATCGGTGGATCGACAGCGACATCAGTCGCGGGCCTTGCCGGCAGGCGATGCTGAACGCTTGCGTGGCAGCGGGTTTCACGCCACGGTTCGAGGTGGAAACCACCGACTATCCCTCGGCGTTGCGCTTCGTGGCTCGCGGGATCGGCATCACGGTGATCCCTCGCCTCGGCGCCACCGAGTTGCCGCCCGGCGCCTGCGCGCTGGAACTCACCAATCCGACGCCACGGCGCACCGTCTGCGCGCACATCAAGGACTCCGAGTCCTACAATCCAGTCGTCGTCCGAACGATGGAGTTGCTCGATGAACTGGCTGCTCGACCGCACGGCGGCCTCGTGACAACGTCGGCCGACAGGAGCGACTCCCCGCCGCGCCGCGCGGCCGAGGGCACACGGTCGAGCTCCCGGGCGACGCGCTGAGATCGCGGAAAGGTGAAACAGTGCCCGATATGGATCGCCGCGAGCGATATCGGTGCGCTGTTCTCGGGCCGTTGCGGGTGTGGGGTCCCGACGGCGGCGAGGTGACGCCCAGCGGGGTGTTGCCTCGGCGGTTGCTCTCGCTGTTGGTGTTGCGGCGTGGGGCGGTGGTGTCGGTGGACGCGGCGATCGAGTTGCTGTGGCCCGAAGACGGGCCGAACAATCCTGCGGCGGCGCTGCACAGTCATCTGTCGCGACTGCGTCGGGTGATGCCGGCGGCGATCGAGTCGGCGGGCAACGGGTACCGGCTGGATCCGGAACGGATCGTCGTCGACGCCGACGAGTTGGGGGAGATTCTCGACGGGGGCGGGTCGCCCGTGGCGATCCTGCGGCGCTGGGTCGGACCGGCGTATCCGGAACTCGACATGGTGGACGAGGCGCGGGCGGAATCGGCACGGCTGGAAGAACTTCGGGTCAGGGCGGGGCTGGCCGAGGCGGCTCAGCGGCTCGCCGACGGTCGGACCGACGGGTTGGCCGCCCAGTTGCGCGCGGTGGTCGACGAATATCCGTTGCGAGAGCACCCGCGCGCATTGCTGATCGAGGCGTTGGTCGCGACGGGCCGCACGGCCGACGCGCTCCGCGTCTACGACGAGTTCCGCAGGCTTCTCGCCGACGAACTCGGCACCGACCCCTCGGAACCACTCCAGCAGCGCTACCAGCAGTTGCTCACCGGCGACCGGGACACCCAAGCGGCCCAGCGACTTCCGATGTCGGTGACCTCCTTGGTCGGGCGCAACGACCTGCTCGCCGAAATCGAGGTCCTGCTCACCGACGCCCGCCTGGTGACCCTCGTCGGTCCCGGCGGGGTCGGCAAGACCCGGATGATGCTCGAACTCGGACGTCGGCACACCGAAACCTCGGTGGTCTGGTGTGAACTGGCCGGGACCGATGCCGACGGGGCGGTCGGAGCGGTCGCGGCCGCACTCGCCATCGACGTACGCCCCGCGATCCCACTCGACGAGCGCATCGCAGGCGTCATCGGCAGCACGGAAACGCTGGTGCTCCTGGACAATTGCGAGCACGTCGTCGAACCGATCGCCGCCCTCGTCGACCTGCTGCTGAGCCGCTGCCCACGGCTGCGGGTCGCCGCTACCAGCCGCGAACGCCTGCGCGTAGCCGGCGAACAAGTGCGCCGCGTGCCCCCGCTCCGCGTCGGCGGCGACAGGTCCCCCGCGGTCGAACTCTTCCTCGAGCGCGCCGCATCGGTGACCGGCGAACTCGCACCCGACCCCGCTGCTGTCGACCAGATCCGCGCGATCGTCTCCCGGCTGGACGGACTGCCGCTCGCCATCGAACTGGCCGCGGCACGGATGTATTCGCACGAAGTGGACGAGATCGCGGCAGGACTGGACCGTCAATTCGACTTCCTGTCGGCCGGTTATCGCACCGCGACCCGACACGGTTCGCTCGCCGCTGCCGTGGCGTGGTCGGTGGATCTGCTCGACCCGCCGCTGCGGGAAGCCTTTACGAGCCTGTCGGTATTCTCCGGGCCCTTCGATGTCGCCGCCGCGGCCGCGGTCTGCGGCACCGCACCGGGTCCGACCGCCGACCGCCTGACCGAACTCACCGAACGATCGCTGGTCTCGCGCGCGCCCGGCCGCCGCTACGTTCTGCTCGAAACTCTGCGCACTTTCGGCCGCACCGAACGTGCGACCGCCGATGATCACGCTGGTGCCCGCCACGCCCACTACTTCGTCGACTGGGCCGAGCGCACCGCCCACGAACTCGCCCGTTCGGCCACCGTCATCTCCCGGATCGACGACACGATCATCGAACTCCAGCGCGCCCTGCACTGGCTACTCGACCACGGCGACACCGCGAACGCCGCCCGTCTCGTCGCCGCCCTGATGGACTACGGCCTGCTCCGACTTCGTCCCGATGTCCTCGGCTGGGCCGAACTCGTGATGGCGGCCGATCCCGACGCCACCGGCCGCCTCGCCGCCGAGATCTCGGCGGCGGCCTCGTACGCGCTTTGGATGGCGGGCGATCTGGCGGGCGCCTATGACCGGGCCGGTCACGCGCTCACCGTCTGCGACGATCCGCCCTACAACGCCTACGGCGCCTATGGCGTCTGTGACCTGTTCGCGGGCCGCTTCGACGAATCCGCCGACTGGTATCGCCGCGCCGGGGTCATCCCGGATCGGCCCTCGCCGAACATGGATATGGCGACCTGGATCATGCTGCTCGGCTACGCGGGCGATCCGACAGCGCAACGACGCTCGGCCGAGTTGGTCGCCGAAATCGGCTCCGTCACTTCCCCTTACGCGGCGTACGTGCTCTATTGCGCGGGCGAAGCCGTTTTGGGCATCGACCAGGACCGGGCGCGTGAACTGCTCGACCGGGCACTGCGGATGGCCGAAACCACCGGCACCACCTTCGTGACCGGTGTCGCCGGGGCCTCGCGCGCCTCCCTGGATGTGCGTTCGGGCCGGACGGCCGAGGCCGCGGCGGCCTATCCCGCGCTGATCCGCGGCTGGCAACGCGCCGGAATGTGGTCCACCCAGTGGGTGATGCTGCGTTCGATCGCGCTGCTGTTCGACCAGCTGGGCCGGGCGGAACAGGCGGCGGTCCTGGACGGCGCCATCCGCGCCGCCACCGCCGATCAGCTCCTCGGGTCCGATCGCGAGGTTCTCGACCAGTTGTCGCACCGCGTGCGAACAACTTTGGGCGCCGACGCCTTCGATCGCGCACGGCGCCGCGGCGCCGCCCTCGACAACGACGAGCTCCTCGACTACACCCTCACCGCCCTCGGCCCGCAGGCGTGAATCAGCCTGCGGGCCCACGGTGTCACCAGCGCGGCTGCTCACCCAGAATGCCGAGCACCGCCTTGCCGACCATCTCATGGGTCAGCGCGTCGTTGCCGGGATGGAAACCGCCGCACCGCACATCGCGGTAGAGGCGCTCGAGCTCGTTGCCGGAGAGCATCGCCGCCCCGCCCACCACATCGAGTGCGGTATCGACCACCCGCTTGGCGGCTTCCACGGCCCGCCATTTCATCGAGTACACCTTCGGCGCCCAGTCGGCCCCGTGATCGGCACCGGTCACCCAGTCCGTGGTGAACTTGGTCAGCACCGCGTCGGCGGCGTCGAGCTCCAGATACATCGACGCGATCTGGTGCTGCACGAACGGGTTGTAGGCGTACGCGCCACGTTCGATCGCCATCGACTTCTTGCGCCGTGCGTTCTCGGCCGCCAATTCCAGTGCCCGGTCGCCGATTCCGAGGTAGACCGCCCCGATCAGCGACAGCGGCCACATCGTCATCCCCATCAGGAACGGATGCTCGGCATCACCGGCAGGCATCACGCAGCCGATTCGGACGTCGGGCACGAAGACGTCGGTGAGCTGGGTGTCGTGACTCTGGGTCGGACGCATGCCGAGCGTGTCCCAGTTCTCGACCACCGTCGCACCCTCGGATCCGCGCTTCACGAAGGCGTGCACCACCTTCGGGCCGCCCTCGGCGTCGGCGTCGAGAGCGTGCGCGCCCAACCACTTCCACGCGGGCCCGTTGGACCCGAACTGCTTGCGTCCGGTGAGCCGGTACCCGCCGTCGACGCGATCGGCCCGGCAGGTCGACAGCAGTACCGGGATGTCGTTGCCCGGCTCGGCATGGCCTGCCGCGAAGACCTCGCCCGCCAGCGCCTCGTCGTAGATCCAGTCGAGCGAATCGTCACCGGCCCGCGCCATTTCGTTGGCGATGCCGATCCAGTACGAATGCATCGACATCGCCAGCGCGGTGGCGGGGGCGTAGGCGGCCAGGCGGCGCTGACTCGCGGCGAGCTGGGCCAGGTCGAGACCCCAGCCGCCACGCTCGGCGGGAACCGCCGCGGCGAGGTAGCCGATGCCGCGCAGCTCGGCGAGGTCGTCGGCGAAGTAGGTGTTGTCACGGTCGTGGACGGCCGCGCGAGACCGGAACCGTCGCAGCATGTCGGTCGGGATGGCGCGGGATTCGATGAGCGTCTGAGTCATGGGAGCCACTGTTCGGTGGTGTGCTGTCACGCGGCTGTCGTGCGCTGTCACAGACCTCGCGGCGCCTGACAGCCCGCTGACAGGGCGTTCTCGCACGCTGAACCCATGATCGCAATCGAAGAACTGGGCACGATCCTGTCGATCTGGGCCCATCCCGACGACGAAACCTACCTGGCCGCCGGAATCATGGCGGCCGCGCGCGACAACGGTCAACGAGTGGTGTGCGCCACCGCGTCGGCCGGCGAGATGGGCACCGAGGACTCGGTGAACTGGCCACCGCAGCGCCTCGGCCGGGTCCGCCGCTGGGAAGCCGCTGCCGCGATGGCGGTTCTCGGCGTCACCGAACACCGCGTCGACGACTTCCCCGACGGCGAGTTCGCGCTGCACGATCTGGCTGGAAATGCCTGGGCCGCAGACCTTCTCGCCGAAGTCCGGCCTGACACCGTTCTCACGTTCGGCCCGGAGGGCATGACCTTCCATCTCGACCACATCGCCGTCCACCGCTGGGTGACCCGCGCCTGGCAATCCGCGGGGCGCCCCGGCCGGCTGCTGTACGCGGTGCCGTCCGCCGAGAAACTCGCACGCTTCATGCCGCTCTACGAGGAGTGGAACATGTACATGAGCCCGCTTCGCCCGGTCGGCGTGCCCCGGGACGAGATCCCGCTGAACCACACGCTGAGCGGCGCCGCGCTCGATCGCAAGATCGCCGCCCTGCGGGCGATGTCCACCCAGACCGGCGCGCTCACCGCCGCGGTCGACGAAGCGTTGCTGCACGAGTTGGTCGCCGAGGAGACCTTCGTCATCGCCGCCGACGTGCGTGAACCCGTGGCGGTGGCCCATGGTCGCTGACCTCGCCCGTGCGCGCACTCTCGGCATTCTCGCCGTGAAACTGCTCGATCACGGCACCCCGGACGATTTCGCCGCCGTCTTCCACCCCCTCGCGCTCAACCACGCAGGCCCCTACGTGCCACCGGATTGCCGGGCGCGCGGACCGTCGGCGATCCACGCCACCTCCGTGTGGCTGCGCGCGAGCTTCACCGCTCTCGACTGGGTGATCCACCGCCTCGTCGCCGATGAGCACGGGGTCGCCGTGCACGCCGCGATGAGCGGAACCCATTCCCACGACCTGGTCCTCTACGGCGCCGACGGCCGACCGCGCCAGACCGTTCCCGCCAGCGGTGCGACCTTCACCGTGCTGCACACCTACTGGTTCCGACTCGCCGACGGCCTGATCATCGAACGAACGGTCGACCGCGGCGAACTCGGATCCGCCCCCGAGGATCCGCCTGTGCGGCGCGGCAGGGTGCGTCTCGGTGCCCGATAGAACCGCGCCCGAGACCGCCGCCGCTCAGGCGGGCGGGGGCTCGGCCAGCCAGCCGCCCATCGCCACGGTGCGGAAATGGGTTGTGAGCCCGAAGTTCTCGTCGATCACATGCAGGGCGATGGCGGGGTCGGGGGCGTAGTCCATGACGCGGTGGGGTGGCGTCACCTCCCATTCGCCGCCGAGAACCGAGGCGGTGCTGGGGCCGGTGATCATCGGCTTGCCCGCGAAGGTCGTGGCGATGGGGGAGTGAGCGTGGCCGGTGAGGATGCCGACGATGCGCGGGTCGCCCGCGACGACGGCGGCCAGCCTGCCGGGGTCGGCCAGGGCGATGACGTCGACGACGGGACTGAAGACTCGTTTCGGGGGGTGGTGCAGCGCAACGAGAATCGGCCCGTGGGCCGGCGCGTCGGCCAGCGTCGCGCGCAGCCAGTCGAAGGTGTCCTCGCCCAGCAGTCCGGCCGGTTCACCGGGGATGCTCGAGTCGAGCATGACGACGGTGAGCGCGCCGACGCGGTGGACACTGTTGATGGGGGTGGTCGAGGCGGGCTCGCCCAGCAGCGTGGTGCGAAAGTTGGCGCGGTCGTCGTGATTGCCGGGCAGCAGGTACACGGGGATGTCGGCTTGCAGGGCCAGGCGTGCTTGCGCGTACTGCTCCGGCTTGCCGGAATCGGTGATATCGCCGGTCACGAGGATGACGTCGGGCCTGCGTGGCAGTTCCGCCAGATAGCCCATCACCGCCTCCACCCGTTCGGTGTTGCGCGCGCTGAGGTCGAAGTGGGTATCGCTGAGCTGAGCCGCCAGGATCATCGGCAGTCGCTTTCTTCTCTGGGATCGCTCCGTTGCGTCAGAGTGTGCCGGTATCGCTCATCGGCACCTCTCCAGGCTAGATGACCTGCGTTTATTCGTCTTCATGAGCCGTACCACGGGCCGAAACCCACGAAGTGGTCTGTGTCACCACTCACCCCTCGGATGTGGCGATTCCGGTGCGGTCGGCGAGCAGTTGTAGTACTCGCAGGAAGGCGTCGCGATCGGCGGCGGGGAGGTCGGCCAGTAGCCGCTTCTCCTGCTCCTGGATCTCGTGCTGAGCTCGGTCGCGCAGGCTCGCGCCGTCGGCGGTGAGCCGGATCAGGTTCACGCGTCGATCGGCCGGGTCGGGCTCGCGCAGAATCAGCCCGCGCTGCTGGAGGTCGTCGAGAACGGGGATGATCCGGGTCTTGTCCGCCCGGATCGCCTTGGCGAGCGCGGATTGGGTGTGCACCGGCTGCTCGTCGAGTCCGAGCAGTACCGCGTAGGCCCACATGGTGAGCCCGTGCCGGTCGAGGACGGGCCGTTCGGCCTCGGTCAGCGCGCGGCCGAGGGGGACGAGCATGGCCGCGAGATCCGGGCGGGTCGCTTTCGGCATGGTCGGAATCTACCGCCGGGCAGCTCGGTCGATCACCCTTGGCAGATTATAAGCACGAGCGTATGGTCTGCGTATGCATACTATTTTGAAAACCGATCGACTACTTCTCGCCCGGCACGAGCGTGCGGTGCGGCTGAGTGTCGACGCGGTCGAGGCGGCGTCCCGCGCACCACTGAACCTCGAAACCCCCTGTGCAGGTTGGGATCTGCGCGATCTGCTCGAGCACATGAGCACCCAGAATCGCGGTTTCGCCGCAGCCGCTCGCGGTGCGAACGACCCAGAAGTGTGGGTGGTGCACCGTTCCGTGGATCCAGTCGGCGACTATCTACGGTCCGCCCACGAAGTCGTCGAAGCCTTCGCCACGTCCGAGGCCCGCACCCTGGTGCTCCCCGAAATCCCGCCGGGTCACTTTCCTGCCGCGATCGCCGTCGGCTTCCACCTCATCGACAGCGTCGTGCACGCCTGGGACGTCGCGAGATCGGTCGGCCACGTCATCGACTTGGATTCCGACCTGGCTCCCACCGTCCTGCGCATCGCCGAAGCGGTCCCCACCGGCACTGCTCGCCATCGCCCCGGTGCCGCTTTCGGTCCCGCGCTCGAGGTCGCGGACACCACGGCGACCCTGGACCACATCCTGCGACTTCTCGGTCGCTCACCCGAGTGGCTACCGAGCGCGTAAGACGTGCTCAGGCCGACATCAGCTGGGCGGCGGTGTGGAGAAGTCGCGCACTCTCGTCCGGGTCGCTGGTGAACGGCTCCCAGAAATCGGGTCCCGGGGTGGCCTCGAGGTCGAGGACCGGTGGGGTCAGCCAGGCGGCGTCGAGACCGAGCCGCCAGGAGTGCAGGTGGGTGCGGGCAAACGCGGCGGTGCGGTCGAACAGCGGGTCGCCCAGGATCGGATGGCCGATCCAGGCCAGCTGCACGCGAATCTGATGGCGACGCCCGGTCACCGGGCGCAGGGCGAGCAGCGCCTGATCGCCGTGCCGGGCGACGGTACTGAACAAGGTCCGCGACGGATAGTTCTTCACCGGCAGCAGATCCGCCTCGTCGACGAACCAGCGATCGCCCTCGCGCGTGATCGCCTCCCGCGGCGCCGCGATGCGCACCCGGTTCTTGCGCCCCACACTCAACGGCAGATCGATCTCGCCGTGATCGGGCAGGTCGGCGCCCGACACGATCGCCAGATACGCCTTACGCGCGGTCTGATTGTTGAACTGCCTGGTCAACGGCCCGTGCGCGGCCAGATCGAGAGCCAGCAGCACCAGCCCCGAGGTCACCTTGTCGATCCGGTGCACCGGATACAGCTGCGTGCCCGCCGCCTGCGCCAACTCCACCAGGTCGGTGTCGTGGCGCTCGCCGGTCACCGAGATCCCCGACGGCTTGTTCAACGCCAGTACCGCGGCATCGGCGAACACGGTGTAGTCCTCGCGCACGCTGCGCCAATCCAAATCCACTACGACACCCTAGGCAACGGGCCGCCCGCTGCGCTCGACGGCTGGTCAGCGGCCCGACTCGGCGCACCCTCGCACGTCGCGATCATGCCTGTCGCAGGCGGTGGGGGCGTAAGCGGTTGAAACCGCGCACGCGGACGCTGCGCAGGTGACGGATGGCGAAATCGGGGTTGTCTTCGAGGGCGTCCGCCGCCGCGTCGTCGATGAGGATGTTGCCGGGCCGGGCGACGCCGGTGAGGCGGGCGGCGATGTTGACCACCGAACCGTAGACGTCGCCGAAGCGTTGCAGCACCTCGCCGTAGGCGAAGGCCACGCGCAGTTCCGGGGTGCCCCCGACCAGCATGGTCGACTCCTGGATGGCCAACGCGATGCGGGCGGCGGCGGAGGCGGTCTCGGCGGCGAACATCACCTCGTCGCCGACGTTCTTGATCACCCAGCCACCGTTGTCGGTGATCGCCGAGGTGGTGGTCGACTCGAAAGCTTCCAGGAGCGTGGACAGTTCGTCGGGATGCAGATGCCTGGTGAGCCGGGTGAAGCCGACCATGTCGGCGAATCCCACCGCCAGCGTGCGCATCGAACCTTCGCCCTGTGCCCCGCTCGACCGGGCGACCGCGGCCGCCAGATGTCTGCGCCACACATACGACTGCAACTGGTCGATGCTGGCCATCGTGGATTCCGTTGCGGCCCTGATTCGTTCCTCCAGGTCAACCGCGGGATCGGCCGCGGCGGCGCGCGCCTTGATCTCGGCCAGCACCAGATCGGCCTGCCACTCCGCCAGCCGCGCCATGCCCTGACCGATCGTGCGCGCGGCCGCGGCCTGCTGCCGGATATCGGATGCGGCGACGACGGTCATGCTGCGAAAATTGGTCACCGAGGTGATGTCGATCTGCGTGAAGTCGACCTGGTCGTCCTCGTTGGCCGGAAACCCCAGCGCCGTCCACAGCCGCCGCGACTCCGCCTCCGGCACCCCCGACTGCTCGGCCACCTGCGTGCGCGTATACCGCCGCGGCCCGCCGAGCAGGGCCTCTTCGACACTGCGCTGCACCAACTCGGTCATCTCGGGGTCCGACATACCCAAACTGTACGACTGTGTCGTGCAAGCGATGAGCATCCTCGTCTCCGGATTGGCAACGTTCATAAATCCGGGCATCGCTTCCCCCGACGGTGACACCTGGCACAGCGCTGTCGCGCCTGGTAACCGTGACCTGGTCGCTTACCTGCCGGTGGGGCAACCGGCGGCGAAAGTGCGTACTTGTCCGAGCCAGAGCCCGATCCGACACTCGATCTCTGGAGGCCGACCGGCCGCCTACAGGGAAGGAGTCGAGATGAGCGAGCAAGCGGTGACGGTGCTCGGCACCGGGTCGATGGGCAGCGCGCTGGCCGGTGCGTTCCTGGCCGCGGGTTACCGCACCCAGGTCTGGAACCGCAGCCACGAGAAAACGGCGGCCCTGGTGGACGCGGGCGCGACAGCGCACCCCGACGTCGCCGAGGCCATCGCCGCGAGCCCGGTGATCATCTCGTGCCTCACCACCTTCGCCGCCACCCGCGAGAGCTTGCTCGGCGTCGACGACCTGGCGGGCCGCGATCTCATCACCCTCAACAGCGGAACACCCGCCCAAGCCAGGGAGTTCGCCCAGTTCGCGCACTGCGCGGGCGCCCGCTACCTCGGCGGGGCGATCAAGAATGTTCCCGCGGCCGTGGGGGACGCGAACACGCTGCTGTACTTCGGCGGAGATCGCGAGGTCTTCGACAGCCGTGCCGATGCCCTGCGCGTGCTGGGCGGGGAGCTCGAATTCCTCGGCGTCGAAACAGATCTGGCCGCTCTCTACGAATCCGCCGTCGGTGCGACCCTGCTCCCGGCGCTGCTCGGCTTCTTCGAAGGCGCGGCGGTATTGGCCTCGCGCGGCCTGCCCGCGTCGACGATGGTGCCCTATTCGGTGAAGTGGCTGCGGATGATCGAGTCGCTGCTGCCGGTCCTGGCGGGTGAGATCGACGACAAGGACTACACCCGGCTCGGTTCCTCGGTCGAGCTGTTCCACACAGCCGTCGCCGACGACGCGCAGCTCGGCGCCGAAACCGGCGTCGACCTGTCCTGGCACGCGCCGATGCACGAGCTGCTCGGCCGTGCGGTGACCGCCGGGCACGGTGCGCACAGCATCACCGCGGTGATCGAGCTCATGAGAACGGGTCAGCGCAGCGCGCTGTAGGTGTGTCGTACCGGTAGTTCACCGCGCCCACACACCGTGTCTACCCACCGCCCGATTTCCCTTCGCACGATGCGATGCAAACGAACCGACATTCACCTTCTACGCTGGCTGCCATGTCGTCACCCGCTCTCGGCGAGTTCCTTCGTACCCGGCGCGCCCGCATCCAGCCCGCCGCCGTCGGGCTGAGCGAATACGGCCGTCGCAGGATGGTCGGATTGCGCCGCGAGGAAGTCGCCCAGCTGGCCGGAATGAGCGTTGACTACTACACGCGGCTGGAGCGGGGCGGCGGTGAGAAATTCCCCGATTCGGTGCTCGACTCCGTCGCCCGCGCCCTGCGCCTGGACGCTGCCGAGCGCGAACACTTCTACGCGCTGGTCCGTCCCGCCGACCCCGACGACAGCTACAGCCCGACAATCCGCTCCGGCACCCGGCTGCTGCTCGACTCGATCGCGACACCCGCGTTCGTGCTCGGCAGGCATATGGAAGCGCTGGCCTGGAATTCCATGGGCGACAAGGTGTTCGGCTTCGCGTCAGCCGCCGAATCCGAGCGCAATCTGGCGCGCTACACGGTTGTGCACCCCGCCGCGGGCGTCTTCTATCCCGACTGGGAACCGGTGGCCGCGGAGACCGCCGCCTACCTTCGTCGCCAGGTGGCCCGCTGTCCGCGGGATCGCCGACTGGCCTCGCTCGTCGCCGAACTCACCGCCGAGAACCCGGTGTTCCACCGCATCTGGTCGGTTCAGCCGCCGACGATCGACCCGCACGGCACAAGGTCGATTCACCATCCTGTGGTCGGACGGATCGAATTCGGCTACGAGACATTGGATTTGCCCGGTGATCGGGACCAGCTGCTGGTGGTCTACACGGTGAATCCGCAATCGGCGTCGAGCGACGCGCTCGACGCGTTGCGTGGGCGCGAACTGGCCGGCGTTCACTGATCGCTCGGACCAGCTTGCGGTCGCTCTCGGTTTGCTGATGTCAGGTTCGCGACGGCCGGGGATTCTTGTAGGGGTTATTCGATTCGGCGCGGTACCTTTCAGATACCAACGAAAGGGGAGGTCGTGTCAGCACATGTCAGGCCGATGCGTTCGTTTTCCGGTGTCAGGATCGGTACCGTCGAATTGATCACCGGCGGATTGCTGTTGATCACCGCGGCGCTGGGAATGGCCGGCCCCCTGGCCGCGGCCCTGCTGATCCGCCGCAGTGGCTCGGGCCGAACAGCCGCCGTGGCCACCGCCCCGCTGATCCTGCTGACCCTCGCCGTCACCCTGGCCGTCGCCGCGGGCCTCACCCTGTTCGCCATCGCTCGCCGTCGCCGCGCCGCGGAACAGGCCGGTTCGTCGAGGGGCCCCGCGGAACCCGGTGGGGCATAACCGGATCGGTTACCCTGATGGTGATCAGGGAGGCCACTCATGCCCATCAGGTTCCGCCAGCGCAAGTCCTTCGGACCGCTGAAATTCAACTTCACCCAATCGGGAATGTCCTCCTGGGGCATCAAGATCGGCCCATGGTCCTGGAACTCGCGCACCAAAAAGAACAGCGTCGACCTCCCCGGCCCCCTGAGCTGGCGCCAACGCTGATCCGGCACAGCCGGTGACCTTCACCGCGACCCCGAGGGGAACAATCCCCCGGTGACCGCGGAGCTCCGAGACCTGACCGTCCATGTCGACACCGGCAGGTGGCGCGAGACCGTGCTCAGCGCAGTGGATCTGGTAGTCCCCCCTGCCCAGATCACTGCTCTTCTCGGCGAATCAGGATGCGGAAAGTCGATGCTGGCCGCCTCACTCGCCGGACGCTTGCCCCCGACGGCCCGTGCTGATGGTGAGGTTCTCATCGACGGTGAGGTTGTGCCGAGCGAGGAGTGGTCGATGCTGCGTGGCCGCACTGTCGGCTACGTCCCGCAGGAGGGGGTGACGGCGTTCGCGGGGGAGGACACCGTCGGTGCGCAACTGCGAAAGCTCGAAGGGGGGCACCGCGGGTGGAGCATTGATCGAGCCTGCGCAGCCGCGCACTATCCGGCTGATGCGCTGGACCTGCTCCCGCGTGAGCACTCGGGAGGCCAGATTCAACGCGCGGCGCTCGCGGCGGCTTTGGTTCCGGCACCCCGCGTACTGATCGTCGACGAACCGACCGCCTCGCTCGACACGGAAACGGCGTACGGGGTGTGGAGAACACTGCGCGAATACGCGAACTTCGGCGCTGCCGTCCTCGTTGTCACCCATGGTGTGCAGCTGCTCACCGCTACCGGCTTCGCTGACCGCATGGTGATGATGCGTGGCGGCCGCATCGTTGCCGCGGGAACACCGGCGCAATTGTTCGTCGACGCCGATCCCTACGTACAGGGTTTCTTCACCACAGGTTTCTAGAACTGCACCAGCAGTCGACATCAACTCGCGGTGTCGATCCAGCGCGATGGTCCGTGACCACGTCGCTGTTCTCGGCCCGGAACGGTCGTGTCGGTTTCGTCCAAGACAGGGCGGGGGAGCGTTCCCTAGGCTGACCGCAGCCTGTTTTCGACGCTGGTACTCAGGAGGATTGTGATGGCACGCGAACTGGTTTACACCGGATTCATGTCGCTCGACGGTGTGGTGGACTCGCCCGGTGGGACAGCTGAGGGGCACCGCAGTGGTGGGTGGGTGATGGAGACCGAGTTCGTGCCGGAGGCGTTTTCGCTCAAGGGGGAGGAGCTCGCCGACACCACCGCGCTGATGTTCGGCCGTCGCAGCTATGAGGCGTTCGCTCCGATCTGGCGCGAATCCGAGGACCATGCCGCCTACAAGGAGCTGCCCAAGTACGTGGTTTCCTCGTCGCTGACCGGCGACGCGCTCATCGAGGGATGGGGCGAGATCACCATTCTGCGCTCCACCGAGGACATCGAGAAGTTGAAGCAGACCGAGGGTGGCCCGATCTACATTCACGGCAGTGCCGAACTGGCCCAGCGCCTTGCCGACGCCGACCTGATCGATCGCTACAACCTGCTGGTCTTCCCGGTGCTGCTCGGCGCGGGCAAGAGCCTGTTCGGCCGGGCCGATCGTCCCAAACAGCAACTGCGCCTGCGTGACTCGGCCACCTACTCCAACGGTGTCGCGAAGCTGGTCTACGACGTGATTCGCTGATCCAGATTCAGCGCGATCGCACCGCTGCTGCCCTCGCGCAGTTCCCGCGCGGTCCGGCCGACGAATCGGCGCAGCGCGCGGGCGAGGTGGGGCTCGTCGTAGTAGCCGAGCTTGTCGATGACATCGCTCGCCGCCGCACCCGCGCCCAAGAGCAGCGCCGCGGTGCGCGCGCGTTCGATCTGGCGCACCGCGCCTCGGGTGAGGCCCGTCGCGGCCCGGAATCGACGTTCGAGGGTGCGCTCGGTGATCGCGGGCGGCACGCCACGCAGCGTGTCGGCGACCAGTGCGTCGCGCACGACGACGCCCTGGCCGACAAGCCGCTCGACCAGGGCCTCCACGTCGTCGGCGCGCGGGGTCTCCCATCGAGCGCCGTCCAGCCAGAAACTGCGGTCGGTCACGTCGGGCAGGACGATCCCGCTGTCGACCAGGCTCGTGGCGGCGACCGCACGCAGCGAGGTGCCGACCGCGAACTGGATGCCGACGAAGTCGGCCCCCTCGGGAACGGGTGCGGTGCCGGTGCGGACTTCCGGCCCGGTGACCGCCGCGCAGGGCACCCCCCGCTGCTCCCAGAACACCATTCCCCAAGTCTCGGTCGCCACGGAGGTCATCTCGGCGACCTGCTCACTGCGGCACGTCCAGACCGAGTCCACCCACGGCGAATCCGACATCCGGGTCTCGAACACCAATCCCACCGCAACGATCCTAATCGTCGCTGGACCCGATACCCAGGGGTGAATGTCGGTATCGCGGCGCCGGCGATGCCGTACCGCGGGGTGATGTCGCGCAGCACGGGCCGTCGATAGGTTCCCCCTGATGCGAAAGGGGGGCCCGATGCGATCCATGATGGTGGCTGTAGTGCTGGCGGTGGCCTTGACGGTCGGTGGCTGTGGCGCCGAACCCGACACGCTGCACCCCGACACGCTGCACCCCGACACCTTGCAGCGCGACGTCGAGGCGATCGCGGCACTGGGCACCACCGGAGTGCAGGCCAGGATCGTGGACGTCGCCACGGGTATCGACCAGTCGAGGGTGGCGGGAAGCGCGGATATCTCTGCCCCGGAACAGGTTTCACCTGAGGGACATTTCCGGATCGGAAGTCTGACCAAGACGATGGTCGCGACCGTGGTCCTGCTGCTGGTCGGTGAAGGACATCTCGCTCTCGACGACACCGTGCGGCAGTGGGTTCCGGACATGATGCACGGCAGCGGAAACGACGGAGCCGGCATCACGGTCCGCCACCTTCTCCAGCACACCAGTGGCATTCACGAGAGTCCGCCCGCAATGGCAACTGCCGATGACTATTACCGGCTTCGCTACCAGGTGCGCGATCCGCGCGACACCGTGGCGGCGGCCATGCGGCACGCACCCGATTTCGCACCGGGCACCGGATGGGCCTATTCCAACGTCGGCTACGTCCTGTTGGGCATGATCATCGAGCAGGTGGCCCACCGCCCCTGGCACGACGAGGTCCGCGCGCGCATCCTCGAACCGCTCGGCCTGCGTGATACCCATTGGCCCGGCGAAACGCCCACCCTCCCCACCCCGCACGCGCGGGGGTATCAGCAGTTCGAGGTCGACGGGCCGCTGATCGATGTCACCGAACTGGTGGACGCCGACGCCTCCGCGGGCTACCTCTCCACCACCGCCGACGTGGGCGCGTTCTACCGGAGCCTGCTCGGCGGCGCGTTGTCAGGACCAGAGCAGCTGGCACAGATGCGCACCACGGTGCCGGTCGGCGGGGTGATCGAGCAGGTCTGGCCGGGTGCGGCCTACGGTCTCGGCCTGTTCTCGGTCCCGTTGTCCTGCGGCGGCACCTATTGGATGCACAACGGCGGCCAGACAGGATTCCTCACCAACGCCGGGGTGACCGAGGACGGCAACCGCAGCGCCGTCGTCTCGCTGTCGGCCACGCTCGCGGTCGGTGAAGAGGGCGCGCACAGTAGGGGATTCGCGCAAATGCGCGCGGTCACCGAGCTGATGGACCACGCGCTCTGCGGAAATCGCCGCTGAGCTACCGCGATGATCGGCGCTCCAGGCCTACTCGGCCTCGGTCCGGTGTGGCTGGGCCTCGGCGCGATCGAGTTCCTCGTCGAGCGCGAGGGCGGCGGTGATCAGGGCCAGATGGGTGAAGGCTTGCGGGAAATTGCCCAGTTGCTCGCCGGAGGGACCGATCTCCTCGGCGAACAGTCCCACGTGATTGGCATAGGTGAGCATCTTGTCGAAGGCGTAGCGAGCCTGTGCCAGGCGCCCGGTCCGGGCGAGAGCCTCGACGTAGAGGAAGCTGCACAAGGTGAAAGTGCCCTCGGTGCCGCGCAGGCCGTCGGGTGAGGCCTCAGGGTCGTATCGGTAGACCAGACTATCGCTCACCAGCTCTTTGTCCATCGCATCGAGCGTGCTCCGCCACATCGGGTCGGTCGGGGACAAGAAGCCCATCCGAGGCATGAGCAGCAGCGAGGCATCCAGCACGTCGGTGGCGAAGTGCTGCACGAAGGCTCGGCGCTTCTCGCTCCAGCCCCGGTCGACGATCTGGCGGAAGACCGCATCGCGTTCGGCCGTCCAACGGGTCACGTCGGCGGGCCTGGCGTGCTCGGTCGCCATGCGGATACTGCGGTCGAAGGCCACCCAGGTCATCAGCCGGCTGTAGGTGAATTCCTGGCGGCCGCCGCGGGTTTCCCAGATCCCCTCGTCCGGACGGTCCCAGTGGTCGGCGAGCCAGTCGATGAGGCCGGTGAACGTGCGCCAACCGGTGATGGCGGCCATATCGGAAGCCTGGGCCAGCGCGTCGACTGCCTCGCCGTAGATATCGAGTTGGATCTGGTCAGCTGCCCCGTTGCCGACCCGCACCGGCGCCGAACCCTGATATCCCGCCAGATGGGGCAGGCTCACTTCGTCCAGGTGGGGGTCGCCGTCGACGCGGTACATGATCTGCAAGGGTTCGCCGGAGGCGGTGCCCCCTGCTTCGACCCGCTCGCGCAGCCAGCGACGGAAGGCATAGGCCTCCTCGGTGAAACCGAGGTCGATCAGTGCCCGCACCGACAGCGAAGCATCCCGGATCCAGGTGTAGCGGTAGTCCCAATTGCGTTCGCCCCCGATCTGTTCGGGCAAACCCATGGTGGCCGCGGCGATCGGCGCACCGGTGGGAGCATAGGTGAGCAGCTTGAGCGTGATCGCGGAACGGTTGACCATGTCACGCCAGCGCCCGCGGTAGGTGGACGAACGCAACCAGGTCTGCCAGAAGTGACGGCACCGGTCGAATTCGTGGGCGATCGACGACCACACCGGCGCGGACGAGACATCCGCGCCGGCGGGCGTGGTGGTCAGCACGATCGCGGCGCGTTCACCGGCGGACAGCGTGAACCGCGCGGTGATGTCGGCGCCGTCGGGATGCAGGGCGATCGGGTCGGTGGACTGCAGGTGGAGTTCGGCGGTGGGGCAACGGAACACGGCAGTGCGTTCGTCGACGCGATCGAGGGTGTGGGCGGTGCGCGCGTAGTCGAAGCGGGGTCGACACGCCAGGGTGAACGTCAGACTCCCGCGCACCACCCGCGCGACCCGCACCAGCCGGTGCCGGGCAGCCGGTTCGGTGCCGCGAATCGGTTCCATGAAATCGGCGACCTCGCCCACGCCGTCGGGCCCGGAGAACCGCGTCAACAGCACGGCCGTATCCGGCAGGTACAGCTGCCGGACCGTCACCGCGCTGTCGCTGGTTTCGACGGCGAGCGAACAATGTCCGCCCTTCTCGCTGTCGAGCAGCGACGCGAACACGCTCGGTGAGTCGAATCGGGGAGCACACCACCAGTCGATCGTTCCGGCGGCCGACACCAGCGCCGCGGTCTGGAGGTCACCGACGATGCCGTGCTCGTCGATCGGCGGGTACGCGGTCACGAATCCTCCTCCTCGTCGGGGTCGCGCTCGGGCGGTTCCCTGTCGGGCAGCGGCGCGCCGATCAGCACGTCGGCCCACCGGGTCGAGGGGTCGATGTCGAGCAGCAGGGCCTTGACGAGCAGGGTCAGCGGCACCGCGAGAACGGCACCGAGTCCGCCGAGGACCCAGGACCAGAAGACCAGCGACAGGAAGGTGATGGTCACGCTCAAACCGACCGCGTCACCGACGAACTTCGGCTGGATGATCGACTGGATCACGAAGTTGATCACGCTGTAGACGACGATCACCCACACCATCAGCACCGGTCCGCTGTCGAGCAGCGCCAGCAGCGCGGGTGGGATCACCCCGATGATGAACCCGACGTTGGGGATGTAGTTGGTGATGAACGACAGCAACGCCCACAGCAGCGGCAGCGGAACCCCCATCAACCAGAGCGCACCGCCGTCGATCACCGCGACGATCGCACCGAACACCGTGGAGACCAGCAGGTATTTCCGGGTGCCGTAGGCGAAGTCGGTCAACGCCTGGGCGATCGCGGGCCGATCGGCCGCCACCACCGCCATCCGCTGACCGATGCTCATCCCGTCGACTGCCATGAAGAGCAACAGCGCGACGATGAAGACCAGGTTCGACAACATTCCGACGACACCACCCAGCAGGTCGTCGAGCAGCCCGACGACTTTGCCGACATCGATACCGTGCAGCGCCTTCTGGATCTGGTCGCTGCTGACCCCCGCGGCGTCGAGCCAGCCGCGCGCATGGTCGAGCAGGGCGTCGAGCCGGTCGGTGTACTGGGGTAGCTGCGAAGCCAGTTGCGCCACCGACAGCGCCAGCGCACCGACGAGTGCGACGAGGATGAGCATCACCGTCACGAACGCGGTGAGCATCCCCAACCAAGCAGGCCAGCCGCGCTGCCGCGTCCAGCTCTGAACCGGCTGCACCGCCACCGTCAGGATCAAGGCCAGGAAAGTCGGACCGATCACCCCGGAAAACGCGGTCAATCCGGCAATGATGACCACCGCGGATGCCAGCGACAACAGCACGACGAGACCACGCGGGATCGACCAACCCTGCCCGCCCGGGGCCGCGGTCGCTGAAGCCGGTACCCGCATAGCAGCTCCTCGCAACGAAGGACTGACACCTGCGAATCGAGGGTAGGGACCTCGAACACCGCTCGGATCCCCCGTTATGGGTGAGATCGAGCGGGCTGTTTCGAGGAAGCTCGTCGTCGACACGATCGATCAGAGCGAACGCGCGGCAACGCTGGAGCGATCGTTGCGGTGCCCTCGGCAGGGTGGGGCCTCGATCGTTTGTGGTGCCCTCGGCAGGATTCGAACCTGCGACCTACCCTTTAGGAGAGGGTTGCTCTATCCCCTGAGCTACGAAGGCGCGGTCAGCCTCGGCTGGCCGAGCTGAGTATAGCGTGGGGGTCGATTCGGTGGCGTAGGCCCGTTGGGCGGGGCTCAGAAGGCGTCGAATCCGCCACCGCCGCTGTCGAAACCGCTGCCGTGCTCGTATCCGCCGTTGTTGTCGAAACCGGGATCGGCGTCGTATCCGCCCTGGTCGTCGGCGAGATTCTGGTCGATGGCCGCTTCGCCGCTGCCGTCTTCGAACGCCTGCGCGTCGTAGCCGACACCGCCCATTCCGGCGAACAACGTCGTGAACAGCAGAACCGATCCCGCACCCCAGGCTCCCGCGATCAGCGCGGGTTTCCACCACGGCTCGGAGTACCACCCGGCGGGGACGGGGCGACCTGCCACGCGACCGCCGGGGAAGTAGTTGGGGGTGCCCGCGGAGGGGGTGGGCGAAGCGGTGACCGTGCGGCCGTTGTGGGCGATGGTGCGCTTTTCGTCGACCTGACCGGCGATGTCCTGGCCGTCGATGGCCGGAATCGGGGGGCCGGGGTCCATGTTCATCGCGGTGCGGGCGGCGCGGATGTAGTAGAGGCCTTCCACAGCGGATTGCTTGGCCAGGCGGGCTCGAGCGGGGGAGCCCGCGCGGTCGATCTGGCCGCCCGCGGCGTTGTAGCGCTCGGAGGCGTCGGCCAGTGCCTGGCGGGCGGCTTCGTTGCGGGGAGACAGTTGGTAGACCTGGCCGCCGAGCCGCTCGATCGTCACCCTGGCGTCGGCCTGGGCCTCCTCGAGTTCGCGCGCGTTGCGCCGGTTCTGGTCGGCGCGCAGGTACAGCAGAGCGCCTACCGACACGAGCAGGATCAGGGTCAGCCACCACAGCATCGCGCGCCTCATTTCGTCGAGGTGTCGAGATGCTTTCCAGTTTACTGATCGTTTGCCGGAACTGGTTGATGGGTTTTTATCAGCGCGTTGCGGGATAGCTGTTGGGGGTGCTGGGTAGTTGAATTGGGCCCGGAGGAGGGGGTTATCCGGCCAGATGGCGGGCGATGACGAGGCGCTGGATCTGGTTGGTTCCCTCGAAGATCTGCATGACCTTGGCTTCGCGCATGTAGCGCTCGACGGGGAAGTCCTGGGTGTAGCCGTAGCCGCCGAAGACCTGGACGGCGTCGGTGGTCACCTTCATGGCCGCGTCGGTGGCGACGAGTTTGGCGACCGAGGCCTGGCGCGAATACGGCAGTCCGGCGTCGCGGCGGCGGGCGGCGTCGAGGTAGGTGGCGCGGGCGGTGTCGACGGCGGCGGCCATGTCGGCGAGCACGAAACCGAGGCCCTGGTGGTCGATGATCTTGCGGCCGAAGGCTTCTCGTTCCTTGGCGTAGGCGACTGCCTCGTCCAGGGCGCGCTGGGCGACGCCGGTGGCCACGGCGGCGATGCCGAGGCGGCCCGCGTCGAGGGCACTGAACGCGATCGAAAGTCCCTGTCCCTGTTCGCCGATGCGACGCTCGGTGGGCAGGAAGGCGTCGTCGTAGGCGGCGGTGGTGGTGGGGATGCCGCGTAGGCCCATCTTCTCTTCCGGCTTGCCGAAGCTCAGGCCCTCGGTGTCGGCGGGGACGAGGAAGCAGGAGATGCCGCGCGAACCCTCGCCGGTGCGGGCGAACAGGGTGTAGAAGTCGGCGCGGCCACCGTTGGTGATCCAGGACTTGGTGCCGTTGAGTTGGTAGCCGCCGTCGACCGGGGTCGCGCGGCAGCGCAGGGCGGCGGCGTCGGAGCCCGCGTGTGCCTCGGAAAGGCTGTACGCGCCGACGGTTTCGCCCGAGAGCATGCGGGCCAGCCACCGCTGTTTCTGGTCGTCGGTGCCGTAGGTGAACAGGGGATGGCACGACAGGCCGTGCACGCTCACCGCGACCGCGACCGCCGCCCAGCGGCTCGCCAGTTCCTCGAGGACCTGTAGGTACACCTCGTAGGGCTGCGCGCCGCCGCCGAACTCCTCCGGATACGGCAGGCTCAGCAGCCCGGCCGTGCCGAGTGCGGGGAACACGCCCTCGGGGAAGGTGCCGGTCTTCTCGCTCTCGGCGACGCGCGGCTCGAGCACCTTGTCGGCGATGTCGCGGGTGAGTTCGATCAGCTCGCGTGCCTCGTCGGTGGGCAACATCCGGTCTACAGCCATGCTCATCACAGTACGTTGAGCATTGAATTACGTGCAATGCGGCATGGAATTTCGTAGCCCTATACTGGAGTTATGCCTGCGCTTCCACCGAACAAGCACCAGGAGAAGAGTCTGCGGACCCGAACTCTGCTGCTCGATGCCGCCATCGACAGCCTGGCCGAGGCCGGCTACGCGGGTGCCTCCATCGCCGACATCACGGCCAGGGCCGGGGTGACGCGGGGCGCGCAGCTGCATCAGTTCCACACGCGCGGTGAACTTTTCGCGCAGA
The DNA here is from genome assembly GCF_042717045.1 of Nocardia sp. NPDC058633. Lineage (NCBI taxonomy): Bacteria > Bacillati > Actinomycetota > Actinomycetes > Mycobacteriales > Nocardiaceae > Nocardia > Nocardia sp. NPDC058633. The sequence goes on from NZ_JBHXRA010000005.1 coordinate 113,096, forward strand.
CCATCGGCCATCTCACCGATCGTCAGCGAGAAGCCATGTCGTGCAAGGCGAAAGCGGTCCCGGACGGCAGCTCGGCGGGCGCGGTACTGGTGGAGTTGGTAACCGCTACCTTCGCGGGCAAGCTCGGGCGTGCCGCGGTGGAGCTGTATGTGGGAATCGCCAACGACGCGGCGCTGCGCCGCGAAATGCTGCGGGTGCAGCACGAACTCACCGTCGAACTGCTCGACCGGTGTGCCGGGCTGATCGATCACGACATCGCACGCGAGCGCCTGGAGAGCACCTTCTGGCTCACCGTCAATCTGGTCCGCGGCGCCACCCTCGACGAGATGGTCGGTCGTGATCGAGTCCGTCGCAAGCAGGTGCTGGCCGACTGGACCGCACTCGCCGAGATCGCGCTGCGTTGAGCTGAATTCCGACCCGTGGAGGTTCGGTGCGCCGCCTCCGTGGCGCGATAGGACCGAACCACGGAGGGCTTCAGTCGCCGGCGGGCAGGGATTCGGCGTAGGTCCTGAGCATGTCTTCGATCAGGGTGAGGATCGAGGCATCCAGGTCCGGGCGGGCGTAGACGGGGCGGACGATCGCCTCGCCTGAAAACAGGTGCAGGAGCAGGAAGAAGACGGATTCTCGAAGCTTGTCGGGGAACTGGCTCAGCACGCCGGTCTGCTCCACGCCCTCGACCATCGCGGCGTAGTAGCTCGCTACCGTCGGTTCGATGCGGGCCCGCAATTCGGCATCGGAGCGGGCGGCGAGGTAGATCTCGCGCAGCGCGTGGGTGATGGTGGAGGACTGGGCCTCGCGCAGGAATCGCAGGGCGGTGTCGAGCGAATCCTGCTGTGCGTCCAGGTGTTGCATCAGCGCTCGGAATGCGGCGAGTTGTCGAGCGAAGACCTCGTCGGCGGTCCGCACGATCAGGTCCAGCCTGCTGTCGAACTGGCGGAACATCGCGCCGACGGACAGTCCGGCACGGCCGCAGATTTCCTGGACGGTGGTGCGCTGGTATCCCAGCTCCCCGATTGCCGCGATCGTCGCGTCGACGAGTTTGGCCACCGTCGCGGCACGGCGTTGCTGCTGAGTGCGGCGTGGGCTGGGGCTCGGGGCGGTCATGGCCGATCATCCTGCCGTTCCGGCAGCCGCCGTCGATCCTCGGGGGACGTGATCGTTGACACAGTGGCTCGGCGCGTCCTACAGTCGTCACACTTTAGGAAACAATCACTCTCTTTTATGGTTGGCGTGCGTCGCCACCTGGGGATTCGAGGAGCCGAATATGAAGATCGCCACCACAGGCAGCACCGGCAGGGTGCTCGCGCGGGCGTGTCTGGCGGTGATCGCGGGGCTCACGGTCGCGACCTGCCCTGTCGTGGCGAGTCCGGCGGTGGCCGATCCGGTGCCGGTGGCCCCGCCGCTGCCGTTCCCGGTGCCACCCGCACCGCCGTTCCTCGACCCCGCCTTCTACAACCCGGACCCGGCCCGGGTGGCCGCGGCCGCGCCCGGCGAGATCCTGTCCGCGCGACAGGTGAACCTGGCCAACTTCTGGCTGATACCGCTCAACGTGCGCGCCTGGCAGTTGTCCTACCGCAGCACCAATACCCGCGGCGAGGCGATTCCCGCCGTCGCGACGGTGATCGTGCCGCATCGGCCAGCGCCGACGGGGGAGCGCAGTCTGGTCTCGTTCCAGTTCGCCGAGGACTCGTTGTCGCAGAACTGCGCGCCGTCCTACGCCCTGCAGATGGGATCGCTGCCGAACCCGCTCAACAGCGTGATCGGGCTGGAATTCATCGAGGTGCAGTCGATGCTGCAACTCGGGCACGCGGTCGTGGTACCCGATCATCAGGGCCCCGACGCGGCCTATGCCGTCGGGCCACTCGGCGGTCGGATCACCCTCGACGGAATTCGCGCCGCGCAGAACTTCGACCAGGCGGAGTTGTCCGGCGCGGCGACCCGCACCGCGATGTGGGGATACTCGGGCGGTGCGATTCCCACCGCGCACGCCGCCGAACTGCAGCCGCAGTACGCGCCCGAACTGAACCTGGTCGGCTCGGCGGCCGGTGGCCTGCTCGCCGATATCCGGGCGGCCGTGGACTACAACAACGCGACGTCGACCTTCGGCGGCGCCGTGCTCGGCGGACTGTTCGGTGTCGCCCGTGAATATCCCGAAGTCGACCGATTCATCGAGCGGTACATGAACCCGCTGGGCAAGGGCCTGCGACTCGTGCACGAAGAGCAATGTGTCGCGGTGCAATTCGCGGCGTTCCCGTTCGTGAACATCAAGGGCCTGTTCGACTATCCCGGCGACCCGATGCGCGCGCCCGAAATGCAGGCGGTGCTCGACGAACTGACTCTCGGGAATCGTGGCACCCCGACCGCCCCGCTCTACATCTACCAGGCGCCGCTGGACGAGGCGATGCCGATCAACGCCGTCAACAAGCTCTACGACACCTATTGCCAGGATCCGGCCGCCACGGTCTCCTACACCCGCGACCTGTTCAGCGAACACGGCATCGCGGCCGTCTCCGGTGCGGGCTCGGTCGCCCTCTGGCTCAACGACCGGCTCAACGGCGTGCCTGCACCCGCGGGCTGCCACAGCCGCGATGTGTACAGCCAGATCCTCGATCCCGGTGCGTTCGACGCGTTCGTCGGCGCACTCGGCCAGACGCTCGCCTCGGCACTGGGCATGCCGGTCTGACGTAGGTCCGGATCGCCGGCGGCGAACTATTATCTGCGCATGAATGCAGATGCCCGTTCGCCGCTGGCCGAGGATCAGGTGGGTTTGGTGGTCGAGGTGTTCCGAATGCTGGCCGACCCGACCCGGGTGCAGGTTTTGTGGGCCCTGGCCGACCATGAACTCTCGGTGAACGAACTGGCGAACCGGGTGGGCAAGCCGGGCCCCTCGGTGTCCCAGCACCTGGCGAAACTGCGCATGGCTCGACTCGTACGAACCCGCCGAGACGGCACCACCATCTACTACAGCCTCGACAACGATCACGTCCGCAGGCTGGTCGTCGACGCTGTGCACAACGCCGAACACGCCGGCCCCGGCGTGCCGTCGCACCATAGCGGCCCAGATGGTCAGCCGCCCCATGAGTCGCCGCCCGGTTGAAGATGACGAGCCGACCTGCAGGAATGTTGTCGGAGGAAACGATTGCGAGGTTCAAACCTTTCGGTAACATCCGGTGTGACGTGGCTCATGCCACGGCAGGGACTTGAAGGAGCATTGATGCTGAGCACCATGCAGGACGACCAGCTCTCGCTGGCCAAACTGCTCAACTATGCCGCAACTTTCCAGGGCGATTCGACCGTGTCCACCTGGACCGGTGACGGTGTTCGCACCATGACCTACCGCGAACTCGGCGCCGAATCGGCCCGGTTGGCCAACGCGCTGCGTGGTCTCGGTATCGATGAGGGCGACCGGGTCGGCACCTTCATGTGGAACAACAACGAGCACATGGTCGCCTACATCGCGGTGCCCGCGATGGGCTCGGTGCTGCACGCGCTCAACATCCGCCTGTTCCCCGAGCAGTTGGTGTTCGTCGCCAACCACGCCGAGGACAAGGTCGTGCTCGTCGACGGCACGCTGGTGCCGCTGTTCGCGCAGTACCTACCGAACCTGAAGACCGTGCGGCACGTGATCGTCGTCAACGGTGATCCCGCCGCGCTCACCGCGCCCGAGGGTGTCACCGTGCACTCCTACCGTGAGCTGCTCGACGCCCAGTCCGCCGACTTCGACTTCCCGGTCGTCGACGAGCGTTCGGCCGCCGCGATGTGTTACACCTCCGGCACCACCGGCGACCCCAAGGGCGTCGTCTACTCGCACCGGTCCAACTGGCTGCACGCCATGCAGGTGAACTCGCCCAACGGCATGGGCTTCCAGGGTTCGGACTACGTGCTGGCCATCGTGCCGCTGTTCCACGCCAACGCGTGGGGCCTGCCGTACGCGGCGCTGATGTCGGGCGCCAACATCCTGATGCCGGACCGCTTCCTGCAGCCCGGCCCGCTGCTGGAGATGATGGCGGTCGAGAAGCCGACCTTCGCCGCCGCGGTGCCCACCATCTGGGGTGGCGTGCTCGCCGCGCTCGCCGCAGCGCCGCAGGACATCTCGCACCTGCGCACCGCCGTTGTCGGTGGTTCCGCGGTGCCGCCCGCGATGATGCGCGCGTTCGAGGAGAAGCACGGCGTGCGCATTCTGCACGCGTGGGGCATGACCGAGACCTCCCCGCTCGGCAGTGTCGCGCACGCGCCCGCCGGCGTCAGCGACGACGAAGCCTGGGAGTACCGCTACACCCAGGGCCGCTTCCCGGCCAACGTCGAGGCCCGGCTGGTCGGCGACGACGGCAAGGTCGTGCCGAACGACGGCGAGTCCCTCGGTGAGCTCGAGGTCCGCGGCGCGTGGATCACCGGCTCCTACTACTCGCCCACCGGCGCGGAGATCGACCCGGACAAGTTCGACGACGGCTGGCTGCGCACCGGCGATGTGGGCAAGATCAGCGCCAACGGCTACCTCACCCTGGTCGACCGCTCCAAGGACGTCATCAAGTCCGGTGGCGAGTGGATTTCCTCGGTGGACCTGGAGAACTCGGTGATGGGCCACCCGGCCGTCGCCGAGGCCGCCGTCATCGGCGTGCCCGACGAGAAGTGGGACGAGCGCCCGCTGGTCGCCATCGTGCTCGCCGAAGGCGCTGCCGCCGAGGCCGCCGAGCTGCGCGACTACCTGGCCGACAAGTTCGCCAAGTGGCAGCTGCCCGAGCGCTGGACCTTCATCGCCGAGGTGCCCAAGACCAGCGTCGGCAAGTTCGACAAGAAGCGCCTGCGCGCGCAGTACGCGGAGGGCGAACTCGAGGTCGTCACGGTGTAGCTGGAGCGCTGGAGCGCTCGAGTCGCGGCCCTTCGGGCCCCGATTCTTCCCTCCCTCCGGGTACTCCTTCGTCGCACCCTCCACTCAGTCCAGAATCGGGCGGGCCGCGACGAGTAGCAAAAAGGCGGGCGTGGAATCGCTTCCACGCCCGCCTTGTGCTGCAGTACCAGCCGCCAAAAAATCAGCAGTTGCGCAGCTCGGGGCTCTGGTTCAGGAGCTGGGCGCGGGGGCTGATGTAGCGGGTGTAGGTCTCCCCGCCGACGGCCGACAGCGGGAATGCCGCGACCCGATGGCAGTTCTGGAAGGCCAGCTTCACGCCGAAATGCCGTTCCAGGCCACCGCGGATGGCGTCGGAGGCCAGGGCGCGCAGCAGCTGACCGCGGGCCACCTCGTCCGGCGGCGGAACGCGGTTGTCGGCGTATTCGTCGGTGCCGGTGCGCAGGTCGTCGGCGACTCGGCTCACCACCTCCCAGGCGTAAGGCAGTGAGGTGCGGACACATTCGACGAATTCGGCGTCGTCGATATCGCCCTGCTCGGCGCGTTCTAGTAATGCGGCGGGAACATCGAGAGACATGGCGCTCTCCTCCTGCTTGGGGGATGGTCGGCGGGATGCGATGCCGGATCAGAGTCTAAACGAAAGCCGTTGTCAATAACCACCGATTCGCTCCGAAAGCGCTTTTCGGAGTGCGTTTTTCGCGTCGGCGGCCAAGTCGGTGACCAGTTCGCCCGCCGGTTGCCCGGTGCTCAGCGAATGAGCTTGTCCCGCCCACAGATTCACATCGTCGGCGTTGCCGGCGGCCCGGGCGGCAGCCCGCAACGGTGCGGTGGCGTAATGAATTTCGGGGTAGGCGGCGGGGGCGGCGGCGGTGTGTTCGACGAGGAAACGGTTGCGGATCCCGCGGGCGCGGCGTCCGGTGAACGCGCGCGTCAACATCGTCGGCTCCGAGGTCCCGATCGCACCGCGATGCACGGCGTTGGTGCCTGCTTCCGGGCAGCGCAGCAGCGCGGTGCCGATCTGCGCCGCCGCCGCACCGGCCGCCAGCACGCCTGCCACTGCGGCACCCGTGGCGATCCCGCCCGCCGCCACGAGCGGGCGGGAGGTGACGGCGGTGAGCAACTGGATCAGCGTGAGCAGGCCGGGTGGGTCGGTCGGGTCGTCGGCGGGGTCGTCGAGGAAGTTCGCGCGGTGACCGCCCGCCTCGGCGCCCTGGGCGATCAGCACGTCGGCGCCCGCGTCGACGGCGATCAGGGCCTCGGCCGGTGAGGTGACCGTCACCCAGACCTCCGAGCCGACCGCGTGCAGTCGATCCACTTCCACCGCGGTGGGGCAGCCGAAGGTCGTCGACACCACCGCGACCGGGTCGGCGACCAGTAGATCGAGCTTCTCGGCCCACCCGTCGGTGTCGTGCTCGGGGGTGCCGAGCGGGAATTCGGCGCCGAGTTCGGCGAGGTAGGTGGCATAGGCGGCCGGATCGGCCACCGCTCCCGGCGCGAACAGGTTCACGCCGAACGGCGCCGCGGTGGCGGCCCTCGTCGCCTCGACCTGCGCTGCCACCGCCTCGGTGTCGAGGTATCCGGCCGCTAGCTGGCCCAACCCGCCCGCGGCCGCGACGGCGACCACCAACTCGGGTGTGGACGGGCCGCCCGCCATGGGCGCGGCGACGATGGGGACGGTCAAGCTCTCGATCACCATGGGTCGAGTCTGGTCGGTCGGCGCGTGTTCAGCCCCCGTGACAACACGGGTGACGGGCTCGAAAGCCGTGATCGTTACCGTGTGGCACACCATCTACCTGGGATTTTATGACAGAAGGTTGCGGAATGGTCACGGCCGAGTAGAGTTCCCGTCACAACGTATGCCGAACCGTTACACATAGTTCGGCAGTGGAGAACACCCAGGTGGTCTCCGGGCCGGTCGCCGACCGGTTTCGTTTCCTTGTTGTCGGACGCTAGGACGAGATCTTGTCGCAGCACCGTGTGGGTCCCGAATCCATCTCCGTGCAGGCCCTGCTTGCGCACGCGGATGGCCGGAGCCCGAGCAGGAGCAGGCATCGCGCCGAGGCGTCGCGGACCGATCGGGTGCGGGTCGCCGCCAGCGCCGCGGTCGCCGCGGGCGCGCTCGTCGGCGTCACCGCCCAGATCGCTCCGGCGCTGGCCTTCGCCGCGCCGCTGCTGCCGACCCACAACGACAGTGTCGAGGAATCGGTCGCCCCCGAGTCGGCACGGCAAGACGTCGACCTCGTCGCCGCGCAGGAGGTCTCCGCGCACGTCGAGACGCCCGCGCCGGTGAACGCGGTCGCCGCGCCGATCGCCGCCCCCGTGGCCGCGCCCTTCGGTATCGGCAACCTGCCCCCCGAGATCTCCGGCCCGCTGTCGCAGGTCGAGGACATCCTGCAGGGCATCCAGCACCAGGTCGCGCCGCCGCAGGCCGCGCGTCCGGTCGCGGGCCCGATCAGCTCCGGCTACGGCGCCCGCTGGGGCGCCATGCACTACGGCATCGACTTCGCCGACTCCATCGGCGCCCCGATCAAGTCCGTGTCCAACGGCACCGTCATCGAAGCGGGCCCGGCGTCGGGCTTCGGCCTGTGGGTGCGCGTGCTGCACGACGACGGCACCACCGGGGTCTACGGCCACGTCAACGAAATGCTGGTCAGCGAAGGCCAGCGCGTCAACGCCGGCCAGGTCATCGCGACCGTCGGCAACCGCGGCCAGTCCACCGGCCCGCACCTGCACCTCGAGATCTGGGATCAGGGCGGCGGCAAGATGGACCCGATTCCGTACCTCGCCGCCAAGGGTGTGCCGCTGGAGTGGGGCCCATCCGCGCACTGAGTGGTGTAGGAGCGGAGCTTTTCTCCGCACAGGCAGTGACGGTGGTTCGTATGAGCCCCGTCACTTTGCTGTTGAAGCGGCAACACGTTGTGTTGTCGAGCCGATACTCCTTTGGGCCCGAGTGTTGGGGGCATCCGGCGCTGACTCCGACGGTAGTTCGCCGGTCGATATGATGGCTCGATCTGCACTGTGCGGGATCGCCGCGCGTTCAGGCTCGATGAGAGGTGAATGAACTCGAATGGAAACTGCCCGTCGTTCTGCCCGCGGTAACCGCCGTCGCCGGTCGAGCAGTCCGGCATTCGGGCAGCTGTTGACGGTCGCCGTCGAATCGGCTGCCGAGTCGATCGCCATTCGTTTCAACCCCACCGGTGACCCCGCTGACCAGCGTGAGCTCACCTATCGTGAGCTCGACGAGCAGTCCTCCCAGCTGGCAAGGGAACTGATCACCCGCGGCGTGGGTCCCGGCGACATCGTCGCCGTCGCGATCACCCGCTCGATCGAATCCGTGCTCAGCGTGTGGGCGGTGGCGAAGACCGGCGCGGCCTACGTGCCGGTCGACCCGGCCTACCCGGCCGACCGCATCGCCCACATCGTCACCGACGCCCGGGCAGTGCTCGGCGTGACCACCGCCGCGCACCGGCCCGGTCTCGGCGACTCGACGAGCTGGCTCGAACTCGACGACCCGCAGGTGGTGGCCCGGATCGCCGCGCAGCCCGCGCACGCCATCTCCTACAGCGACAGGGTGCGCACGCTCGACGAGCGCCACCCGGCCTACGTCATCTACACCTCCGGTTCCACCGGTCTGCCCAAGGGCGTGGTGGTGACCCAGACCGGCCTGTCGACGATGGCGGCGGTGGGTGCGCAGTACCGGATCGACGCGACTTCGCGGGTGACCCACCTGAGCTCGCCCAGCTTCGACTTCTCGCTGATGGAGATGCTGTTCACCTTCACGGCGGGCGCCACCCTGGTCGTGGTGCCGCCGACAGTGTTCGGTGGTGACGAACTCGCCGATCTGCTCGACCGCGAACAGGTTTCGCACCTATTGATCACCCCCGGCGCGCTCGAGTCGGTGGATTGCACACAGGTCGACAGTGTGCGAGTGGTCGTCACCGGTGGCGACAAGCTGAGCCCCGAACTGGTGAGTCGCTGGGCGGCCCATGGCCGTTCGGTGTTCAACGCCTACGGACCCACCGAGGCCACCGTCATGGTGACCACCGGCGAGATGACCGCCGGTCAGGCGGTGACGCTGGGTTCGGTGATCCCGGGCGTCGCGGCCTTCGTCCTGGACGCGCGCCTGCGTCCGGTGCCGACCGGCGTGGTCGGCGAGCTGTACCTGGCCGGTCCGGCGCTGGCGCAGGGCTACCTGGATCGCCCGGAACTCACCGTGGAACGGTTCGTGGCCAACCCGTTCGGCACCGACGCGGGCGCCCCGGGTGGACGCCTCTACCGCACCGGTGATCTGGTGCGCCGCAACGCTGCCGGGGAGTTCGAGTACCTGGGCCGCTCGGACTTCCAGGTCAAGATCCGTGGTCTGCGGATCGAGCTCGGCGAGATCGACAACGCGCTCACCACCCGATCCGACGTCGACTTCGCGGCCACGCTCGGCCGAACCCTGCCCAGTGGCGCCACCTCGCTCGTCTCCTACGTGCTGCCTCGTGCCGGCGCCACGGTGACCCCGGCCGAACTGACCCACCACCTGTCGGCGCTGCTGCCCGCGTACATGGTGCCCGCCGCGGTCATGTTGCTCGACGAGATCCCGCTGACCCCGACCGGCAAGCTCGACCGAAAAGCCTTGCCGGAACCCCTGTTCACCGTCCGCGAGTTCCGTGCGCCGAGCACGCCGATCGAGGAGATCATCGCGCGGGTCTTCGCCGAACTGCTCGGGGTCGACACCGACGGCACCAGGGTCGGCGCCGACGACGACTTCTTCGAACTCGGTGGCAACTCGCTGCTGGCCGCGCAGGCCGTGGCACGGATCGGTTCCGCGCTCGACGCGCGGGTGCCGGTGCAGCTGGTGTTCGAAGCCTCGACGGTGTCGGCGCTGGCCGCCCGGGTCGAGTCACATGTCGGCGACGGCACCGGTAATCCGCTGACCGCACAGGTGCGTCCCGAGCAGATTCCGCTGTCGTACGCGCAGCAGCGGATGTGGTTCCTCAATCGGTTCGACGCGAGCAGCGGCGCCAACAACATTCCGCTGCCGGTGCGCCTGACCGGGCACCTCGATGTCGCCGCGATGCGCGCGGCGGTGGCCGATCTGGTCGGCCGCCACGAGGTGCTGCGCACGATCTACCCCGAGGTCGACGGCTACGCCGTGCAGTTGGTCCTGCCGGAAAGCGACCCGAGGGCGGTGCCGCCGCTCGAGGTGGTGGACGCGACTGCCGAGCAGTTGCCGCGCCTGATCACCGAGCAGGCGGTGGCCGGTTTCGACGTCGCGGTGGCGCCGCCGGTGCGGGTGCGGTTGTTCCGCCTCGGCGCCGAGGAACACGTGCTGCTCTGCGTGGTGCACCACATCGCCGCGGACGGCTTCTCGATGGCGCCGCTGACCCGCGACCTGATCTCGGCCTACTCCTACCGACTGCGCGATTCGGCGCCGCAGTGGCGTGAGCTGCCGGTCCAGTACGCCGACTTCACCCTCTGGCAGCGTGCGATGCTCGGTGCCGAAACGGATCCGGATTCGCTGCTGGCCCAGCAGATCGCCTACTGGCGCGACGAATTGGCCGGGCTGCCCGAGCAATTGGACCTTCCCGCCGACCGGCCCCGCCCCGCCGCGATGACCAACCAGGGCGCCAGCTTCGATTTCCGGATCGACGCCGCCACTCACGCCGCGCTGGATCGGCTGTCCCGCGAACACAATTCGACGCTGTTCATGGTGGTGCACACCGCGCTCGCCGTGCTGCTCGCCCGCCTGTCGGGCACCACCGACATCGCCGTCGGCACCCCCGTCGCCGGTCGCGGTGAAGCGATGCTCGACGACGTGATCGGCATGTTCGTCAACACCCTCGTGCTGCGCACCGAGGTGGATCCCGCCCGCAGCTTCGACGAACTGCTCGGCGGCGTCCGCAAGGCCGACGTGGCCGCCTTCGGGCATGCCGATGTGCCGTTCGAGCGCCTCGTCGAGTTGCTCGACCCGGCTCGGTCGATGGCGCGCCATCCGCTGTTCCAGGTGATGCTCACCTTCCAGAACCTGGCCAGTTCCGAGCTGGAGCTGCCCGGCCTCACCGTGGCCGGTGTCGACCTGGCCGTGCCGTTCGCGAAGTTCGACCTCGAGCTCACCGTCGTTCCGCTGGAGAGCGACGGCGTCGCCGGCGGCGTCTCGGCCGCGTTCACCTACGCCACCGACTTGTTCGACGAGGCCACGATCGCGGGATTCGCTGAGCGCCTGGTGCGTCTGCTGGGTGAGGTCGTGGCTGATCCGGCTCGGCCGGTGGGTGCGATCGAGCTGCTCGAGCCCGTCGAGCGCGAACGAATCCTGCTGCGGTGGAACGACACTCGCCACGAGCTCGCACCCGCGTTGCTGCTCGACGGTTACCGTCGCGCGGTCGAGGCGCATCCCGACACCGTCGCGCTGGCTTATGAGGGCACCGAGCTGACCTACCGTGAGTTCGACGAGCGCGTGAACCGGTTGGCCCGGTTGCTGGTGCGGCAGGGGGTCGGTGCCGAGTCGCTGGTCGGCCTGGCTGTGCGGCGTTCGCTGGACCTGGTGGTCGGCATGTACGCGATCGTCACCGCCGGCGGCGCGTATGTGCCGCTGGACCCGGACCACCCGGCCGAGCGTATCGCCCACGTCCTCGACACCGCGCAGCCGGTGTGTGTGCTCACCACCAGCACCGATGCGGTCGATGTGCCCGCCGGTACGCCGGTGATCACGATGGACACCGTGGCGCTGGCCGGCTTCTCGGGCGCGCCGCTGGCTGCCGCCGAGCTGATCCGTCCGGTGTTGCCGCAGCACCCTGCCTACGTCATCTTCACTTCGGGTTCGACCGGCCGTCCCAAGGGCGTCGCGGTGTCGCATGCGGCGATCGACAACCAGATCGCGTGGATGCTGGCCGAGTACCCACTCGGTCCCGGCGATGTGTACCTGCAGAAGACCGCGACCACCTTCGACGTGTCGCTGTGGGGCTATTTCATGCCGCTGCGCAGCGGCGCGAAGCTGCTCGTGGCGACCCACGACGGACACCGTGATCCGGCCTATATCGCGGAAACCATTGCGGCGCAGAGTGTCACAGTGACGGACTTCGTGCCGTCGATGCTGACGGTGTTCGCCGCGCATACCGCGCCGGGCTCGATCCCGACGCTGCGCGAGGTCTTCGCGATCGGCGAGGCGCTGCCGCCGGAGACGGTCTCGGCGATGCGCGCCGTGTCGACCGCACAGGTGCACAACCTGTACGGCCCGACCGAGGCCGCGGTCTCGGTGACCTATCGGCCCGCGAGCGAGACCGATCGCGGTTCGGTGCCGATCGGCGTTCCGCAGTGGAATACCCGTGTGTACGTGCTGGATTCGCGGTTGCGGCCGGTGCCCGCCGGGGTGGTCGGCGAGCTGTACCTCGCGGGCGATCAGCTCGCCCGCGGCTATGTGGCGCGCCCTGATCTGACCGCGGATCGGTTCGTGGCCAACCCCTTCGAGTCCGGTGTGCGGATGTATCGCACCGGTGACCTCGTCGTCTGGCGCACCGTGGACGACGCGCCCACGCTGGAGTACCTGGGGCGCACCGATTTCCAGGTGAAGTTCCGTGGTCAGCGGATCGAGCTGGGCGAGATCGAGACCGCGCTGCTGGCGCAGTCCGCGATCAGCCAGGCCGTCGCGCTCGTGGCCGACTCGCCGGGTGGTGAGCAGTTGGTCGCCTATGTGGTGCCCAAGCCGGGGGAGCGGGTCGAGCAGGCTTCGTTGCTCGCCACCATCGGGGAATCGTTGCCCGCGTACATGATTCCCGCCGTGCTCGTCGAATTGGCGGAGTTCCCGCTCAACCCGAGTGGCAAGCTCGACCGCAAGGCACTGCCCGCGCCGACCTTCACCGCGGGTGAGTTCCGCGCGCCGGCCACGCCGGCCGAAGAGATCATCGCCGGGATCTACGCCGACCTGCTCGGCATGGCCCGGGTCGGCGCCGACGACGACTTCTTCGCACTCGGCGGCAACTCGCTGCTGGTCACCCGCGCGACCGCTCGCATCAACGAGGCCCTCGACGCCCATCTCACCATCCGCGACCTGTTCGAGACGCCGACGGTGTCGGCGCTGTCGGCGCGCATCGGCGGGGCGAGCGGTGCCGGTGCCCGTCCTGCCCTGGTGGCTGCCGAACGGCCGCAACGTATTCCGCTGTCGTTGGCGCAGCAGCGCATGTGGGTGCTCAACCAGCTCGATCCCGCTTCGGGCTCGTACAACATCCCCTTCGCCATCCGACTCACCGGCGAGCTCGACGTGGCCGCGCTCGATGCCGCGGTCACCGACGTGGTCGGCAGGCACGAATCGCTGCGCACCTTCTTCCCCACGGTCGACGGCAACCCCGTGCAAGAGATTGTCGAGGTGGCCGACGTACTGCCCGACGGCCTCGAGGTCGAGACGACCACCGAGATCCTCACTCGCGCAGCCGAACTCGCCCAAGCCGGGTTCGAGGTGACGCGCGAGGTGCCGCTGCGCGTGCGGTTGCTCACCGACGGTGCCTCGGCCGACTGGCTGCTGGTCGTCGTGGTGCACCACATCTCGGCTGACGGTGCGTCGCTGGCGCCGCTCGCTCGCGACCTGATGACCGCGTATGTCGCGCGTGCCGCCGGGCAGAGCCCGGGGTGGGCGCCTCTGGAAGTCCAGTACGCGGACTTCGCGCTGTGGCAGCGCGCGGTCGTCGGCGACGACGATCAGCCCGACTCCCCGGCCGCCGCCCAGCTCGACTACTGGCGCGCTCAATTGGCCGGCGTGCCCCCGCTGTTGGAGCTGCCGCAGGACCGCCCGCGTCCGTCGGTGCCGACCCTGCGCGGCGCCACCTCCGAGCTGCGCCTGCCCGCCGAGGTGCACGAGGCTCTGAACCACCTTGCGCGTGAACACAAGTCGTCGCTGTTCATGGTCGTGCACGCCGCGCTGGCCGTGCTGCTCGGCCGGTTGTCGGGTACCTCGGATATCGCCATCGGCACCGCGGTCGCCGGGCGCGGCGAGCGGGCGCTCGACGAGCTGGTCGGCATGTTCGTCAACACCCTGACCCTGCGCACCAGGCTCGACCCGGCCGGTTCGTTCGACGAAGCCGTCGACGTCGCTCGCGAGACCGACCTCGGCGCGTTCGCCAACGCCGACCTGCCGTTCGAGCGGGTCGCCGAGGTCGTCGCGCCGGGTCGGGGCGGCGCGCAGAGTCCGCTGTTCCAGGTGGCGCTCACCTTCAGCAACAACGAGGCCGCCGCGCTCGAACTCCCCGGTCTCACCGTGAACGCGCTGGAAACCGCGGTCGCGGCCAAGTTCGACCTGCAGGTCGACGTCGAACCGCGCTTCACCGCCGCGGGCGAACCCGACGAACTGGTCACCCTGTTCAACTACGCCACCGATCTGTTCGACGAGTCCACGGTGCGCAGCATCGGCGCCCGCTTCGCCCGGATCCTGACCGCCGTCGCCGCCGACCCGCAGATCCGCATCGGCGACATCGACATCCTCGACGAGTCCGAACGCGCTCGGCTGCTCGCCGGCGCGGCACAGGCTCCCGCGCCGAGCGCACCGTCGGGTGGCACCACCCTCGCCCAGGCCTTCACCGCCGCGGCCGAGGACGATCCCGACGGCCCGGCCCTCGTCTGGGGCGACGACGCGCTGACCTTCGATCAGCTCGACGCCCGCTCGTCGCGACTGGCTCGGCTGCTGATCGGCCGTGGCTTCGGTCCCGGAGACGGTGTGGCCGTCGATCTCGCGCGCGGTGTCGACTGGGCTGTCGCGGTCTGGTCGATCCTCAAGGCGGGCGCGGCCGTGGTTCCGGTGACCGGCACCGAGCCGCACACCGAGCCCGTCGCCAAACTCGGGCTCACCGTCGGCGAAACCCGCGGCATCGACTGGATCTCTCTCGACGACCCGGCGATCAAGACCGAACTGTCCACCCAGTCCGCCCGCCCGGTCACCTACGCCGACCGCACCCGAGCCCTGCGCGGCGGCGACCCGGCCTTCGTCGGGGCGGGCGGCACTCGCAGCTACGACGAACTCGCCACGGCCGGTGCGCGGGTGCGCGCCGATGCCGGCCTGACCTTCGAAGCGCGGACCTTCGGCTCCGGCGCCGCGGACAGCTTCGCCGCGCTGGTCGAACCGGTGGCCGCGGGTGTGGCCGGTGCCTCGATGGTGGTCGTGCCCGCGGCGGCGACGCCCGATGCCGCGGGCGAGTTGTCGGCGGCGCTGGCCGAGGAGTGGGTGACCCACCTGTTCGGTGATCGGGCGGGAATCGAGGCGCTCGACACCGCCGAGCTCAGCGAGCTGCAGGCGTTGGTCGCCGACGATGCCGCTCCGGGCAATCCGGGTTCGGCCGATGTGGTGCTGGTGCTCGGGGATCTGCGCGCACCGGTGGCATGAGCCCGGCTGCCGCGCCGACGAGCCGGTAGTCGGTGCGAGACAACAAGTTTCGGTGATGGGTGAGGTGGAACAGCTATGACACGACCGGCACGAACCCGACCGGTGCGCACGCGCCGCCCGCGCGTCACCGCGTTGGCACAGCTGCTGGCCACCGCGGTCGAGACCAACCCCGACGGTCTCGCGGTCGTCCTCGCCGACGCCACCCACACCCTCGGCAGCCTCACCTACGCCGAACTCGACGAGCGCTCCAACCGCATCGCCCGGCTGCTGATCGGCCGCGGCATCGGCGCGGGCGACCTGGTAGCCATCGGAATCCCCCGTTCCATCGAGTCGGTACTCGCGGTCTGGGCGGTCACCAAAACCGGCGCGGGCTTCGTCCCGGTCGATCCGAACTACCCGTCGGACCGTGTCGCTCACATGGTCACCGACTCCGGCGCGGTCTTCGGCCTGACCGTCGCCGCCGTGAGCGCCCGGCTACCCGCGCAGGTGGAATGGCTCGCACTCGACAGCGATTCGACCGGGGCGGGCGGCGATCTCACCGAGAGCCCGCTGTTGGACAATATCTCCGGCGAGGCGATCACCTCTGCCGACCGGCTGCGTCCGGTCCGGGCCGAGGACCTCGCCTACCTCATCTACACCTCCGGCTCCACCGGTCTGCCCAAGGGCGTCGCGGTGACCCAGGCCGGGCTCGCTGGGTTCTGCGCGGAACAGCGGAGGCACTACGGTGTCGAATACTTCTCGCGTACCCTGCATTTCGCCTCGCCGTCGTTCGATGCCTCGCTGCTCGAGCTGCTGCTGGCGATCGGGGCGGGTGCCACGATGGTGATCGTCGACCCCAGTGTGTACGGCGGCGACGACCTGGCCGCCCTGCTCCGTCGCGAGCGGGTGAGCCACGCGTTCATCACCCCGGCCGCGCTGGCCTCGATCGACCCGGACGGGCTCGACGACTTCCGGGTGGTGGCCGTGGGCGGCGAGACCGTCGCGCCGGAACTGCTGCGGCGCTGGGCGGTTCCGCTCGCGGATGGCACACTGCGCGAGTTCCACAATGTGTACGGCCCCACCGAGACGACCATCGTCACCAACATCAGTGTGCCGCTGAAACCCGGCGACCCGATGACCATCGGTGGCCCTGTCCACGGTGTGGCCGAATATGTTCTCGACGACCGGCTCGGTCCGGTCCCGCCGGGTGTCACCGGCGAGCTCTACATCACCGGCGCCCAGCTGACCCGTGGCTACCACGCCCGCCCCGGTCTCACCGCGGCGCGCTTCGTCGCGAATCCGTTCGACCCGGCCGGTTCTCGCCTCTATCGCACCGGCGATCTCGTGCGCTGGACCGCCGAAGGCGCGCTGGACTACGTGGGCCGCAACGACTTCCAGGTGAAGATTCGCGGCTTTCGGATCGAACTCGGTGAGATCGACGCCGTACTCTCGGCGCACCCGAGTCTCGACTTCGCTGCCACCGTGGGCCACGAACTCGACAGTGGCGCCACCATTCTGGTGTCCTACGTGCACGCCGCGCCCGGCGCGGGCATCGATACTGCCGCGCTCACCGAGTTCGCCGAGCGCGCCCTGCCCGCGCACATGGTGCCGACCGTCCTGATGGAGATCGACACCATCCCGCTCACCCCGGTCGGCAAACTCGATCGCGGCGCACTACCGGCGCCGATCCTCGAACACGCCGAATTCCGCGCTCCCGCAACGCCGGTCGAGCAGATCGTCGCGGGGACGTTCGCGCAGGTACTCGACCTCGGTGACGCCGCGCTCGGCCTCGACGACGACTTCTTCGCGCTCGGCGGCAACTCGCTGATGGCCACCCAGATCGCCGCCCGCCTCGGCGCCGCGTTGGACACCGATTTTCCGGTGCGGCTGCTGTTCGAGGCCTCGACGGTGGAGTCGCTGGCGCGCCGTCTCGCCGAAACCGCCGGCGCCGGTGCACGTCCCGCGCTGACGGCGGGGGAGCGGCCCGCGCTGATCCCACTGTCGCTGGCCCAGCAGCGGATGTGGTTCCTCAACCAATTCGACCCCGGGTCGGTCGCCTACAACATCCCGATGGCGGTGCGTCTGCACGGTGCCATCGATGCCGAGGCGCTGCGCGCTGCCGTGGCCGACCTCGTCGCCAGGCACGAAACCCTGCGCACGATCTACCCCGAGACCGACGACGGGCCGGTCCAGCAGATCCTGGCCGAGACCGACGCGACGCCGCGGCTCGAGGTGCGCTCGATCGCACCCGACCAGCTCACCGCCGCCGTGCACGAGTTCGGTTCGTCGGGTTTCGATGTGCGCAGCCAGGTGCCGTTGCGGGTCGCGCTGTTCGAGCTCGGTACCGACGAAGCGGTGCTCGCGGTGGTCGTGCACCATATCGCCGGTGACGGCTCCTCGCTCACACCGCTGACCAGAGACCTCATGCTCGCCTACGCGGCGCGCTCGGCGGGCAGCGCGCCGGAGTGGGCGCCGCTGGCCGTGCAGTACGCCGACTACGCGCTGTGGCAGCGGAGTCTGCTCGGTAGCGAGGAGGACCCGCAGTCGCTGGCCTCGGCCCAGCTCGCCTACTGGCGTGGGGCGCTGGCCGGCCTGCCCGACCAGCTCGACCTGCCCGCCGACCGGCCGCGTCCCGCGGTGCAGTCCTTCGCCGGCGGTCGCGTCGGGATCGAGGTCGACGCCGAAACCCACCGCGCCCTGCTGGCTTTGGCGCGCGAGCACGGCGCGACCCTGTTCATGGTGGTGCACACCGCCCTCGCCGTGACCTTGGCTCGGCTGGCGGGTACCGACGACCTGGCGATCGGTACCCCCATCGCCGGCCGTGGCGAGGCCGCGCTCGACGACCTGATCGGGATGTTCGTCAACACCCTGGTCTTTCGCACCACTCTCGCCCCCGGCGAGACCTTCACCGAACTTCTGGCCCGCCAACGCGACACCGATCTGCAGGTGTTCGCGAACGCCGACCTCCCGTTCGAACGCCTCGTCGAGGCGATCAACCCGGCCCGCTCCACCGCCCGCCATCCACTGTTCCAGGTCGGGCTGTCCTTCCAGAACCTCAGCCGCACCGGTCTCGAGCTCGGTGAGACCGCGGTCGAGAGCGTCGACGTGGACCTCGCGGTGTCGCAGTTCGATCTGCACGCCGTCGTGACCGACACCTACGACAGCGCGGGTGTCGCGCAGGGCATCGGTGGCGTATTCACCTACGCCACCGATCTTTTCGACGCGTCGACCGCGCAGACCTACGCGGATCGTTTCGCGCGCGTTCTCACCGCGATCGCGACCGCCCCGGAACGCCCCGTCGACGAGCTCGAACTGCTCTCCACCGCCGAGCGGGAACGAATCCTGCACGGCTGGAACGCGACCGAGACGGCCTGCCCGCCCACCACACTCGCCGCGCTGTTCGCCGAGACCGCCGCGGACAACGCCGATCGAGTGGCGCTCGTCGATGCCGACGGCACACAGCTCACGTACGGCGAATTCGCCGCGCGAGTGAATCAGCTCGCGCGGCACCTGGTCACGCAGGGTGTGCGCGTCGAGGACCGGGTCGCGCTGGCGATGCGCCGATCCGCCGACCTGGTCGTGGCCATGTACGCGGTGATCCAGGCCGGGGCCGCGTATGTCCCGGTGGACCCGGATCAACCCGCGGACCGCATCGAGCACGTCCTCGGGACGGCGGCGCCGGCATGCGTAATGACCACCACACGAGAGGGTTTCACCGGTGCGTCCTCGCCGGTGATCGCCGTCGACGCGATCGACCTGTCCGCGGTCTCGCCCGCTCCGATCGCGGCGAGCGAGCGCATCGGCGTGCTGCGCCCGGCGAACACGGCCTACGTCATCTTCACCTCCGGTTCGACCGGCAAGCCGAAGGGTGTCGCCGTCTCGCACGGCGCAGTGGTCAACCAGTTGCTGTGGAAGACAGCCGCTTTCGGCCTCGGTCCCGAAGACTCGGTGCTGTTGAAGACCGCCGCCACCTTCGACCTCTCGGTCTGGGAGTTCTGGTCGGCCGCGGTCTGCGGCGGCCGACTGGTGATCGCCACCCCCGAGGGGCACCGCGACCCCGCTTACCTGCTCCGCGTACTCGCCGAGCACTCGGTGACAACCCTGCACGTAGTGCCCTCGATGCTCGATGCCCTGCTCACCGAATCCGCCGGCACCCTCGCGGATTCGCTGCGCCGCGTGCTGGCCATCGGGGAGGCCCTTCCCGCCGCCACCGCCCAGCGCTTCCTCGCGAGCACCGCCGCGGATCTGCACAACCTGTACGGCCCCACCGAGGCCGCGGTCTCGGTCACCGACCACCGTGTCACCACCGCGGACCACACCACGGTCCCGATCGGCCGACCCGAATGGAACAGCCGCGTGTACGTCCTCGACGCCCGCCTGCGCCCGGTCCCGGTCGGTGTCGCGGGCGAGTTGTACCTCGCGGGCGCACAACTGGCCCGTGGTTACCACGCCCGCCCCGACCTCACCGCCGACCGCTTCGTCGCCGATCCGTTCGCAGGATTCGATGGTGGTGCTCCGGGTGAGGAGCCGACCGCGCAAGTCGGTGGCGCGCGCATGTATCGCACCGGCGACCTCGTCGCGTGGAACGCTGACGGTGAGCTCGACTACCGCGGCCGCACCGACTTCCAGGTGAAGATTCGCGGCTTCCGGATCGAACTCGGCGACATCGAGTCCGCCCTGCTCGCCGCACCACAGGTCGCCCAGGCGGCGGTCCTTGCCATGACCGATCCGCAGCTCGGCGATCGGCTCGTCGCCTACGTCGTACCCACGCCCGGGCGCACACTCACCACAGGCGACGCCAAATCTGTGGTCGCGCAGGTACTGCCGTCGTACATGATTCCCTCGGCCTTCGTCGTGCTCGACCACCTCCCGCTGAACGCGAACGGCAAACTCGATCGAGCGGCGCTGCCCGAACCGGTTCTCGAACCCCGCCGCTACCGTGCGCCCGAGACCGATCACGAGTTCGCCGTAGCCGCCGTGTTCACCGAGGTCCTCGGTGCGCGAATGCCCGGCCTCGACGACGACTTCTTCGCCCTCGGCGGCAACTCCCTGCTCGCCACCCGCGTCGTGCACCACCTGCGCGAACACACCGGAGTCGAACTCACGGTCGCCGCCTTCTTCGCCGATCCGACCGTGTCCGGCCTCGCCGCCCGTCTCGGCGACGGTCCGGCCACGGCCGCCGACCTCGAGGCCGCCCTCGCGGTCGTCCTCCCGCTCGGCCGTCGCGGCACTCGCGCACCGCTGATCTGCGTGCACCCGGTCTCCGGCCTGGCGTGGGCCTACGCGGGCCTCGTGCCGCATCTGCCCGACGACCGGCCCGTCGTCGGTATCCAGTCGCCCGCACTGAGCGACCCGGACTTCCGGCCCGCGTCAGCCGACGAGCTGATCGACCGCTATGTGGCCGAAGTTCGCGGTGTGCAACCGCACGGGCCCTACCAGCTGCTCGGCTGGTCGCTGGGCGGGGTGCTGGCCCAGGCCGTCGCCACCCGCCTGCAAGCCGAGGGCGAAACAGTGGCATCGCTGACGATGCTCGACAGCCTGCCCGGCGCCGCACTGGCCGATTTCGGTGCCGAGTTACGGCAGGTGCTCGTCGAACTCGGCATTCCCGAGACGCAATTACCCGACCAGCTCGCCGAACTCGGTGACGAGGCACTCGAGTCGCTGCACGCGGCTTTGGCCGCCGATTCGCCGATCTCGCGCGCCCAGTTCGTCGGGATGTACCGTGGCGCGTTGCACGCGGTGGCACTGCTCGCCGACCTGGAACCGACTCGGTTCGACGGTGATCTCACCTATTTCACCGCATTGCGGAGCCCCGAAAAGCTGGGGCACGGTGCTTCCCGATGGCGGCGCTACGTCAGCGGAATCATTGCTGACCACCCGGTCGACGCCACTCACCAGGACATGCTCGCGAGTGCGGCGGTAGCCACGTCGGGACCGGTGATTGCGCAGGTCGTCGCGGGTGCGGACCAGTCCGGCGATACGTGCCCGTAACGCCCTCCACCGGTATTACGATTCCGTATCGATAGAGTGGGTGTGTCGTGGCGCACACCTCGGCGACGGTCGGCGATAGCTATGTAGGTGTGGCTATGCTGTGTCCGACTCGGCCGCCGGACGCGAGAGGTGTATTGGTCTGTGGAAACCCCCCGCCGCACGGGCCGTGCCGGCCGCCGACGCGCAACCGGTGCACCGTTGTTCGGTCAACTGCTTACGGCCGCCGTCGAGTCCGCGGCCGATTCGATCGCGTTGCGATACAACCCCACCGGTATGCCCGGCGCGGAACGGCACCTCACTTATCGCGAGCTGGACGAGCAATCCTCGCGCTTGGCACGGGAACTCATCGACCGGGGCATGGGTGCGGGCGACGTCGTCGCGATCGCCATCGCCCGCTCGATCGAGTCGGTGCTCGCGGTGTGGGCCATCGCGAAGACCGGCGCCGCGTACGTGCCGGTCGACCCGGCCTACCCGGCCGATCGGATCGCCCACATCGTCGCCGACTCCGGCGCGAGCATCGGCCTGACCACCGCGGCGCATCGCGCCCGCCTCGGTACCACCGCATACTGGATCGAACTCGACGACCCGGTGGTCGCCGAACGCATCGCCGTGCGGCCCGCGCACGCGGTGAGCTATACCGACCGGGTCCGCCCGATCGACGAGCGCCACCCCGCCTATGTCATCTACACCTCCGGCTCCACCGGCAAGCCCAAGGGCGTCGTGGTCACCCATGCCGGGCTGGCTTCCCTGGTCGCAGCCGAGCGCGAACACTTTGGCGTGCAACCGGATTCGCGGGTGCTGCATGTTTGCTCACCGAACTTCGACGTGTCGGTGCTCGAGCTGCTGCTGCCGTTCGGTGTCGGTGCGACGCTGGTGATCTCGCCGCCGCGGGTGTTCGGTGGTTTCGAACTGTCGGACCTGCTGCGCCGTGAGCGCGTCACCCACCTGCTGATCACCCCGGGTGCGCTCGAGTCCGTCGACCCGGCCGGGCTGCCGGATCTGACCACCGTGGTCGTCGCGGGCGATCGGTTCGGTCCGGAACTGGTCGGCCGCTGGGCGACCGGCGGGCGCGCGTTCTACAACGGGTACGGACCGACCGAGGCGACGATCCTGGCCACCAGCACCGGAAAACTCCAGGCGCACGCGCCGATCACCATCGGCTCCGCGGTGCCCGGTATGGGGCTGTACGTGCTCGACGCCCGGCTGCGGCCGGTGCCCGCGGGGGTGGTCGGTGAGCTGTATCTGTCCGGTCCCGCGCTCGCGCAGGGGTATCTGGGCAGGTCGGGGCTCACCGCGCAACGTTTCGTCGCCTCGCCGTTCGGGCCGGGCAGGCTGTACCGCACCGGTGACCTGGTGCGCAGATTCGAGCACGACGGCACGCTGGAATACCTGGGCCGCACCGACTTCCAGGTGAAGGTGCGCGGTTTCCGGATCGAGCTCGGCGAGATCGACAACGCGCTCACCGCTCACCCCGACCTCGACTACGCGGTGACGCTGGGCAAGACGATGCCGTCGGGCGCGACGGCGCTGGTCGCCTATGTGCTGCCCCGCGTCGGGCACGCGGTCGACACCGGTGCGCTCGCCGATTTCCTCGCGGAATCGTTGCCCGCGTACATGATTCCGTCGGTGATCATGGTCCTCGACGAACTGCCGCTGACCCCGGTCGGCAAACTCGATCGTGGCGCGCTGCCGACGCCGGTGTTCACTGTGCGCGGCTTCCGTGCGCCCGCCACCCCGGCCGAACAGGTGGTCGCCGACGTGTTCGCCGCGTTGTTGCTGCGTGACGGCGCGGGCCGGGTCGGCGCCGACGACGACTTCTTCGAACTGGGTGGCGATTCGCTGCTCGCCGCGCAGGCCGTGGCCCGCATCGGCGCCGCGCTGGACGTGCGGGTGCCGGTGCAGGCGGTGTTCGAGGCGCCGACGGTCGCCGCGCTGGCCAACCGTGCCGAGCAGCAACGGCTTACGGCACACGCGCTCCCGCTGACGCCGCGTGCGCGCCCCGATCTGGTGCCGCTGTCCTACGCCCAGCAGCGGATGTGGTTCCTCAACCGCTTCGATCCCACGTCGGCGGTGGACAACATCCCGGTCGCGGTCCGCCTCTCCGGCCGCCTCGACCTGCCCGCCCTGCGCGCCGCGGTCGCCGACCTGATCGCGCGCCACGAAGTACTTCGCACTGTGTACCCGGCATCCGACGGCAGCGGTGCCGCGGGACCCGGCACTGTGCTCGACGGTGAAGGCCACCAGCTGGTGCTGGCGGCGGGCGACCCCGCCGCGGCGCCCGAGTTCGACGTCGTCGAGGTGGCCGAGGACGAGCTGACCGAGGCGATCGGGGCCGCGGCGCTGACGGGCTTCGACGTGAGCGCCGGGCCGCCGGTGCGGGTGCGGGTGCTCGCGATCTCCGACACCGAGCACGTCATCGTCTGCGTGGTGCACCACATCGCCGCCGACGGATTCTCCTTCGCGCCGCTGACCAGGGACCTGCTCACCGCGTACGCCGAACGGCGCGGCGGCGGTGCGCCGCAGTGGCCGCCGCTGCCGGTGCAGTACGTGGACTACACGCTGTGGCAGCGCGAACTGCTCGGTACCGAGGACGATCCGGATTCGCTGCTCGCCGCGCAGTTGGCCTTCTGGCGCACGACCCTGTCGGGCCTGCCCGAACAGCTCGAACTGCCCACCGACCGGCCACGTCCCGCCGTGTCGAGCCGGGCGGGCGGTTCGCTGAGCATCCAGGTACCGGCCTCGGTCCACGCCGGCCTGTCGGCACTGGCCCGCGAGCACAACGCCACGCTGTTCATGGTGGTGCACACCGCGCTGGCGATGCTGCTGGCCCGGCTCTCGGGCACCCGCGACATCGCGATCGGCACCCCGGTCGCCGGTCGCGGCGAGCAGGCGCTCGACGAGCTGATCGGCATGTTCGTCAACACGCTGGTCCTGCGCACCGAGGTGAATCCGGCGGCGAACTTCGCCGACCTGCTCACCGAGGTCAGAGCGCGCGATCTCGCCGCCTTCGGGCACGCCGACGTGCCGTTCGAGCGGCTGGTCGACCTGTTGGAGCCGGTGCGCTCCACCGCCAGGCATCCGCTGTTCCAGGTGATGCTGACCTTCCAGAACCTGGCCCGCACCGACCTCGCGCTCCCCGGCCTCGCCGTCTCCGCCGCCGATTTCACGGTGCCGCTGGCGAAGTTCGATCTGCAGGTGGAGCTCGCCGAACACATCGGCGTCGACGGCGCGCCGCAGGGCATGGCGGCCACCTTCGTCTACGCCACCGACCTTTTCGACCGTGCCACGGTCGCCGATTTCGCCGATCGCTGGACCCGGCTGCTCGCTGCGGTGGTCGCCGATCCGGCCAAGCCCGTCGGCGATATCGATGTGCTCGCGCCCGGTGAACGCGAACTCGTTCTGCGCGAGGGAGCGTCGCCCGGGGTGCCGGTGCCCGAGGTCACCCTCGCCGACCTGATCAGCGCCCAGGCGCAGCAGCGTCCGGATGCGATCGCGGTCAGGGCGGGGGAGGACTCGCTCACCTTCGCCGACCTGCTCGGCCGTTCCTCCGCCCTGGCCCGTGCGCTCATCGCGAAGGGCGCGGGCCCGGAAACCCTGGTGGCCGTCGCGGTTGCGCGCACCGCGGAGCTCCCGGTCGCTTTACTGGCCGTGCTGCTCTCCGGCGCCGGCTATCTCCCGATCGATTCCGGCTATCCCGCGCAGCGCCTGGAATACGTGGTCTCCGACGCGAAACCGACTGTGCTGCTGACGACTTCGGGCGAAGTCGATCTGCTCACTTCGGCGACCGATCGCGATCCCCTCTCCACGGTGCCGCTGGGAACATCGTTCGCCGACCTGCCGGTGGTGCTGCTCGGCGACGAGGCCGCCTTCTCCGCCGCGCCGCTGCGGTCGACCGAACGCCGCGCCCCGCTGCGACCGGATCACCTGGCGTACGTGATCTACACCTCGGGCTCCACCGGCCTGCCCAAGGGCGTCGGCGTGACCCATCGCAATGTGCTCGAGCTGTTCGCCAACGCCCAGTTGCTGTTCGCCTTCGACACCGACGACGTGTGGACGGTGTTCCACTCCTTCGCCTTCGACTTCTCCGTGTGGGAGCTGTGGTGTGCGCTGGCAGGCGGCTCCTCGGTCGTCGTCGTCGACCACCTGACTTCGCGTTCGCCGAACGAATTCCGCGCACTGCTGGCCCGTGAGCACGTAACGGTCCTGAGCCAAACCCCCACTGCCTTCGCCCAACTCGACGAAGCCGACCGCGCCGCGCAGGCCGCGGGGGCCGCCCCGCTGCCGCTGCGCTATGTGGTCTTCGGCGGCGAGGCCCTGGACCCCCGTAAGCTCAACCGCTGGTACGACCGCTACGGAAACGGCGCGGACGCACCGGAACTCGTCAACATGTACGGCATCACCGAGACGACTGTGCACGTCTCCCACCAGATCCTGACCTCGCGCACGGCCGACATCGTGGCCGACCGGGCCGGATCGGATTCCGAGCACGCCGGGGGAGCGGAGACGGCCGGGCGGCACGACACCGCCGCCGAGCTGCCCGGCAGCCTCATCGGCCGCGCACTGCCCGGTCTGTCGGTGGTCGTCCTCGACGACCGGTTGCGACCGGTACCGTTCGGCGTCGCGGGCGAGCTCTACATCGCGGGCAAGCAACTCTCACGCGGTTACCTCGGCAAGCCGGGGCTCACCGCCACCCGCTTCGTCGCCGACCCGTTCGGCGAACCGGGCGCTCGCCGCTATCGCTCCGGCGACCTCGGCCGCTGGATCGGTTTCCGCGGCACCCCCACCCTCGAGTACGGCGGACGCGGCGACCAGCAGGTCCAATTGCGCGGCTTCCGGGTCGAACCGGGCGAGATCGAGGCCGCGTTGCTCCGCGTACCCGGCGTCGGTCAGTCCGCGGTGATCGTGCGCGCCGACGAGCTCGCCGGCGACCGCTTGATCGCCTACGTCGTCCCGGCGAGCGGTGTGGTCGCACCCGAGGTCACCGCTCCGAAGGGCCCGGTCGGGGCACGCTTCGGTCGTCCAGACGGCGGGCCGGGGTCCGTCGACGAGCAGGTCGGTCCTGCCGAGGGGCGTGTGGTCACTGCCCTCGACCCGGTGGAAGTTCGCGCCGGCGTGGCCGAATTCCTCACCGGCTACATGGTTCCCGACGCTGTCGTGGTGGTACCGGAACTGCCGATGACCACCAACGGCAAGCTCGACCGGGCCGCGCTACCGGCACCGGAGTTCACCGCCGCCGCCACCTTCCGCCCGCCGACCACCCCCATCGAACTCAGCGTCGCCGAGGTGTTCGCGACCCTGCTCGGTGTGTCCGAGATCGGGCTCGACGACAACTTCTTCGACCGCGGCGGCAACTCGCTGCTGGCCACCAGGGCCATCGCCCGCATCGACCAGGCGTTGAGCACCGATCTGGTGGTGCGTGACCTGTTCGAGGCGCCGACCGTCGGCTCGCTCGCGGCCCGCGTTCGCCCCGGTTCGGTGGCCGCGCCACGACCGCCGCTGATTCCGGCGCAGGACCGTGGCGTGGTACCGCTCTCGCCCGCGCAGCAGCGGATGTGGTTGCTCAACCGCATCGATCCGGACTCACCGGCCTACAACATCCCGCTGGTCCTTCGCCTGCGCGGCGCTCTCGACACCTCGGCCCTGCGCTACGCGGTCGCCGATGTGCTCGAACGGCACGAGGCGCTGCGCACCCGCTTCCCGGCCGACGGTCCCGAAGCCGTTCCCTACCAGGAGATCCTGCCCGTCAGCGCGGTCCTGCCGACCGGGCTGCCCATCGAGGAATGCGACGATCCGCTCGACCGGGTGATGCGTCTGCTCGCAGGCGGTTTCGACGTCGCCGAACGAGTTCCGTTGCGCGCCGGGCTGTTCACGGTGCCCTCCGACGACCCGCTGGCCGAGGAAGATCATGTGCTCGCCGTGGTGGTGCAGCACATCATCGCCGACGGCGCCTCCCTCGCCCCGCTGGCCCGCGACCTCGCGATCGCCTATCGGGCCCGCGTGGAAGGCCGCTCACCCAGTTGGCCGCCGCTGCCGGTGCAGTACGCCGACTACGCGCTCTGGCAGCGCATACTGCTGGGCTCCGAGGACGACGAAACCTCCACCGCTACACGGCAGCTGAACTTCTGGCGCCACACTCTGGCCGGCCAGTCCGGCACGGTCGAGCTGCCCTACGATCATCCGCGCCCACCGCACGCCTCGCTGCGCGGTGCCGACGTGAGCACCACCCTGCCCGCCGACGTCCACGTGCGACTGGTGGAGATCGCGCGCAGCCACAACGCCTCGCTGTTCATGGTCGTGCACGCGGCGCTGGCCGTGCTGCTCGCGCGGATCTCCGGCAGCACCGACATCGCGATCGGTACCCCCATCGCCGGTCGGGGCGAACCCGAACTCGACGACCTGGTCGGCATGTTCGTCAACACGCTGACGCTGCGCACCGAAGTCGATCCGCGCCGCGGCTTCGATGAATTGGTCAGCGCCGCACGCGAAGTCGGCCTCGCCGCCTTCGCGCATGCCGACCTGCCCTTCGAGCGGGTCGTCGAGGAGCTGGCGCCGACCGGCACCATCTCGCACAACCCCCTGTTCCAGGTGGTGCTGTCGTTCCACAACAACGAGACACCCGTGCTTCGCCTGCCCGGACTCACCATCGAGGCGGTGGATCCGGCCGCTCGCTCGGCCAAGGTCGACCTGCAGGTCAATGTGGCGCCCCGCCTCACTCCGACCGGGGAGCCCGACGAGCTCGGTTTCGTCTTCACCTACGCCACCGATCTCTTCGACGAGCACACCGTGGAGACCTTCGTGCGCGGCCTCACCGAGATCGTCACCGCGGTGGCCGCTGACCCGACGGTCCGGGTCGGCGACATCGACCTGCGCGACGCCAGGGAACGCGAACGCGAACTGACCGCGGCCGCCTACGCGTCGGTGCCGTCGGCCAACGGCGCCGCACTGGCGCAAGAACTGGCGGCCGCGGTCGAAGAGGACCCGGACGCGCCCGCGATCGACCTGGGCGAGCACGCGCTGTCCTATAACCAGTTCGACGCCCGCTCCTCACAATTGGCGCGCTCGCTGATCGCGCGCGGAGCCGGTCCCGGCTCCGGGGTGGCGGTGCGCCTCGATCGCGGGGTGAACTCGGCGATCGCCACCTGGGCGGTGCTCAAGGCGGGCGCCGCGGTGGTGCCGCTGCTGTCGATGGACGCCGAGCTGCCCGCCCGGCTCGAGGTGAAGCTGGGCATGGCCCTGGACATCCTCGACCCGCCGGACGGCCTGGACTGGTACGACCTGGCCGACCCCGCGTTGAAAGCGGAGCTGGCCGCGGAGTCACCGCGCCCCATCGGATACGCGCACCGCACCCGTGCGCTGCGCGGCGACGATGTGGCCTTTGTCGGCGGTGGCCGCACGCTGAGCTACGACGAGCTGGCCGGTGCCGCCGAACGGGTGGCCCAGCAGACCGGGCTCAGCTTCGAATCACGCACGAGGGCGGCCGGGCGGCCGGATTCGGTGGCCGGTGTGCTGGAGATCGTCGCGGCCGGCATCGTCGGCTCGACGCTGGTGATGGGGCCCGACGACGGCGCCGATGAAGTGAGCCACGTGTTCACCGAGTCGGCCGTGGCGGTCGCGGCCCCGGGTGCGGGTGCCGGCGCGACGATCGTCGCGCTCAGTGAGATGATCGGCAGCGCCGGACAGCCGCAGCAGCGTCACGCGGCGGTCGGGATGGATGGAACAGGTGGTTAGTGCATGACCGGGCAGCAGCTAGTCGGCTCCGTCGAACGGAGGGGACTGTTGTGACCCGGATGTCTCGGGTGCCGGGTGCCCGTGCCATGCAGCGCGGCAAGTCGCTGCCGCAACTGCTGTCCGTCGCGGTGGAGTCCAACCCGGACGGCATCGCGCTGTCCTGGTCCGACGGTGTGCGTGCGCCGGTGCGGTGGACCTATGCCGAGCTCGACGAACGCGCCAACCGGCTGGCCAGGCTGTTGATCGCGCGCGGAGTCGGCCCCGAGGACATCGTCGCCGTCGGCATCCCGCGCTCCCCGGAATCGGTGCTCGCCCTGTGGGCGGTGACCAAGACCGGTGCCGCGTTCCTGCCCGTCGACCCGAACTATCCGCCCGCCAGGCTCACCCACATGCTCGGCGACGCGGGCGCGGTCCTCGGTGTCGCGGTCGATGCCGCGATGGACCGGCTGCCCGCCACCATCGAGTGGCTGTGCCTCGATCACGACACCGTGCGCCGGGCCACCGAAGAACAGTCGAGCGACCCGGTGACCCGCGACGACCGGATCCGTCCACTGCGTCTGCCGCACCCCGCCTACGTCGTCTACACCTCCGGCTCCACGGGCCTGCCCCGAGGCGTGGTGGTGACCCACAGCGGCCTGGCCAACGTCTACGAGTACCAGCGCGAGCACTACCGGCTCAGCACCGAGTCGCGGGTCCTGCATCTGGCGTCACCGTCGTTCGACGCCTCGGTGTTCGAGGTGTTGATGGCGCTGTGCGGTGCGGCGACCCTGGTGGTGGTTCCGCCGACCGTGTACGGCGGCGCCGACCTGGCCGAGTTGCTGCGTCGGGAACGGGTTACCCACGGATTCGTCACGCCGACCGCGTTGTCGTCGGTGGATCCACGGGGCCTCGACGACTTCCGGGTCGTGGTCGCGGGCGGCGAGGCGTGCCCGCCGGAGTTGGTGCGGCGCTGGGTGCTTCCGCTCGCCGGTGGCGGCACGCGCGAGCTGTACAACGGTTACGGCCCCACCGAGGCCACCATGGGCACCAATTTCAGCGCGCCCTTGGTGCCCGGACACGTGGTGACGATCGGTCCGCCGATCCGCAACGTCACCGAGTACGTGCTCGACGAGCGCCTGGTGCGGGTGCCCGACGGGATCATCGGCGAGCTCTACCTCGCGGGCAACGGACTGGCACGCGCGTATCACCGGCGACCGGCGCTCACCGCGTCGCGCTTCGTCACCGATCCGTTCGATCCGGCGGGCGGGCGCATGTACCGCACCGGCGACCTCGTGCGCAGACGCGCCGACGGCACGGTCGAGTTCGTCGGCCGCAACGACTTCCAGGTGAAGGTCCGTGGCTTCCGGATCGAGCTC
Organism: Nocardia sp. NPDC058633; assembly: GCF_042717045.1. Classification (NCBI taxonomy): domain Bacteria; kingdom Bacillati; phylum Actinomycetota; class Actinomycetes; order Mycobacteriales; family Nocardiaceae; genus Nocardia; species Nocardia sp. NPDC058633. Next base: position 143,346 of record NZ_JBHXRA010000005.1, read on the forward strand.
GGCGAGATCGACGCGGTCCTCACCGAATCCGACAGCGTCGACTTCGCGGTCACCGTCGGCCACGAACTCGACAACGGCACCACCATTCTCGCCGCCTACGTGCACGCGGCTCCCGGTGCGCGCATCGACCTCGACGAGCTGATCGCGCGCGCTAAAGCGGGCCTACCCGCGCACATGGTGCCGACCGCGCTGACGGTGCTCGACACCATCCCGCTGACCCCGGTCGGCAAACTCGACCGCGCCGCGCTGCCCGCGCCGACGCTGCGCGCGCAGGAGTACCGCGCCCCCTCGGGAGCGACGGAGGAGTTGGTCGCCCAGATCTTCACCGAGCTGCTGCGCCCGGCGGAGCCGCTCGGCGCGGACGACGACTTCTTCGCCCTCGGCGGCAACTCCCTGCTGGCCACCCAGGCCGCGGCCCGGCTCGGCACCGAACTGTCCGCCCGGGTGCCCGCCGGGCATGTGTTCGAAAGCCCCACCGTCGCGGGGCTCGCCGCGCTGCTCGAACCGCTCAAAGGTGCCGGTGGCGACGCTCCGCTCACCCGCAGGGAACGCCCGGCGCTGATCCCGCTCTCGCCCGCGCAGCAACGGATGTGGTTTCTCAACCAGTTCGACCCGAACTCCACCGCCGAGACCATCCCGTTCGCGCTGCGGCTGTCGGGCCCGTTCGACGCGCGCGCCCTGCACGCCGCGCTGACCGACCTGGTGCACCGGCACGAGTCGCTGCGCACCTACTACCCGATCTTCGACGCCACTGCCTCCGATGGCCTCGAGCGGTCGGACTCGGTGGTCGACGGCGTGGGCCACCAGGTGGTGCTGCCGATCACCGACGCGGTGCCCGATGTGCTCTTCGACACGCTCACCGAGGACGAATTGCCGCTGTGGCTCGGCGAATTCGCCACGACCGGCTTCGACGTCGCCGCCGGGGTGCCGCTGCGAGTGGCGCTGGCCGAACTCGGCCCGCGCGACCACGTGCTCGCCGTCGCGCTGCACCACATCACCGCCGACGGCGCCTCCGTCGCACCGCTGCTGCGCGACCTGCTCGGCGCTTATCTCGCGCGCCGCAACCGGTCGCGGCCGAACTGGCAGCCGCTGCCGGTGCAGTACGCCGACTACACGCTGTGGCATCGCGAACTGATCGGCGCCGAGGACGACCCCGATTCGGTGGCCGCCGCGCAGCTCGCGCACTGGCGCTCGGTGCTGGCCGGACTGCCCGACCGGCTCGATCTGCCGACCGATCGCCCGCGCCCGCCCGTCTTCAGCGGCCGCGGGGCGGAACTGGATTTCCGGATTCCCGCGCCGGTGCACACCGCGATCGCCGCACTCGCCCAGCGCAGCGGTGCCTCCGAATTCATGGTCGTCCACGCGGCTTTCGCGGTGCTGCTCGGTCGGCTCGCCCACTCCGACGACATCGCCATCGGCACCCCGGTGGCCGGGCGTGGTGCCCGTGAACTCGACGACCTGATCGGCATGTTCGTCAACACGCTGGTCCTGCGCTCGCACCTGGACCCGCGCGCGAGCTTCGCCGAACTGCTGCGCGCGACCAAACGCGCCGACCTCGCCGCCTTCGCCAACGCGGACCTGCCGTTCGAGCGGCTGGTCGAACTCCTCGACCCGGTCCGCTCGCAGGCCCATCACCCGCTGTTCCAGGTGGCCCTGTTCTTCCAGAACCTGGACCTGCCGAACCTGCGCCTGCCCGGTCTCGACGCCACCCCGGTCGAATTCGGCGGTGCGGTGGCGCGTTTCGACCTGCAACTCACCATCGTGCCCGGCACCGACCCCGACGCGCCGATGGCGGCGTCGTTCAACTACGCCACCGATCTGTTCGACGCCGACACCATCGAAACGTTGGCGGCCCGGCTCACCCATCTGCTCGACGCGGTCACCGCCGACCCCGACATCGCGATCGCCGATATCGATCTGCTCACCGACGTCGAGCGCGAACAAGCCCTCGTGAGCTGGAACGACACCCGTCATCCGGTGGCGCCGGAGTCGATGCTCGACGCGTATCGCCGTGCGGTGCAGATGCATCCGGACGCCACCGCGCTCGTGTTCGAGGACACCGAGCTGACCTATCGGCAGTTCGACGCGCGCGTGAACAGTCTCGCGCGGGTGCTGATCGAACAGGGAGTGGGCCCGGAAAGCCTTGTCGGCCTGGCGATCCGGCGCTCGCCCGAGCTGGTGATCGGCATGTACGCGGTGCTCACCGCGGGCGGCGCCTACCTGCCGCTGGACCCCGAGCATCCGGCCGAGCGGATCGCCTACATCCTCGACACCGCCCGGCCCGCCTGCGTGCTGAGCACCCGCGTCGACGCCGTCGACGTCGCGCCCGGCACGTCGTTGCTGTTGCTCGACGAGCTCGATGTCGCCGGCGTGCCGGGTGATCCGGTCGTTGCCTCGGAGCTGCGCGCGCCGCTGCACCCCGAGCATCCCGCCTACGTCATCTTCACCTCGGGCTCCACCGGCAAGCCCAAGGGCGTCGCGATCTCGCACGCCGCCATCCACAACCAGCTGGTGTGGATGCTGGCGAAGTACCCGCTCGCACTGGGTGATGTGTACCTGCAGAAGACCGCGACCACCTTCGACGTGTCGCTGTGGGGCTACTTCATGCCGCTGCGCGTCGGCGCGAAACTCGTGCTGGCCACCCCGGACGGACACCGCGACCCCGCCTACCTGATCGAGCTGATCGGCAAGCACAGGGTCACCGTCACCGACTTCGTCCCGTCGATGCTCACGATCTTCGCGGCGCAGGCTGCTGCCGCCGACACAGCGTCCGGGCCCCGGGATCAGTCCGCGATGGTGGCGGACCTGGCGTCCCTGCGCGAGATCTTCGTCATCGGCGAGGCACTGCCAGCGGAGACCGTCGATGCCATGGCCGCGGTCGGCTCCGCCAGGTTGCACAACCTGTACGGCCCGACCGAAGCCGCTGTCTCGGTGACCTACTGGCCCGCTCGCCCGGGCGAGCGTTCGGTCCCGATCGGCTTGCCGCAGTGGAACTCTCGGGTTTACGTACTCGACGAGCGGTTGCGACCGGTGCCACCCGGGATCGCGGGCGAGCTCTATCTCGCGGGAGATCAGCTCGCGCGTGGTTACCTCGCGCGACCCGGCCTGACCGCCGATCGGTTCGTCGCCGATCCCTTCGTCGCCTCGGCGTCCGGCAGCGGATCGGTGATGGGGCCGCACCGGGGTTCCGGGCTCGCGACAGGTGCTCGCATGTACCGCACCGGTGACCTCGTGGTGTGGCGCAGGCCCACCTCGAACGCCCCCCACCGACTGGACTACCTGGGGCGGATCGACTTCCAAGTGAAGTTCCGTGGTCAGCGGATCGAGCTCGGCGAGATCGAGACGGCGTTGTTGGGCCACGAAACCGTCAGCCAGGCCGTGGCATTGGTGGCGTCGACCGAGCTGGGCGACCAGCTGGTCGCCTACGTGGTGCCCGCTCCCGGATACGCCGCACAGCCCGACCGATTGCAAGCGTTCTCCGCCAAAACCCTTCCGGCGTATATGGTTCCGGCCTCGATCACCGTGCTCGACGAGTTGCCGCTCAACCCCAGCGGCAAACTCGACCGCAAGGCCCTGCCCGCGCCGAACTTCACCGCGCGGACGTACCGCGCGCCGAGCACCGCCCAAGAACGGCTCGTCGCCGGTCTGTTCGGGGAAGTGCTCGGCCGCAGCGACATCGGCGCCGACGACGACTTCTTCGCCCTCGGCGGCAACTCCCTGATCGCCACCCGCCTGGTGGCCCGCCTCGGTGCCGCCACCGGTGGCCGGATCGCCGTGCGCACCCTGTTCGAAGCCTCGACCGTCGCGGGACTCGCCGCCGTCCTCGACCCCGATGCCGTGGTGGAACCGGCCGGCGGCCTCGGCACCCTGCCCCGTCCCGACGAGCTACCCCTCTCGCCCGCCCAGCGCCGCATGTGGTTCCTCAACCGCTTCGACCAGGGCGTCGACGACGGAGCCGCCGCCTACAACCTTCCCTTCGCGCTGCGCCTGACCGGCGCGCTCGACGTGCCCGCTCTCACCACCGCCCTGCGCGACGTGCTCGCCCGCCACGAGGTGCTGCGCACGATCTACCCCGACACCGCCGCCGGTCCGATCCAGCAGATCCTGCCGGTCGACCAGGTGGACCTCGAGGTCACTGTGCGCCGGATCGGCGCGGACGGGGAAGCGGTGCCGGAGTCCGCGCTGATCGCCGAAGTGGCCGCGCTCGCCTCGACCGCGTTCGACGTGACGACCGAGGTTCCGCTGCGGGTCCGGCTGCTCGACATCACCGGGACCGGGCCCGACGCGCCCACCGAACACGTGCTCGCCGTGGTGGTCCACCACATCGCCGCGGACGCCTCCTCGATGGTGCCGTTGGTGCGCGATGTGACCACCGCCTATCTCGCCAGGGCCGCCGGGCACGCCCCGGACTGGGTGGCCCTGCCGGTGCAGTACGCCGACTACGCGCTGTGGCAGCTGGACCGGCTCGGCGCCGACGACGACTCGGATTCGGCCGCGGCCGAGCAGCTCTCGTTCTGGCGCTGCGAGCTCGCCGATCTGCCGGATCTGCTGGAACTGCCCGCCGACTACCCGCGCCCCGCTGTCGCCTCGCTCGCCGGCGGGCGGGTGCCGGTGCGCATCGGTGCCGACACCCACGCCGCGCTCGCCCGGATCGCGCGCGACGGCGGCGCGACGGTGTTCATGGTGTTGCACACCGCTTTCGCCGTGCTGCTGGCACGGCTCTCGGGTGCCGCCGACGTGGCGGTGGGCACCCCCGTCGCCGGGCGCGGTGAGCGTGAACTCGACGATCTGATCGGCATGTTCGTCAACACCGTCGTCCTGCGCACCCGCTACGACGGCGGCGCCACGTTCGCCGATCTGCTCGCCGCGCAGCGTCGGAGCGACCTGGCGGCGTTCGCCGCCGCCGACATCCCGTTCGAGCGGCTGGTCGAGGTGCTCGATCCGCCGCGCTCGACCGCACGTCATCCGCTGTTCCAGGTGGGCCTGTCGTTCCAGAACGTGTCCCGGGCCGAACTGGAACTACCCGGCTTGCGGATCGCGCCGGTTTCCGCCGAACTCGCGGTGTCGCAATTCGATCTGCACCTGATCGTCGGCGACGGCTACGACGCGGACGGCACCCCCACCGGCATCGAGGGCTTCTTCACCTACGCCACCGACCTTTTCGATGCCGCGACGGTGGCGGGTTTCGCCGATCGGCTGACGTTGCTGCTCGACGCGGTGGTGCGCGAGCCCGCCGTGGTGGTCGGCGATGTCGACCTGCGTACCGACACCGAGCGGACCCGTGAAATCGTGAGCGGCGCGGCGGATCTCGCGGTGCCCGGTGGAACACTCGCCGACCTGCCGCTGATCGCCCGCCCCGAAGCCGTCGCGCTCGTCGCCGATCTGCCCGAGGGCCGTCTCGAGCTCACCTACGCCGAGTTCGACTCCCGGGTGAACAAGCTCGCCCGCCACCTGATCTCGCTCGGCGTCGGCCCGGAGTCGCTGGTCGCGCTCGCCCTGCCACGGTCGATCGATCTGGTGGTGGCCATGTACGCGGTGAGCCGGTCCGGCGGCGCGTATGTGCCCATCGACCCCGATCAGCCCGCCGATCGCACCGACTACATCCTCCACACCGCTGCCCCGATCTGTGTGCTCAGCAACGGCTTCCGCACCGACGCCGCGCCCGTGGTGCGGGTCGACCATCCGGTGATCGCGGCCGCCGATCCCGGCCCGATCACCGACGCCGACCGACGCGCACCGCTGCATCCGGAGCACACCGCCTACGTCATCTTCACCTCCGGCTCCACCGGTCGCCCCAAGGGCGTGGCGGTGCCGCACGCGGCGGTGTTCAACCAGTTGCAATGGCTCCGTGGCGAATTCGGCACCGATGCCACCGATGTGTTCCTGCTCAAGACCCCGGCCACCTTCGATCTGTCGGTGTGGGAGTTCTGGTCCGCTGCCGTCTGCGGTGGGCGGCTGGTGATCGCCGCCCCCGACGGTCACCGCGACCCCGCCTACCTCGACGCCCTGATCGCCGACGCCGACGTCACCACACTGACCGCGGTGCCGTCCCTACTCGACGCGTTGTCGGGGTACTGGGAGTCGCGCTCGCACGACGAGAACCGCACCGCACCGGCCGGTTCGGGTCGCGTCGTCGCGTTGGCGCGCATCCTCGCGATCGGTGAAACCCTGCCCGCCGCCTTGGCCCAGCGTCTGCTGAAGGTATTGCCCGACACCAGGATCGACAACCTGTACGGCCCCACCGAAGCGGCCGTTTCCATCACCGATCACCGCGTCACCACCGACGACGTCTCGACCGTCCCGATCGGCGCCCCCGAGTGGAACAGCCGGGTCTACGTCCTCGACGAGCGCCTTCGCCCCGTCGCGCCCGGCATCAGGGGCGAGCTGTACCTCGGCGGCGTGCAGCTGGCTCGCGGCTACCTGCGCAAGGCGGCCCTGACCGCCGAACGTTTCGTCGCCGACCCCTTCGAACCCGGCGCGCGGATGTACCGCACCGGAGACCTGGTCGCTCGCACCACTGGCGCGCGCGCGGGTGAGCTGATCTATCTGGGACGCAGCGACTTCCAGGTGAAGGTCCGTGGATTCCGGGTCGAGCCCGGCGAGGTGGAAGCTGTCCTGCTCGGACTGCCCGAGGTGACCCAGGCCGCGGTGCTGGCCCGCACCGACGCGCACTTCGGTGACCGGCTGGTCGCCTACGTCGTCGGCACCGAACTCGATGTCGCACAGGTGAAGTCCGCGCTGCGCGACAAACTACCCACCTACCTCGTGCCCGACGCCGTGGTGGTACTCGCGCAACTGCCGTACACCGTCAACGGCAAACTGGATCGCAAGGCGTTGCCCGCGCCGGTCTTCGAGACCACGACTTTCCGCGCGCCCGCGACGCCGACGGAGCAGGTGGTCGCGGAGGTCTTCGGCGACATCCTCGGCGTGTCTTCCGTCGGCGCCGACGACGACTTCTTCGCCCTCGGCGGCAACTCGCTGCTCGCCACCAGGGCCGCCGCCCGGATCGGCGCGGCGCTCGATCGGGCGGTCGGCGTCCGCTTGCTGTTCGAGGCGCCGACAGTGGGCGACCTCGCGCTGCGCGTGCACCGTTCGGACGAGGCCGCCACCCCGGCACTGCTCGCCGGGCCGCGCCCGCAGCGGGTGCCGTTGTCGCTGGCACAACAGCGGATGTGGTTGCTCAATCGCCTCGATCCCGACGCGACCGTCTACAACATCCCGGCCGCGATCCGCCTCACCGGCGCCCTCGACCTGCCCGCTCTCGGCCTCGCCGTCGCCGACCTGTTCGCCCGACACGAGGTCCTGCGCACCCGCTATCCGGCGCGCGAGGACGTCGCGGTCCAGGATGTGCTCGCGCCCGACGCGGTGCGTATCGACCTGACACCGGTCGAGGTCACCCCCGACACCCTCGCCGACGAGGTGCGGGGGACCGTCGCCGCCGGATTCGACGTCACCGTCGCCCCGCCGGTCCGGTTGCGGCTGCTGCGCCTCGGCGCCGACGATCACGTGCTGGTGTTCGTCGCCCACCACATCAGCGCGGACGGCTTCTCCATGGGCCCGCTCACCCGCGACCTGGTCCTTGCCTACACCGCGCGCACGGCAGGATCGCCGCCCGCCTGGTCGCCACTGCCGCTGCAGTACGCCGATTACGCGGTGTGGCAACGTCACTCACTCGGTGACGAAGCCGACCCCACCTCCACGGCCGCCGCCCAGCTGGCCTACTGGCACGCCGAGCTCGCCGGGCTGCCCGAGGAGATCGCGCTGCCCGCCGACCGCCCGCGTCCGCCGGTGCAGTCGTTCGCCGGCGCCACCAGCACCTTCGAGATCGACGCCGCACTGCACGCCGAGCTCGCGGCGCTGGCTCGGGCGCACGGCGTCACGGTGTTCATGGTCGTGCAGGCCGCGCTCGCGGTGCTGCTCGCCAGGCTCAGCGGCACCGACGACGTCGCCATCGGCACCCCGATCGCGGGCCGCGGCGCCCGTGAGCTCGACGATCTGGTCGGCATGTTCGTCAACACCCTGGTGCTGCGCAGCCGGATCGTCGACAGCGACCCGTTCGCCGCGCTGCTGAGCCAGACCCGCGACACCGATCTGCGGGCCTTCGCCCACGCCGACGTGCCGTTCGAGCGGGTGGTCGACGCGATCCAGCCCGCCAGATCGGCGGGCAGGCATCCGCTGTTCCAGGTGGCATTGTCGTTCGAGAATCTCGCCCCGGTCGCCTTCGAACTGCCAGGGATCACGGTGGGTGCGCTGGATGCCCGCACCGCCGAGGCCAAGTTCGACCTGTTGCTCACCGTGCGCGAGCAACCGGACAACGGCGGTATGCACGCCGAATTCGGCTACGCGACAGACTTGTTCGACGCGGCCACCGTGGACGACTTCGGTCGGCGCTTCGTGCGGCTGCTCACCGGCGTGACCGCCGACCCCGGGCTCGCCGTCGGCGATATCGACCTGCTCGACCCCGCCGAATTCCGTGCGCACACCACGTTCGCGGGCCCGGCGGCCGAGCCTGCCCGCACCCTCGCGCAGCTGATGGACGACGCGGTGCGCGCGAATCCGACCGGGATCGCCCTGCGCGGTGACGGTCGCGGATTCACCTACACCGAACTCGATGCCGCCGCCAATCAGCTGGCCCGCGGTCTCATCGCACGCGGTGCCGGACCGGAAATTGCTGTCGCCGTGGCTATTCGGCGCTCGGTAGAATCCGTGCTCGCCGTGTGGGCGATCGCGCGCACCGGCGCGGTGATCGTGCCGATCGACCCCGGCTACCCCGCCGAGCGGATCAGCCACATGATCACCGACTCGGGCGCCGTCTTCGGCATCACCCTCGCCGCCGAACTCGCCGGGTTGCCCGCGCTGTCCGGCGACGGCGGCTGGGTCGTGCTCGACGATCGGGTGTTCACCGCCGAGATCGCCGGCTGCGCGACTGTCGGCCTGCGCGAAATCGAACTGCTCGCCCCGCCGAGCACCGCCAACGCCGCGTACATGATCTACACCTCCGGCTCGACCGGCCTGCCCAAGGGTGTCGTGGTCACCCACGCCGGACTCGCCAACTTCTGCGCCGAGCAGAAGCAGCGCTACAGCCTCGACTCCACGACGCGCGCACTGGCTTTCGCGTCACCGTCGTTCGATGCGTCGATGCTGGAACTGCTGCTCGCCCTCGGTGGCGCGGGCACTCTCGTGGTCGCCCCCGCCGGCTCGGTCGGCGGCACCGAACTCGCCGAGCTGATCCGCACCGAGGGCGTCACCCACACCTTCCTGACCCCCTCGGTGCTGGCCACCCTCGACCCCGACGGCGTCCCCGGTCTGCGCGCCCTGATCGTCGGCGGCGAACACGTACCCGCCGATCTGGCCGCGCGCTGGAACACGTTGCCCCAGCGGCACTTCCACAATGGTTACGGACCCACCGAAACCACCGTGATGACCGCCATCAGCGACCCGTTGCACCCCGGCGACGCCGTCCACATGGGCGGACCGATCCGCGGCGTCCGTGCCCTGGTCCTCGACGAACGGCTACGTCCGGTTCCCGAAGGCGTCACCGGCGAGCTCTATCTCGGCGGTATCCAACTCGCCCGCGGTTACCACCGGCGCCCCGCCCTGACAGCGTCGCGGTTCATCGCGGACCCCTTCGGCGCTGTCGCCGGGTCGCTGACCGCGCCGGCCTCGGGGCAGGCGGGTGCCCGTCTCTACCGCACCGGCGACCTCGTGCGCCGTCGCGGCGACGTGCTGGAGTTCATGGGCCGCAACGACTTCCAGGTCAAGATTCGTGGGCTGCGCATCGAGCTCGGCGAGATCGACGCCGTGCTCGCCGCGGCACCGGGCGTCTCCTGGGTCACCACGCTCGGCCGTGACAACGGCAGCGGCTCGACCATGCTGGTGTCCTATGTCCTGGCCGATCAGGGCATGTCACTCGACACCGCCGAGCTCACCGCGCTCGCCGCGCAGGTGCTGCCCGACTACATGGTGCCCGCCGCGATCGTCGTCCTCGACGAGATTCCGCTGACCCCCGTCGGCAAGCTGGATCGGCGCGCGCTGCCGGACCCGGCAGCCGTCCGCGGCGAATACCGGCCACCGCGCACCGCCGCCGAGAAGACCATCGCCCGGGTGATCGCCGAGGTCCTCGGCCACGACCGGGTCGGTCTCGACGACGACTTCTTCGCCCTCGGCGGCGACAGCATCACCGCCATCCAGGTGGTGTCGCGTGCCACCGCGGCCGGCGTGGTCCTGCGACCGCGTGACCTGTTCGACGCGCGTACCGTCGCAGCCCTCGCCGGGCGCGCCGAAGTCACCGTCGAATCGGGTGCCCTGGAGGCCGCGCTCCCGCTCACCGCCACCGCCGCCCAGCTCATCGAAGCGCGCGAGACCGCCGTCGAACCGCGCGCGGTGCTGCTCGAGGTCCCGGCCGACTGCCCGGACTCGGCCGTGGCGGCCGTCGCGGCCGCGGTGATGAACCAGCATCCGATGCTGTGGGTGCTGCTCGACCGCACCGGCGATACCCCGGTGCTGCGCATCCCGCCGCCCGAGGAACGCACCGGCGGCGCCTTCCGCAGGCTCGACACCGAAGACGGTGAGGCTCTGCTGCCCATCGACGACATCGTCGCCGCGGCTGCCGCCGCACTCGACCCGGACGAGGGTCGCAACATCCACTTCGTGCTCACCGGTGAGGCCGCGGGCGCGACCACCCTGATCGTCGTCGCGAATGCCCTCGTCCTGGACGAGAACTCGTGGCGCGCGGTGGTCGACCAGCTGACCTCGGCATGGAGTCGCGGCCGCCACGCCGCACCCGCCGCACCCGACGCCGGACTCGACGACCTGGTCCGCAGGCTCGCCGAGTACCCGGCCACCGCCGCGGCGCGGGCCGAACGCGAGTACTGGCACCGCGCGATCCGTTCCAGGGCGGGCGAATCCGTCGATCTGCATCTGCGCAACCGGGTCTCGCTGAGCATCACCGGCGAGGGCACCACCGCGGTGCGGACCGTCGCCGAGGCCTATCGCGCCACCGTCGACGAGGTACTGCTCACCGCCGCCGCGCTGGCCCTGCACACCGCCTCCGACACCGCCGTCGCCCGGGCGATCGGCACGGTGGTGCGGCTGCGCGCCGACCAGCGCCTGCTCGGTCGACCCGACGCCGAGAACGTGGTCGGCGGGTTCACCACCGACTACCCGCTCGCGCTGCGACTGGACGGCATCGACGTGGCCGACGCGCTGGTCGGCGGTCCCGCCGCCGGGACGGCACTGGCCCAGATCAAGGAACTGCGCCGCGCGGTCCCCGCCCACGGCGCCGGTTTCGGCCTGCTGCGCTACCTCGACGAGGAAACCTCCGACAGCGTCCGCACACTCGACCGCGGCCGATTCGCGGTACGCCTGCGCGACCTGCGCCCGGCGCGCGTGCACACCGATGTGGCAGGCGACGACCTCGCCCTGGTACTCACCGTGGACGCGACCGATGACGGCCTGGTCGCCCGATTCGACTACGCCACCGCCGTACTCACCGCCGACGCCGTGAAAGTCTTCGCCGAACACTGGATCCGCGCGCTCGGCGGCCTCGCCGAACACGGATTGCGTCCGGGTGCGGGCGGATTCACGCCGTCGGATTTCCCGTTGGTGCGCATCGGCCAGACCGAACTGACACGCCTGGTCCGCCGCTACCCGCTGCTCAGCGATGTCTGGCCGGTCACCCCGCTGCAGTCGGGAATGCTGTTCCACGCGCTGCTGGCGGAGAACTCGGTCGACCCCTACATCACGCAGTTCGTCCTCGACCTCGACCTGTCGGTGGACACCGAGCGACTGCACTCGGCCGCGCAGACCGTGCTCGACCGGCACGACAACCTGCGCGTGGCCTTCGCCACCGACGCCGCGGGCACCCCGTTGCAGGTGGTGCTCGACGACATCGACGTGCCGTGGCGGGTCATCGACGCCGACGACGTCGCCTACCAGCGCATTCGCGCGGCCGACCTGGCCACGCACTTCGACATGGCCGCCGCGCCACTGCTGCGGTTCACCCTGGTGCGCACCGCCGAGACCGCGCACCTGCTCGTCACCAGCCATCACATCCTGATCGACGGCTGGTCGACACCGCTGCTGCTGCAGGAACTGCTCACCGCCTACGTGGTCGGCGGGCGTAGCAGGCGGCTGCAGAAAGTCGCGCCCTATCGCGACTACCTGGCCTGGCTCGTCGGGCAGGATCCCGAAGCCGCCAGAACCGCCTGGCGCACCGCGCTCACCGGCTTGGCCGAGCCCACTCCGCTCGCGCCGGTCGATCAGGGTCGCGAGATCGCCACGGGCACAGGCGAAACCGGCTTCGTGCTCTCGACTGCGGATACCAGCGCGCTGAGCGAGCTCGCGGCGAGTCTCGGCGTCACGGTGAACACCGTGATCCAGGCGGCGTGGGGTCTGCTCATCGCGCGGCTGGTCGACCGCGACGACGTGGTGTTCGGCGCCACCGTCTCCGGCAGGCCCGCCGAGCTCGACGGTGTGGAGCGGATGGTCGGGCTGTTCCTCAACGCCATCCCCGTCCGGGTTCGGTTGCGTCCCGGCGATACCGTCGCCGAGTTGCTGCGCCGGTTGCAGGACGATCAGGCCGCGCTGCTCGATCACCACTACCTGGGTCTCGGTGAGATCCAGGAGATCGCGGGCATCGACGCGCTGTTCGACTCGCTCGTGGTGTTCGAGTCGTTCCCGGTCGACCGCGAGGGGCTCGCTCGGGCGGCGTCCGGCTCGGCCGCCGTCACCGGCATGGACGCCGCCAACGGCACCCACTACCCGCTGACCGTGCAGGTGGTCGCCGACGGGCAGCTGCGGGTCTCGGTGAAGTACCTGCGCGATGTGTTCGGTGAGGACACGGTTAACGCGCTGGCACAACGTTTTTCGATGCTGCTCGCGAGATTCACCACGAGCCCGCGGGCCCGGATCGCCGAGATCGATGTGCTACTCGCCGAGGAGCGCGCGACCCTGTCGGCCGTCAACGCCACCGACGCGCCCGAACTGCTCGACGAGGCCACCCTGCTGTCGTTGTTCGACGCCCAGGTCAAGCGCACACCGCAGGCGACCGCGCTGATCGACGGTGCCGACACCTACACCTACGCGCAATTCGACGAACGTGTGCGCGAGCTCGCCGCCGGTCTCCGGACACGAGGTGCGGGGCCGGAAACGCTCGTCGCGGTAGCGATGCGGCGCGGAATCGACCTGGTGACCGCGATCTACGCGGTGCTGCGGACCGGCGCGGCCTATGTGCCGGTCGACCCGGACCACCCGGTCGAACGGACCGAGCGGGTGCTGGCCGCGGCCGCGCCGATCTGTGTGCTCGCCCCCACCGGATTCACCACCGCCTCCGAGATCCCGGTCCTCGACCCCGCCGCTGTCCGCGCCGAAGCGGTGGACCTCGCGATGCCGAAGGCGGACAATCTCGCCTACGTGATCCACACGTCCGGGACCACCGGAACACCCAAGGGCGTCATGCTGACCCACCGGCAGCTGGTCAATCAGTTCCGGTGGGCGCAGCGCGCCTACCCGCACGGCCCCGGCGACGTGGTCCTGCACAAGACCCCGGTCACCTTCGACATCTCCACCTGGGAGCTGTTGTGGCCGTTGCACACCGGTGCAACCGTGGTGATCGCCGCCCCCGACGGCCATCGTGACCCGGCCTACTTGGCCGAGGTGATCGCCGAACGCGGCGTCACCACCGTGCATTTCGTACCGTCGATGCTCGACGCCTTCCTCGCCGACCCGGCCATCGGCGAATTCCCGGCACTGCGAAGGGTATTCGCGGCGGGCGAGGCGCTGTCGTCCTCGACCGCGCACCGGTTCGCGCAGGCGCTCCCCGCGGCGACGCTGATCAACTGGTACGGACCCGCCGAGGCGACCGTGGTGACCGCGGCAGACGTCGAAGCCGTGTCCGCCGTGGGTATTCCGATCGGCACGCCGGTCGCCAACACCCGTGTCCACGTGCTCGACCGTCACCTGCGACCGGTCCCGCCCGGCACCGTGGGGGAGCTGTACCTGGAAGGCGTGCAGCTGGCCCGCGGCTACCTCGGAGCTCCCGCGCTCACCGCCGAACGCTTCGTGGCCCATCCCGGCGGCGGCAGGCTCTACCGCACCGGCGACGTCGTGCGCTGGACGGCCGACGAGAGCCTGGAATACCTGGGCCGCAGTGACTTCCAGGTGAAGCTGCGCGGCCAGCGCATCGAGCTCGGCGAGGTCGAAGCCGTCCTGCGCGACCATCACAGTGTCCGCCACGCTGCCGTCGCGCTCGTCCACGGCCCGACGGGTGATCGCCTGGTCGGCTACGTGGTGCCCGCCGAGGCCCAGCGGGCGGAAGCGGGCGCGTCGGTTCGGCCGCAGGGCTATTCGATCGAAAGCGGCACCGCGGCTGCCGGTTTCGATCAAACCGCCGTGCTCGCCCATGCCAGGGCCGCGCTCCCGTCCTACATGGTGCCCGCGACCCTGGTGACGTTGACATCGTTGCCGCTCAACGCCAGCGGCAAGCTCGACCGCAAGGCCCTGCCCGTCCCCGCTTTCACCACCCGCGCCTACCGGCCGCCGACCACGCCGTTGCAGCGAGCTGTCGCCGAGGTCTACGCGGAGGTGCTCGGCGCGGGCAAGGTCGGCCTCGACGACGACTTCTTCGAACTCGGCGGCAACTCCCTGGTCGCGACCAAGGCGATCAGCCGCTTGCGCACCAGGGTCGGCGCCGAGGTGCGGGTGCAGTGGTTCTTCACCGACGCCACCGTCGCCGCGCTGGCCGACCGCATCGATGCCTCCCAGTCCGCCGCGGGCGACTACGACCTCACCTCCGACCTCGAATCCGACGACGCCCTCGGGGTCCTGCTGACCATCCGCAACCGGGTCCCGCACGGCACCGAGGCGGGCGGCACGCTGTTCTGCATCCACCCGATGTACGGGTTGTCCTGGTGCTATGCCGGTCTGGCGCAATATATTCCGACGCGGCGGCCGATCTTCGGCCTGCAGTCGCCCGCGCTCAGCGAGGCGGGGTACCTGCCGGGCACGCTCGCCGACATGGCACGCCGCTATGTCGACGAGATCAGGGCCGTGCAGCCGCACGGCCCCTACCGGCTGCTCGGCTGGTCGCTCGGCGGCGTGCTCGCCCATGCCGTGGCCACCGAATTCCAGCAGGCGGGCGAGCAGATATCGCTGCTGGTGATGCTGGATTCGCACCCCGACATCGATGTCCCCGACTTCCACACCGCGATCCGCGACGGACTCGCCGAACTCGGCGTCGACATCAGTGCGGCGCTGCCCGCCGCGGGCGTGCGCGAACTCAGCGACGAGGCACTGGCCGCGCTCCACGCGATCATCCCGGACAACATGGCCGTACTCACCCCGGAACGGTTGCGCCGGATCTATCGCAGCGCGGTGCGCTCGGCCGAGCTGATCGCCGAGCACCAGCCCGCTGTGTTCCGCGGCAGGCTCGAGTACTTCAGCGCGCTCGGACACGAGGCGGCGTCGGCGAATTGGGCCCGGTATGTCGAGGGCGAGGTGCGCGATCGGCCGGTCGCGGTGGTGCATGATCAGATGACCTCGCCGCAAGCGCTGGCCGAGATCGGGCCGCGGCTGGCGGAGCTGCTCGACGCCGGTGACCGTGCGGCCGGGGCGCGATGACATCAGCGGTGTCGGTGAGGCATGATGTGACCGCGCTGTTGTAACGATTACCCCTGTTGTAACCACCGGATAACCCGTAGGGTCTGGCGTGTTGCAACTTCGTGCCCTGTTGGGGTGCACGGACCGAGTCGGAATTTCGAGACGAAGCGAAGGTGCGAAATTGATGCGTCGGCACACCCGGCGTCGTGGCTCCCGTGCCGCGGCGATGATCGCGGCAACGGCAGTGGCGGCGGGACTGATGTCCGGCATCGGCACGAGCCCGGCATCGGCTGACCCGATCATCGATTCCAAGAGCCTGCTCGCCAACCCGGTCTCCGAGAACGGTTCCAAGATCGTCAAGGCCGAAGTGAAGGACTCGCGCAGCCTGCGGTTGCACGTGTTCTCCGCGGCCATGGACCAGAACATCATCGTCGACGTGCAGCGTCCGGCCGACGCCTCGGTCCCGCGTCCCACCCTGTACCTGCTCAACGGTGCGGGCGGCGGCGAGGATTCGGCGTCGTGGGTGGCCAAGACCGATGCGCTCGAGTTCCTCGGCGACAAGAACGTCAACGTCATCCAGCCGATCGGTGGCGCCTGGAGCTACTACACCGACTGGATCGCCGACGACCCGGTCCTCGGGCGCAACAAGTGGAAGACCTTCTTCACCGAGGAGTTGCCCCCGCTGGTGGACGGCGCACTCGGCACCAACGGCGTGAACGCGATCGCGGGCCTGTCCACCTCGGGCACCACCGTGCTCGCGCTGCCGATCGCCAAGCCCGGCCTGTACAAGGCCGCCGCGGCCTACAGCGGTTGCGCGCAGACCTCCGACCCCGTCGGTTCGGAATTCGTGAAGCTCACCGTCGAGACCTGGGGCGGCGGCGACACCATGAACATGTGGGGTCCGCAGGGCTCGGCGGAATGGGTCGAGAACGATCCGTACGTCAACGCCGAGGGTTTGCGCGGCGTCGACCTCTACGTCTCCACCGGCAACGGCCTGCCCGGCCCGTACGACACCCTCGACGGCCCGTACGCGCTGCCGGGCGCCTACGGCCTGGCCAACCAGATCGTCATCGGTGGCGTCATCGAGGCGGGCACCAACTACTGCACGCACAACCTGGCCAACCGGCTCAACGAGCTGGGTATCCCGGCGACCTTCAACTTCCGTCCCAGCGGCACCCACTCCTGGGGCTACTGGAAGGACGAGTTGAAGCTGTCGTGGCCCACCCTGGCTCGCGGGCTCGGCCTGTAGACCCCTCGGTTTCTTCCGAACCGCCTCGGTAGCGAGCACCTCGCTGCCGAGGCGGTTCCATTTCCTCGACGTGCCCTCGACGTTTGCGAATTGTGGTTAACTTAGGTTGACTGGTCCAGCCCGGTTCGCGGAACGGAAAGTGAGTGCATGGTCGCCGATCGCAATGAGGCCGAACAGGCCGGCGAGCAGACGACCACACCTGCCCGCGTCGTGCGCCGCAGGCCGAAGGACCGCAAGATGCAGATCATGCGGGCCGCCGCCCGTGCCTTCAGCGCGCGCGGCTACTACCCGGTCGGCGTCGACGAGATCGCCGCCGAGGTCGGCATCTCCGGGCCCGCGCTGTATCGCCATTTCGCCAACAAGTACGCGCTGCTCGTCGCCGCCGCCGAGGAGGGCGCTCGGGGTTTGCGCGATGTGGCCGCCGCGGCCGACGACCCGTCGCTGAGCCCGGAGGCCAGGCTCGACGCGCTGCTCACCGCCGTCGCCGAACGCAATATCGACATCCGCCGCGAGGCCGGGCTCTACCGCTGGGAACGCCGCTATCTCGAGCGCGAGGACCGGGTGCGCATTCGCGCGTTCTATCGCGAACTCGAGGCCAACGTCGCCGCGCGGATCGCCGAGGTGCGGCCGGAGGCGAGCGCGGACAACGTCACCCTGCTCGCGGTCGGCGCGCTGAGCTCGCTGGCCAGTATCGCCGCGCACCGCACCACCCTCTCGCACGCGCGCATGCTCGCGGTGCAGCTCGAGATGGCCTGGGCGATCGTGCGCGCCGACGTGCCGCCCGCGCCGCCCGAGGCCGAACCCGACAAGCAGACCCGTGGCCTGCCGGTCACCGCGAAACGTGAACAGCTGCTCACCGAGGCGATCCGGATCTTCGGTCGCAACGGCTATCACGAATCGGGCATCGAGGAGATCGGCGCCGCCGTCGGCATCAACGCATCGAGCGTGTACCGCCACTTCGACAGCAAGGCCGACCTGCTCGCGGCCGCCTTCCATCGCACCGCCGACCGGCTCGCGGTCGCGATCGGTGAGGCGCTGGCCGAAGGCGAAGACCGAGCCGACGCCGCCCGCCGCATCGCCCACCAGCACGCTCGCCTCACCTTCGCGACGCCCGAGATCATGCCGGTCTACTACGCGGAGTTCAGCAACCTCCCACAGGCCGAGCAGCACCGGTTGCGCGCCATCCAGCGGCAGAACATTCTCGAATGGGCCAACCTGCTCGACGGTGACCCGATCGAAGCCCGGTTCCGCGTGCACGCCGCCGTCGGCCAGATCATCGACGTCGGGCGGTTGCTGCGCTTCGACTCGCGCCCCGAACAACTGGACCGCCTCGCCGCGCTGACCGGCGCGGTGCTACTCGGCAGCGGCTCGGCGGACGGATCACCAGCGGCTCAGCCGCGACCGTGACGCAGGCGGAACACCGCCTTCGCCGTCTGTAGATGCCCGGGGCGGCGGTCGAAAGTGGACAGCCGAATCGGGGCTCGGTAGCGCCTGCGGGCGATCGACATCGTGCGGCTGTACTCGTACAGTCCCTGCTGTCCGTGGCTGTGTCCCTGGCCGTATTCGCCGACGCCGCCGAACGGCAGGGCCGGGATGCCGGTGAACGCGGTCGACGAATTCACCGTCACCACCCCGACTTTCAGCTGTTCGGCGATGAGCTCCGCGCTGGGGATGTCGAGGGTGAAAATGGTGACGGCGATGCCGTTGCCCGCCGCGTTGACCCGGGTGACCGCGTCGGCGAGGTCGGCGACCCGATTCACCACGAGCACCGGGCCGATGCCCTCGCCGGTGATCGCGATGCTGTCCTCGGGGACCTCGGCCAGCACGATCGGCTCCACATACGGGTCGCGGAACGAATCGAGTCCGCCCAGCACCGCGTGCCCGCCGCGGGCGAGCGCGTCGCGGACCTGCCTGCGCACCACGTCGACCTGGGTGGCATTGATCATCGGCCCGTAGGAGGCGCGGTTGTCCGCGCCGGGCCGCAGCTTCGCCGCCCGCTCGGCCACTTTCGCCAGGAAATCGTCGAACACCGAATCGGCCACATAACAGCGCTGGATGCCCGAGGAGTTCTGCCCGCCATTGGCCATCGCGCCGAACACCGCCGCCTCCGCCGCCGCGTCGAGCACCGCGTCGACGTGCACGATCATGCTGCCCTTGCCGCTGTTCTCCACCACCACCGGTGTCAGCGTCTGGGCGCACAACGCGATCACCTCGCGTCCGTCCGCCTCCGGTCCGGCGTAGGCGATCTTGTCCACCTGCGCCTTGCACAAGGCGGTCGCGGTCCGCGAATTCCCGGTGACCGCTTGCAACACCGGCTGCTCGGGCGCCACCGCCGCCCAGCTGTCGGCCAGCCAGGTACCGACGCCGGTGCTGAGTTCGTGCGGATTGAACACCACCGCGTTACCGGCGGCCATGGCGTACGCGATCGAACCCATCGGCGTGAAGATCGGGTTGTTCCATGCGCCGAGCACCCCGACCACGCCCAATGGCAGATAGCCGACGGAGGCGTGCTGATTGCGGGTGAACCAACCGGTGGACAGGCGTCGCCGGCCCAGTGTGCGCTCGGCGTTGCGGGCGGCCCAATCCAGGTTCTCCACCGCCAGCATCACCTCCAGGGTGGCGTCTGCCTCCGGTTTGCCGGTTTCGCTGCGCAGAATCTCCACCAGTTCGCCGGCATCGCGGGCGATCTGGCGCCGCCAGTCGAGCAGCCAGCGCTTGCGCTCACCGAAACCCAGTTCGCCCCACCAGTTCTGGGTGGCGCGTGCGGTGCGTACCGCACGGGTGACCTCGGCCGCCCCCTGCACGGGGTATTGCGCGAGCTGTTCGCCGGTGCGCGGATCGAACGACGTGAGTACATCGGATCGACCGGTAGGCGCGGCGGCGGTGAAAGCCGACTCGACCATGGTCACCTCCCCAAGATCGAACACGCCCGCACGCGGGCCGGTGAGACGAGTGTTTCCCCGCTGTCAGCGTATGGGCGTGCGGCCCGGACGACAAGGTCAGCGCACTGCCCTTGCACTGCCCTCGTGAGATGAGTAACACCACAGCGGTCGACGAAGTGGCCCGGCAAACCGGGCGCGTCACCGGAGACCGGGCCGGGAGAACCGCCGGACCGGTAACATCGCGCCGAACGGTATGGATCACTTACCGGGAAGACTTTTTCCGCGTGCGCTCGTCTCGTTGTGGGCCGTGCGCACCCGGCCGATGGTGGAGAGTTGATGCCGAGTTCGATCTCAGGGGATGCGCCCGCAGGTGGCGTCGTGTCACGCGACAGTGAACCCGCGGTGCTGGTGTCCGATGTGCGCAAGTCGTTCGGCGACGTGCACGCTTTGCAGGGCATCAGTTTCCAGGCAGAGAAGGCCAGTGTGCTCGGCATCCTCGGGCCCAACGGCGCGGGCAAGACCACCATGGTCAAGGTCTTGTCGACGCTGCTGCGCCCCGACTCCGGCACCGCCGTGGTCGCCGGGCACGACGTGCTCACCGATGCCGCCGACGTGCGCCGTTCGATCATGATGACCGGCCAGTACGCCGCGCTCGACGAAAACCTGACCGGCCGGGAGAACCTCGAGCTGTTCGGTCGCCTGATGGGCCTGACCAAGTCGGCCGCCCGCAAGCGCGCCGAGGTGCTGCTCGAGGAGTTCGACCTGGTCAGTGCTGGTAAACGGGCCGTGCGCAACTACTCCGGCGGCATGCGTCGTCGCGTCGACATCGCCTGCGGGCTGGTCGTGCGTCCGGAAGTGGTGTTCCTCGACGAACCGACCACGGGCCTGGACCCACGAAGCCGACAGGGCGTGTGGGATCTGGTGACCGCGCTCAAGAACCAGGGCATCACCGTGCTGCTCACCACGCAGTACCTCGAAGAAGCCGACGTGCTCAGCGACAACATCATCGTCATCGACAAGGGCACCGTTATCGCGGAAGGCACCGCCGACCAGCTCAAGGCCAAGACCGGCGGCAGCTACTGCGAGATCGTCCCCCTGGACCTGAGCCGCATCCCGGCCACCGTGCAGGCCCTCGGCGACCTGGTCCCGGCCGCCGTCGCCGCCGACATCGACGGCGCCGACAAGCTGTCCATCCCGGCCCCCGACGGCGCCGCCACCCTCGCCGAAGCACTGCGCAGGCTCGACAACGCGGGCATCGACCTGGCCGACATCGCCCTGCGCCGCCCCTCGCTCGACGACGTGTTCCTGTCGATCACCGGTCACTCGGGCGGCCACTAGTGAGCGTGTCCACCCCCGCGGCGAACACGCTGTTCGCCGAGTTCCTCGCTGTGCACCCGAGCAGTTTCGCGCAGTGGCGCGCGCTGACCGGGCGCATCGTGCACACCATGGTCACCAAGGGCGAGCTGATCGTCGCGGTGCTCACCCCGCTCGTGGTCACCGTGGCCTTCTACCTGCCGCTGCGGTACGTGATGAAGTTCCAGGGCATCGACTACGCGCAGTACGTGATGCCGATCGTCGTGCTGCAGACCATGGCCATGACGATGATGTCGAACGCGCAGCTCGCGGCGTTCGAAGCGCTCACCGGGTTGAGCACTCGACTCCAGACCATGCCGATCGGTTCACTCGTTCCGCTCATGTCGCGCGTCTGCGCGGGTCTGGTGCGCTCGGTGGTCTCGTTGATCGCGACCGTCGGCTACGGCTATGTGATCGGTTTCCGGTTCACCGGCGGCTGGTTGCAGGCGCTCGCGTTCTGCGGATTCGCGCTCACCGTCGGCGTTGTTCTCACGCTCGGCGCCGATGCGCTCGGCAGCCTCACCAAGAACCCCGAGGCGCTCAGCCAGGCCCTCACCCTGCCGATCCTGATCTTCGGCATGATGTCGACCGGGTTCGTGCCGGAGGCCAGCTTCCCGGAGTGGGTGCGGCCGTTCGCGCGCAACCAGCCGATCTCGCAGTTCGCCCAGACGCTCAGCGATATGGCCGCCGGGCATCTGAGCTGGGCCGGGACGTGGGTGTCGCTGGTGTGGCTGGGCGGCCTGGCTGTTTTCTTCCTCCCACTGGCGGTGTGGGCGAGTGTGAGGCGATCATGACAACCATCGAGAAGGCCTCTGTAGAGGAGGCCGCGGCCGATCTGCCCGTGGTGCGGACCAAGCCGGAGAGTTCGCTGTCGGTGTGGTTCGCCCACAGCCTCATCCAGACCAAGCGCCTGCTGATGGTGTGGCTGCGTGACCCGTCGACGACCATCCAGACCATCGCCTACCCGGCGGTGACCCTGCTGATGTTTCGCATCGTGCTCGGTGACTCCATCACCGCGGCCACGGGCGCTCCCAGCATCTACGGCCAGGCCGCGCTGCTGACGCTGGTCGCGGCCATGACCGGCGCGGTGGTGAGTGCGCTCGGGTTCAAGCGGGAGAAGGCCTCGGGGCTGCTCAGCCGGTTCTACACGATGCCACTGAACAAGGCTTCGCTGCTGACCGGGCGGCTGCTGGCCGAGATGCTGCGCATTCTGATCACCACCCTGATCGTGCTGCTCGTCGCGGTGCCGCTGGGGTTCCTGTTCATGGAGGACCCGCTCGCCAACGTCGCGCTGGTCCTGGTTCCCGTGCTGTTCGGCATCGGGTTCGCGGTGATGGTCACGGCGCTGGCCACGATCACCGAGGGCGTGATGCTGATCAGCCTCATCGGCATCCTCAACACGCTGCTGATGTTCTTCAACACCGGCTTCGTCCCGGTCTTCGCCTACCCGACCTGGCTGCAGGACGTCGTCGCCAATCAGCCGATGAGCTGTGCGATCGATGCGATGAAGGGCCTGTCCTACGGTGGGCCGGTCGCCGAACCGCTGCTCAAGACCGTCGCGTGGACGGTCGTGATGATCGCGGTGTTCGCCTACCCCGCGATTGCTGGGTACAAGAAGGCGGCGGAGTCCTCCTAGGGCCGCGCTCAGCGTTCACAAATCGCCTTTCCGGTCGAAATCTCGACCGGGGAGGCGATTTGTGTGTGATCAGCTCGGTTCCCCGAACGGGTAGTCCACCCACCGATTCCGATTCCTCCACCCGACCAGGTCGTAGCGCCAGCGGAACGGCCAGGTGTGGGCGACGGTGTTGAACAGGGCGGCGCCCAGCGCGGTGTAGTCGTCGTGGGCGGAGAGCAGGGCCCGTTGGCGCCGGTCGGACTCGGTGAAGAAGGCGTCGAACATGGCGATGGACTGATCGGTGGTGAGCCGGCCCAGACCCCAGAGGCCGCGCATGCGCATCCAGTACACCGCGCGGGCCTGCCAAGGCCACAGGGCTTCGATCGGGCTTTCGCCGCGCTGGAGCGCGGCCACCGCGGTGTCGGCCAGCGCGAGTGAATCGGCCACGCTGTAGCCGGTGCAGGGGTGCATCATGCCGCCGCGCGAGCCGAACGGCACCGCGACGGCGGTGCCCTTCCTCGGGGGCGGCTGATCCAGGGGATAGTGGGCGACCTCGTGCGGTTCGTCGCCGGTGAGCCGGATGCCGTGGGCCGCGAGCCTGTGCAGCGTGCGCTTGCGTAACTCGTGCTGCGGCATCCCGCCACGTAAGCCGAGACTGGTCTCCTCGAAGATCACCGTCCCGTCTCCGAGCGGCACCGCGTAGAGGAACGACGGCGGCTCGTCGGGGCCCGCTCCGTTCTCGGGCCGCCAATCCAGCAGCAGCCCTTCGCCGTCGGCCACCATGGGCGCCGCGGTCTCGGCATCGACGAAGATGCCGTGCGCGGAAGCGGCCCTGCGCCGGCCCAGCGTCGGCAGGCCCCGCGTATCGAACACTGTGTTCGCGGCGATCACCGTACCGTCGGCGAGCTCCACCTCGTGCGCGTCCACGCGCCGGGCGCGGTCGGCGAAAACGGTCGCGTCATCCAGCGCCAGCGCCGCGTGGAACCCGGCCTTCGACAACACGCAGTAGGGCCGCTCGATCCGATGCTCGCTCTTGGTCCATACCGTCGGCGCCGCGATCCGCTGTGCGATGGCGCTCTCGGGCAACCATGTCGGCAGCTCGTCCACCCAGCAGGAAAAGGTCGGCGGGAACAAGCGCTCGGGCCGAGGATCCACCGCCGCGACCCGCAACCCGGCCGCTGTCGCCCGATGCGCCAAACCCCGCCCAGCCGGTCCGAGCCCGACCACACAGATATCGAATTCCCGCGCAACGCTCACGTCCGCATTCAATCGGCAGCACCCGGGTCACGCAAGCACCCTGTGATCCGGTAGTCACTTCGTCGGTGTCGCTAGTCCTCCAGGGCCAGTGCCTGGCGCATCGTCAGCCGGCCCTGGGTCTGCATGAGGGAGCGACGGTAGATCTTCTCGGCTATGACGACGATGCCGTAGGTGGCAACGGCCATCAGGGCGAGGGCGAGGAAGGGTTCCCACCAGGCCGCGGTGCCTTCGGCCAGGCGACCCGGCATGGCGACGATGGACATGATCGGAACGTAGGAGGCGATCACCCGGGCGGTGCCGGTGAGGAAGATGCCGGCGAACAGCACGATCATGATGAGCATCGACAGGGGAGTGGCGGTGGACTGGAGGTCTTCGCTGCGGGTGGCCAGCGAGCCGGCGACGGCCCAGAGGCTGGCCAGGGCGAGGAAGCCGACGAGGAAGAAGACGATGAACCAGCCCGCGGCCCCGGCGATCTGGCCGAGCTGAGCGCCCTTGCCGGTCACCGCCAACCCCGCCAGCCCCGCCCCGACGAACAAGGCCAACTGCGCGAACGCGAGCATCGCGTTGCCCGCGACCTTGCCGATCAGCAACTGCCGCAACGGCATCGCACTGGCCAGAATCTCCACGATCCGGTTCTGCTTCTCCTCGACCACGCTCTGCGCGATCGACATGCCGAACAGCACCGAGGCCAGATAGAAGAGGAAGGCGAAGACGAACGACACGATCTTGCTCAGGCCGGGGTCGACCGCCCCCTTCTCGAGCAGGTCGTACCGCACTGTCGCGCCTCGTCCGAGCTCCTCGAGCGAAACGCCCGCGGCGGCGGCATTGCGCTGCAACGCGATCTGCTGCGCGGCGGCGGTGATGTAGGTGGTGGCGTTGTCGTCCTCGGCGGTCTTCCCGATCAGCTGCCATCCGCTGGGTTCGGCGGGCACCAGGCCAACCTCGGCCTCGTCGTCGCGTACCAACTGCTCGACCGCGGCCCGGTCGGCGACCGGACGCGCGGTGAAGGTGGTGTCGGTGCCCGCGTTCGCGGCCAGGCCGTTGGCCGTGTCGAGCACGACCGAGGTGTCCGAGCCCGCGATCGCCACCTCGACCTTGTCGGGCCTGCTGCTGAGGAATCCGCTGACGGCCAGCGACGCGACGATCGCCACGATCGTCACCACCGTCGAGATGACGAAGTTGCGGTCACGCAGCTTCACCACGATCTCCCTGGCGGTGACGATCCGCCACACGCTGTGCGAGGCCCCGTTCACGTGGTCACCTTTCGGTAGATCTGGGCGACGGTCGGTCGCACCTCGGTGAACTCGCGCACCGACCCACGCGAGAGCGCCTCCTTCAACACGCCGTCGGTGCCCCCACCGTCGACCTCGAACAACACGCCCGGACCGGCACTGTCGACCACGCGAACGCCGGGGTACTCCCGCAGCCACCCCCACTCGCCGTCGAGGACCAGTCGATAGCGCGAGTCACCGGTGGACCGCAGCTCGTCGACCGAGCCCTGTCCGACCACCCGGCCCGCGGCGAGCACGACCAGCTGGTCGCACAGCCGCTCCACCAGATCCAGCTGATGCGAGGAGAACAGCACCGGCACACCCTGATCGGCGTACTCGCGCAGCAACTCCACCATCGAATCCACCGCGAGGGGGTCGAGGCCGGAGAAGGGTTCGTCCAGGATCAGCGCCGACGGCTGCGCGATCACCGCCGCCGCGATCTGCACGCGCTGCTGGTTGCCCAGCGACAACGATTCGAGTTTGTCCTTGCCGCGCGTGCCCAGATCGAAACGCTCCAGCAGGCTTTCGGTGCGAGCCTTCGCCTCGTCGGCGGGCAGCCCACGCAAGCGGGCCAGGTACACGAGCTGGTCGGCGACCGGTTGCTTGGGATAGAGCCCCCGCTCCTCGGGCATGTACCCGAACGAGCGCCGGTCCAGCTCGGTCACCGGCCGCCCGTCCCATCGGATCTCGCCGGATTGGACGGCCAAGACGCCCATGATCATACGCATCGTGGTGGTCTTGCCTGCCCCGTTGCCGCCGACGAAGCCGGTCAGCGCGCCGGGCGGCACCGCGAACGACACATCGTCGACCGCGACGTTGTCACCGAACCGGCGCGTCACATGGGCGACTTCCAACATCGGACTCCCCGTCTGTCGTTGCCTGAGCCCCAACCGTACCGATGCGATGGTCGACGTGGCCGGGATCAGCGCGGTGACACCCAGGTGGTGATGTCGGCGTGGACGACCTCGACGCCGTCCTTGTCGAAGATCGAGACGGGCACCGTCAGTTCCTGGCCCTTGGTGATCGTGTCGAAGTCGGGGATCTCGGCGAGCTCGGCCACCGCGCGCAGGCCGGATTCCGCCTTGGCCAGGTACTGCACGTTCATCGACTTGGGGATCCAGCGGTGGGTGGTGGGGACGGTGGCCTCACTGAGCATGCCCATCGCCACCTCGGCGAGGTTGCAGGCGGCGATCGCGTGGAAGGTGCCGAGGTGGTTGTGGATGCCGAACCACTTCGGGGAGGTCACCTCGCAGACGCCGGGTTCCAGGCGAACCACCTGGGGGAGCACGGTGCCGAAGTAGGGGACCCGAGCGACCATGCCGAGCGAGAACAGCGCGTGCCCGATGCGGTTGTCGGGCAGCTTCTTCCAGCCGCGGTAGGTCGCGGTTTCCTGTGTCATGTCCACTATCTTACTCAAAAGTAAGTTATCCGGGAACCCTCCGGTGACCAGGTCGGGCGTCTCGCCAGCTACCATTGCCCGGTACAGCCCAGCCGGCGGTGCGGACCAGGTAGAAGCCCTCGTGTGGGCGTGATCGATACCTCATGGCCCCCGATTTGAAGACCGTCGTCGGCATGGTGCATACTGTTCGGGTTGCCTTGCGCAGGATAGTTCGACTCTTCGGAGCGGATGCCTGAACAAGGGGAGCAGTAGTTTGTATCTCGCCGGTTCGCCGGTGTGGATACGTTCGGAATCACGCACTTCCGACCCATGGTGAGCAATCGACCGGGGTCGGAGATTAAGAGTTAGGGCGACACGCCCGACCGCGTGGACCGGAGAACCATGACAGATGAACAGCGGCGAGGACTAGGTAGTGCCTTTTGGTGCGCCCTGGTTGCGGGTCTTTAGTGGGAAACCACGCTGAGGCGTCTTTCTTGTGTTCGGGCTGTGCAAATTGAGGGTGGTGCGGGAGTCAGCTCCTGTGACCACGAAGGAAAGCGGAGAAAAGGACACTTAGCGTGGCGGGACAAAAGATCCGCATCAGGCTCAAGGCCTATGACCACGAGGCGATCGACGCGTCAGCGCGCAAGATCGTGGAAACGGTGACCCGCACCGGCGCCCGTGTGGTCGGGCCTGTGCCGTTGCCGACCGAGAAGAACATCTACTGCGTCATCCGTTCGCCGCACAAGTACAAGGACTCGCGCGAACACTTCGAGATGCGCACGCACAAACGCCTCATCGACATCCTCGACCCGACGCCGAAGACGGTTGACGCGCTGATGCGCATCGACCTGCCGGCCAGCGTCGACGTCAACATTCAGTGACGGGGACTCGAGACATGACTGACAACAAGAATCGGCCCCAGGCCGGAATCCTGGGCACCAAGCTCGGCATGACCCAGGTCTTCGACGAGAAGAACCGCGTAGTCCCGGTCACCGTCATCAAGGCGGGCCCGAACGTGGTCACCCAGATTCGTACCGTGGAGCGCGACGGCTATTCGGCCGTGCAGATCGCTTTCGGCGCCATCGACCCGCGCAAGGTGAACAAGCCGACTTCCGGCCAGTTCGCCAAGGCCGGTGTCACCCCGCGCCGCCACGTCACCGAGATCCGCGTCGCGGATGCCTCCACCTTCGAGATCGGCCAGGAACTCTCGGCTGATGTCTTCGAAGAGGGCACCTACGTCGACGTGACCGGAATCAGCAAGGGCAAGGGCTTCGCCGGCACCATGAAGCGTCACGGCTTCAAGGGCCAGGGCGCCTCGCACGGTGCGCAGGCTGTGCACCGTCGCCCGGGTTCCATCGGTGGCTGTGCCACTCCCGGCCGCGTGTTCAAGGGCATGCGCATGTCGGGTCGTATGGGTAACGACCGCGTCACCACGCAGAACCTCTCGGTTCACAAGGTCGACGCCGAGAACGGTTTGCTCCTGGTCAAGGGTGCTATCCCCGGCCGCAAGGGCAACATCGTGATCGTCAAGAGCGCCGTGAAGGGTGGTGCGCACGCATGACCAGCCTCGAAAAGAAGGCCAACCTGACGCTGACCGTCAAGGCCGCAGGCGGCAAGACCGAAGGCACCGTCGAGCTCCCCTCGGAGATCTTCGACGTGACCGCCAACGTCGCGCTGATGCACCAGGTCGTTATCGCGCAGCTGGCCGCCGCTCGCCAGGGCACCCACTCCACGAAGACTCGTGGCGAGGTGCGCGGTGGTGGCAAGAAGCCGTACCGCCAGAAGGGCACCGGCCGCGCCCGTCAGGGCTCGACCCGTGCGCCGCAGTTCGCCGGCGGTGGCACCGTCCACGGCCCGCAGCCGCGTGACTACAGCCAGCGGACCCCCAAGAAGATGAAGGCAGCCGCCCTGCGCGGTGCCCTCTCCGATCGGGCCCGCAACGAGCGCATCCACGTGATCACCGAACTGGTCTCGGGTCAGAACCCCTCGACCAAGATCGCCAAGGACTTCCTGGCCGAGCTCTCGGGCCGCAAGAAGTTCCTGGTCGTCGTCGGCCGCGAGGACGTCGCCGCGTGGAAGAGCGTGGCGAACCTGCAGAACGTGCTGCCGATCGCCCCGGATCAGCTCAACACCTACGACGTGCTCAACAGCGACGACGTGGTGTTCAGCGTCGAGGCCCTGAACGCTTTCGTTCACGGTCCCGCCGAGGCGGCCCAGGAGGAGAGCAAGTGAGCACCATCGCCGACCCCCGCGACATCCTGCTCGCACCGGTCATCTCGGAGAAGTCCTACGGGCTGATCGAGGAAGGCACTTACACCTTCCTGGTGCACCCGGACTCGAACAAGACGCAGATCAAGATCGCCGTCGAGAAGGTTTTCGGCGTCACGGTCACCAGCGTCAATACCGCCAACCGTCAGGGCAAGCGCAAGCGGACCAAATTCGGTTACGGAAAGCGCAAGGACACCAAGCGCGCACTCGTGACCCTCTCGGCCGATAGCAAGCCCATCGAGATCTTCGGAGGACCGGTCGCGTAAGCGCCTGGGACTCCAGAAAGCGAGAAGAACTCATGGCAATCCGTAAATACAAGCCGACAACGCCGGGCCGTCGTGGCTCCAGCGTCTCGGACTTCGCCGAGATCACCCGGTCGACGCCGGAGAAGTCGCTGCTGCGCCCGCTCACCAAGTCCGGTGGTCGTAACGCGCACGGTCGCATCACCACGCGTCACCGCGGTGGCGGTCACAAGCGTGCCTACCGTCTGATCGACTTCCGTCGGCTGGACAAGGACGGCATCCCGGCCAAGGTCGCTCACATCGAGTACGACCCCAACCGCACCGCCAACATCGCACTGCTGCACTTTGCCGACGGCGAGAAGCGCTACATCATCGCGCCGAAGGGCATCAAGCAGGGCAGCCCGATCGAGTCCGGCCCCACGGCCGACATCAAGCCGGGTAACAACCTGCCGCTGCGCAACATCCCGACCGGTACCACGATCCACAACGTGGAGCTGCGTCCGGGCGGCGGCGCCAAGATGGCTCGTTCCGCTGGAATGAGCATTCAGCTGCTGGGCAAGGAAGGGCCGTACGCGACCCTTCGCATGCCTTCGGGTGAAATCCGCCGTGTCGACGTGCGCTGCCGCGCCACCGTCGGCGAGGTCGGCAACGCCGAGCAGTCGAACATCAACTGGGGCAAGGCCGGCCGTATGCGCTGGAAGGGCCGTCGTCCCACCGTCCGTGGTGTCGTCATGAACCCGGTCGACCACCCGCACGGTGGTGGTGAGGGTAAGACCTCCGGTGGTCGCCACCCGGTCTCCCCGTGGGGTCAGCCTGAAGGCCGTACCCGCAAGCCCAACCGCCCGAGTGACAAGCTCATCGTTCGCCGTCGTAAGACCGGCAAGAAGCGCTAAGGAGGAGGTAAGAAATGCCACGCAGCCTCAAGAAGGGCCCGTTCGTCGACGACCACCTCCTCGCGAAGGTGGACGTGCAGAACGAAAAGGGCACGAAGCAGGTCATCAAGACCTGGTCGCGTCGCTCGACCATCATCCCCGATTTCATCGGACACACTTTCGCCGTCCACGACGGTCGCAAGCACGTCCCGGTGTTCATCTCGGACAACATGGTCGGCCACAAGCTCGGTGAATTCGCGCCGACCAGGACGTTCAAGAGCCACGTCAAGGACGACCGGAAGAGCAAGCGGCGATGACTGAAACCAATACAGATACGGTTCAGAACCCGACTGCACGCGCTACTGCCAAGCACGTTCGGGTCACCCCGATGAAGGCCCGTCGCGTCGTGGACCTGGTCCGCGGCAAGCGCGTCGAGGACGCGCTGGCCATCCTGCGGTTCGCACCGCAGGCTGCCAGCGAGCCCGTGGCCAAGGTCGTGGCTTCGGCCGCGGCGAACGCCGAGAACAACCTCGGCCTCAACCCGGCCACCCTGGTCATCTCGACTGCTTTTGTCGACGAGGGCGCCACCATGAAGCGTTTCCAGCCGCGGGCCCAGGGCCGTGCGTTCCGGATTCGCAAGCGCACCAGCCACATCACCATCGAGGTCGAGAGCGTGCCCACCACCGGCGCTGCCACTCGTAGCCGCCGGAAGGGAGGGGCAAAGTAAATGGGACAGAAAATTAACCCCCATGGCTTCCGCCTCGGTATCACCACCGACTGGAAGTCGCGTTGGTACGCGGACAAGCAGTACGCGGAATACGTGAAGGAAGACGTTCAGATCCGCAAGCTCCTCGCCACAGGCATGGAGCGTGCAGGTATCTCGAAGGTCGAGATCGAGCGCACCCGTGATCGCGTCCGTGTGGATATCTTCACCGCGCGTCCCGGCATCGTGATCGGTCGTCGTGGAGCGGAAGCCGATCGCATCCGCTCCGAGCTGGAGAAGCTCACCAAGAAGCAGGTTCAGCTGAACATCCTCGAGGTCAAGAACCCCGAGTCGGATGCGCAGCTGGTTGCTCAGGGTGTGGCCGAGCAGCTGTCCAACCGTGTGGCGTTCCGTCGTGCGATGCGTAAGGCCATTCAGTCGGCCATGCGTTCGCCGAACGTCAAGGGCATCCGTGTGCAGTGCTCGGGCCGCCTCGGTGGTGCCGAAATGTCGCGCTCGGAGTTCTACCGTGAAGGTCGTGTTCCGCTGCACACGCTGCGTGCGGACATCGACTACGGCCTCTACGAGGCCAAGACCACCTTCGGTCGCATCGGCGTCAAGGTCTGGATCTACAAGGGCGACATCGTCGGTGGTCGTCGTGAAGTGACCGCCGCCGCCGCTGCTCCGGATCGCCAGCGTCGCGAGCGTCCGAGCCGTCCTCGTCGGTCCGGTGCCACTGGCACCACTGCGACCAGCACCGAGGTCGGTCGCGCCGCCACTGCAGTGGCGGAGGCTCCGGCAGAGAACAAGGAGGGCTGACGCATGCTGATGCCCCGTAGGGTCAAGCACCGCAAGCAGCACCACCCCGGTCGCTCTGGCATGGCCAAGGGCGGCACCGCGGTGGCCTTCGGTGAGTACGGCATCCAGGCTCTCGAGCCCGCCTACGTCACCAACCGTCAGATCGAGTCGGCACGTATTGCGATGACCCGCCACATCAAGCGTGGCGGCAAGATCTGGATCAACATCTACCCCGACCGTCCGCTCACGAAGAAGCCGGCCGAAACCCGCATGGGTTCCGGTAAGGGTTCGCCGGAGTGGTGGGTCGCGAACGTGAAGCCCGGTCGGGTCATGTTCGAGATGTCTTACCCCAACGAGGAGACCGCTCGTGAGGCCCTGCGCCGCGCGATGCACAAGCTCCCAATGAAATGCAGGATCGTGACCAGGGAGGAGCAGTTCTGATGGCTACCGAAACACCGGCCGCAGAGCTCCGCGAGCTCAACGAAGAGGAGCTCGTCGCCCGCCTGCGTGAGTCGAAGGAAGAGCTGTTCAATCTGCGCTTCCAGATGGCAACGGGTCAGCTCGACAACAACCGTCGTCTGCGCGTCGTCCGCCACGAGATCGCGCGCATCTACACGGTCATGCGCGAGCGCGAGCTCGGCCTGGCCACGGCACCCGCTGGCAAGGGAGATGCGGCATGAGCGAGAACACCGAAGAGCGCAACAGCCGCAAGGTACGCAGCGGCTATGTTGTCTCCGACAAGATGAACAAGACGATCGTCGTCGAGCTGGAAGACCGTCACCGGCACAAGCTCTACGGCAAGATCATTCGCACCACCTCCAAGGTGAAGGCGCATGACGAGAACGAGATCGCCCACGTCGGCGACCACGTTCAGCTGATGGAGACCCGTCCGCTGTCGGCCACCAAGCGCTGGCGTCTGGTCGAGGTCCTGGAGAAGGCCAAGTAAGCCTCCCTCCTCGATCCATCGAGATCGTCGCAGTACGAAGGCCCGCTTCCACAAGGAAGCGGGCTTTCGTCGTTTCGTGGACGGTCCTCAGTGGTTTCA
The DNA here is from genome assembly GCF_042717045.1 of Nocardia sp. NPDC058633. Lineage (NCBI taxonomy): Bacteria > Bacillati > Actinomycetota > Actinomycetes > Mycobacteriales > Nocardiaceae > Nocardia > Nocardia sp. NPDC058633. The sequence continues at coordinate 175,879 of NZ_JBHXRA010000005.1, forward strand.
TCCTTGATACCATTAGTTCCATGGCATGGACGATGCGATTGACGGATGACGAAGAGGCGGCACTGGCAGCCCAAGCTGACGGCGAGCGCAGGTCCAAGAACGAGATCATGCGCGATGCTTTGCGGGCCTACCTGCTACGGAACCGGCAGTGGGAGACTCCGCTACTGGACGATGACGAGACCTTTGATCTCGGCGGGCCGATCAGCAAGGACGATATTCGAGACGCTATGAACCGATCCGCATGATCGTCGTCGCCGACACTTCGGGTCTGCTCGCGATGTTCAACCGCGCGGAACCGGAGCACTTTGCGGTACGGCGAGCAGCAGATTCGGCCAGCGCATTGGTTGTGAGCCCAATGGCATTGACCGAGGTTCACCGTGTTGCGAGCGTTCGCGGTGGTAGAAAAGTCGCCGACCGGATCCTCGGGCTGTTGGCCGAACGCATCGCGTCCACTCGCGTGGTCCTCGCCCCGCCGGACGCTGCCCAGCTCGAGGTAGCGCTTTCGGTCCGAGCGACATACGACGGGTTGGACCTCGACCTGGTCGACGCCGTCTGCGTAGCGTTGGCGGCCGAATTCGACACCGATGCAATATTGACGCTTGATCGCCGCGACTTCCGTGTGCTCCGTCCGCTGAACGGATACCCGGCGTTCCGGTTGTTTCCCGACGACGCCGACTGACGCCTCAGCCGGTGAAGGCGTAGGGCTGGCGGATCTTGTGGGCGAATTCGACGATGTTGGTGACGGTGCTGCTCGGGACGCCGACTTCGCTGCCGATGCTGCGGGCCGACCAGGACTGGTCGGTGAGCTCGAGGATCTCTTCGATCTGGTCGAGGGTCAAGCGCAGAGGACTGCGGTGGGCGATGCGCCGGGCAAGGGCGCGGACCTCGGTATCTTCGTCGAAGTCGAGATCGTCCAAGGCCGGGAGGTCTTCTTCGTCGAGGTCCACGTCGACCGGCTCCGTGGAGTCTGCCGGGATGGTATCGGCGGCGACCAGGACCGGCTCGGGGCTGGTGGCTGGAGCGGGTTCTGTGGGCTCGGGCGCGGTCTGCTCGGAGGTCTGCGCGGGTGCAGCCGGTTCACGCTGTGAGCGTTCTGGTTGCGAGATCGGTTGCTCGGCAGGTTCGGCGGTGAGGGTCAGCTGCTCCGGCTCCGCGGCGGGAGGCTGTGGATAGTTGTGCACCGCTACCGGATCGGTGGGTGCCGAGGTGTCGCCATCAGGGTCACGGGCGACGGTGCCGGCGTGCATCGTCGCCTCGGGAACCGGGTCGGTACCGGTGGCGTCGCCCGCGGTGGCGTGGGCGACGGTGGTGACCGGTATTCGGCGCAAGGTGGAGGTGGCGCCGTTGGACCGGGTCGAGTGCTCGATGCCGTTGCGGCGCTGGTCGGCCGCGGCCTTGTGGATCAGCTCGAGGGTGCCGGGGGCGTTCGGCTTGTCGGTGGAGGGGCGGCGCAAGCTGTGCGGGTAGGCGCGTTCGGCGGCCGTCGCCGCGATGGTTTCGGCTTCGGCGACGAGAGGTTCAGCGCTCGGCGCCGGGGTATCGCGGACCACTGATTCCGGGACGACCGGCTGGACAGACGATTCGACCGCCTCGCGATCCGCGGTGATCGGCTGCTCGGACGACGCGATGGTCTCGTGATTCGTTTCGGCTGCGAGGCGATCCTTGTCGGCCATCGCGCAGGACTGGGTGTCGTGCGCCTCGGCGGCATGCGGAGCGGTCGAGCCGGCGACAGCCATATCGCGCAACGGCGATCGGAGCTCTGGCGCAATGCCGTTCATCACTGTGTGCGCGAGCGCTTGCCGGTCGTCACCCAGCGAGCCGGTCGCCTGCTGCGCAAACGCGGTCGCAGTGATCCGTTCGGCAGGGGCATACCCGGTGTCTCCTGGCAGTTCGACGGCGGCGCTCTCGATCAACATCGCGTACCGCGCCGACACCCAGGCGTGCAACCAGATCACCACGCCCACCATCACCGGGGCGATGGCGAATTCGGCTGCGCGGCCGAAGGATCCGGAGGCCAGGTGGGGGCCCGCGTTGAGGGCGACGGTGGTGCCGAGGAGGGCGAGTTCGAACAGCAGTACCTTGCCGCGATCGAGTTCGCGGCCCCAGCGGGCGGCGGTGGTGGCGGCGATCATGATGACGATGATCGGGATCGAGATCATCGCCTCGATGCCGAAGCTGAGCCAGTAGAGCGGGTCGCTCATGTCACCGCTCGGCACGAGGTTGTGCTGCACGTTGACCCCCGCCCACACCATCCCGAGGATGACGACGCCGATCAGCGCCCGCGAGGACCACTCCGCCCGCCGATACAGCTGTGCGAGCCGCGCGTCGGCGCTGGAAACGCGCCGTCGGGCGGCCAAGGCCTGGCGATGCCAGCGTGCGTCGGCTTCGTCGGTGCGGCGGATGAGGGTGCCCGTGCGCCGGTCGCGTCGGTCGGCGGCGAGCTCGTCGACGATGGCGCGGCGTCGCTGTTTGCGGCGTTGGGCACGAATCCATTCGGCCAGTTCGCGTTCGGCGCGTATCTCGTCGTCGGAGAGTGCGTCGTAGAGGGCGGTGTCGTGCTGGAGGGGCAGCTTGTCGCGGGCCGTCGCGACCTGCTGGGCGAGCGCCGTGATCTCGGTGTTCGGCGCGATCGCGGCATTCTCGCTCAACCGATCGTCGGACATCTCGCGCCTTCCGTCACTCGAACATATGGACTATCGAACATATGTGTGATTGCCAGAGAGCGTAAACGCCGACCGTGTCCCGGTCAACGACAACGAGTCGATTCCGCCGAATCCCCGGCAGCGACACGCCGGAATTCAGGAATCGGGTTCGCCGCGCAACAGCCGTTTCTCGTAGGAAGCGCGGCGGGAGGAGCCTGCCACCGCCACAACCTGATTCGGCACGGTTCGGCGCAACACGATGTCGCGCAACCACTGTGGCAGCGCCCCGGTCAGTCCGAGCACCGGTCCGAGATGTGCGGGCAGCGTCACTTCGAAACGGGGCCGCGAGACCACGTCGAGCACCGCCGCGGCAACATCGCTGGGATGCAGCAATCGCGCTGCGCCCGTTGCGGTTCCGGCCGCCAATTCGGTGTCGACCACGCCCGGCATGATCGCGGTCAGGTGTACGCCGCTACCACGCAGTTCCTCGCGGACCCCGGCCAGATAGCCCAGTACGCCGTGTTTGGTCGCGGCGTAGGTCGCCTCACCGGCGGGGGAGACCTTGGACGCGATCGAGGCGATGGTGACGATGTGCCCGCGTCCGCGTGTCCGCATGGCAGGCGCCGCCAGTCGCACCCCACGGATCACCCCGTGCAGGTTCACCGCGAGCATCCGGGCCGTCGCCGTGTCGGGTTCGTCGTCGAACGACCCGACCCACATCACCCCGGCATTGTTGACGAGCACATCGACCGGTCCGAGTATCGCCTCGGTGACGGCGAGGAAATCATGAAACGACCGCTCGTCGGTCACATCGAGTTCGCACCCGTGCACCGTTCCCGGCAATGCGGCCGCGGCTTCGCGTGCCGCGTTTCCCGACAGATCGCCGAGGCATACCCGAGCGCCCGCCACCGCGAATTGGCGGGCGATCTCCCGACCGATTCCGGCGGCACCGCCGGTGATCGCGACCACCCGTCCGGTGTGCGTACGCTTCATCGCGAATTGTCCCCTCGGTGGAAACCGCTACATCTGACTTGTTGTCATGTCAGAAATTGTCGCCAGTATCCCACGCGATCGCGACGCGGCGATAGGCTCGGCGCCGACCTCTGGACACTCGATCACCGACCACGGGGCGTATTCGCCTATCGCACAACTTTCGACCGCGGACCGGTGACAGAACGACCCGGTTCAGCGCAGGGCGGTGTGCCAGACGAGGGCTGCCGCGAGCGCACCGGCTCCGTTGAGTGACCAGTGCAGGGCGATGGGGGCGAGCAGGCTGCCGCTACGCCGGCGCAGCCAGGTGAACACCACACCCGCGGCGGCGGTGGCGGCCACCGCGAGTGCGATCCCGACCGCCTGGCCGAGGACACCGCCGCCGACGATGTCGGCCAGTCCCTTGTTCCCGGCGGTGAGGCCGAACGACGACGCGATGTGCCAGAGGCCGAACATCAGCGACCCGGCCGCGAAGAGTCCGCGCACGCCGAGTACCCGATCGAGCGTGCCGTGCAGCACGCCACGGAACGCGAGCTCCTCGGGGATCACCGTCTGCAACGGGATGACGATCATCGACGCGATCAGGGCGCCGGAGATCGTGGCGTAGCGGTCGGCGAGGAAGAACGGCCTGGTGACCGGCAACAGCGCGCCGACCGCGACCGCGGTCAGCACGATCGCGACCGCGCCGAGCGCGTACACCGTCCCGCGCTTCCAGTGTCTGGGCGAGAGTCCGAGTTCGTACCAGCCGAGCCCCCGCTTGCGCATCAGCGCCAGTAGCGCGACCGCCGCGATGGGCACGGTGACGATATTGGCCCAGGCCGTCGTGAAGTGCGCGATCAGATTCGTGCCTGCCAGCACGACGACGACCACCGCGATATCGAGGTAGGCGTGCAGCTTCGGCCGGGACTCGGCGACGGCGGGGAGGGACACCCGATCGAGTGTACGGAAATATCACGAATCGAAAACGGCCCGGTGAATGCGGGGTGACCCGTCGATCCCGGCATCGAGCGGCCCGGGGTGCACCCTTCGAGATCGACAGCATCGGCCGTGCTGTGAGCTATTCGACAGCTGATCCGGACCATCCGGCCATATCGGTCCACGCCTGCAGCGTGCGCCGCGTCTCGAACCGACGGGGCACCGCGCTGATCGGGTCGGTGAATTCGAGCGAAGCCGCCAGCAATTGCAACGGCCGGGTGTAATCGTCGACCGGCTTGTCGGTGATCACGGGGTAGAAATCGTCGCCGAGAATCGGCACGCCGAGCCCGTTCATATGCAGGCGCAACTGATGGGTTCGCCCGGTGTGCGGCCGAAGGCGGTAACGGCCGAGCCCGTCACGGTGCTCGACCAACTCCACCTCGGTCTCCGCGTTGGGCTCACCGTCCACCTCTTGCGCGGCGAGCACCTGCTTCTCCTTGATGATCCGGCTGCGCACCGTACGTGGCAGCTCGAGCGCGGGATCGTAGGGTGCGATCGCCTCGTATTCCTTGCGCACGGTCTTGCGGTGGAACATCGTCTGGTAGGCCCCGCGCCGGGCCGGATTCACCACGAACAGCAGCAGGCCCGCGGTGACGCGGTCCAGTCGATGCGCCGGGATCAGGTCGGGCAGGTCGAGGTCGTTGCGCAGCCGCACCAGCGCGGTCTGCAGGATGTGCTTGCCGCGCGGGATGGTCGCCAGGAAGTGCGGTTTGTCGATCACGAGGATGTCGTCGTCGCGATGGATGATGCCGATCTCGAACGGCACGGCGGCCTCGACCGGCAGGTCGCGATGGAACCACACCGCACCGCCCGGCACGAACGGCGCGTCCGGTGCCAGCGGACCTTCCAGGTCCACGATCTCGCCCGCCACCAGCATCGCGTCGATTCTGGCCGGGTCCACCCGAGGCAGCCGATCGACGAGGTGGTCGCGCACGGTCGCCCAGTGCCCGTCCTCGGGGAGCCGGAGTCGAGCGGGATCGAGGCCGTGCCGTTTCGGCAGCGGCGGCTGCTGCCTACGTCGCATGGTGAGAAGTGTTGTCGAGCCGGTGGCGCCGCGTGCTGGCGGCCCCTCACAACCCCTCGCTCCGGCGCGACGCCTGCCCCACGCGCATCGTGATTCAGGCGCAGCGCGTGGCCAGCCCGGGGTAGTCGAGGATCAGGCCCGACTCGTCGTAGTCCAGCGTGGCGCGGTAGTCGAAGTCGGGAGCGCGGTAGTCGTAGCGGTGACCTACCCCGTCGACGACCCGGCGGTAGTGCTGCGGCAACCGCGCCGCCGTGAGGCTCGCGGCCCGCACATAGACCGCGGGCGCGTCGGCGGCGTCACCGACGGCGAGCCCGAGGCGATGCACCGGCAAGGCATTGGTGAACGCCGACGCCTCGAGATCGATGTCGAGACACCCGTCGAGCTCGGGCGCGGGCGTCCCGTCGACCTGCCAGCGGCCCAATCCATCGGACTGCACGAGTACCGACCGCCTGCCGTCGGGATACCGGCCGACGATCTGTGCCGACCGGGTATGCCAACTCCCGTCGAGCCGCAGCCGGTAGTCGATCGCCCACACGGTGCCGTCCTCGACCGCCGTCGCGCATCCCTCGACGAGTATTCCGCGCGCATCGCCACGGAAATAGGTCACTTCGAATCCGGTGCGCGCGTCGCGATGCGCCCAGGCGGCCGAAGATGGCAGGGGAGTGAACATGCGAAACGCATTCCCGCAATTCTTCCGATCAATCGTCAGCCTGCCCGCTGGTCGAGCACCATCAGTTTCGCTTCGACAAGAACCTGACGCGCACGACGCCGCACCCGGCACAGGTCGACGCTGCATTCGAGGTGTATCTGCATCGCCCGATGTGCCTGTTCGGGCGACAGCTTTCCGGGATCGGAATGGCAATCGGCAATCGCTGAAATAATTGACGTGACAAACATTTTCGTTCTCCCACCGCTACCCGAGATCAAGAAGTACGGAGAAAATTACGCGCGAAATCACGAAATGCCGACGGGTTGACTGGCAGTTCACACAACCTTCCCCGGTCGGCCACAAGCGCTCAACTTAGGCTAACCTACCTTCGGCGGAGTTGCCGCGAACAGGTCGAGAGGCGAGAACGATATGACGGTGCAGGTAGCGCCGCCGCCGGGGGTGGAGTCGGGGAACCGGCTGCCCAAGGCGGCAGCGAAAGCGCAGAAGCAGCGGGAAGCGCTGGCGCGCAAGGAGATTCTGGCGCCGGTGTCGGGCATGCTCACGGTGGCGAGTCTGATCGTTGCCGTCGCGTCGGTCTGCTCGGTGGTCCCGTTCCTGCTGATCGTCGCGGCCTGTCGTGAACTGCTGAACACCCCGGTCGACACCGACCGTGTGTGGTGGCTGTTCGGCGCGGCCGTGGTCGTGCTCGTGGCGCGGGCGCTGCTGCAGGCCGTCGCGCTCACGTGGTCGCACGCCGTCGACGCCGGTTACCAGCTCACCCTGCGCCGACTGCTCGCGGGCAAGCTCACGCGCGTGCCGCTGGGCTGGTTCGGTGAGCGCAGCTCCGGCGAGGTCAAGAACTACCTGCGCGACGATGTCGAAGCCCTGCATTACCTGGTCGCGCACGCGCGGCTCGAGTTCGTCGGCGCGCTGGTGGTCCCGCTGGTCACGCTCGGCTACCTGTTCACCGTCGACTGGCGGCTCACGCTGGTGCTGCTGATTCCGCTGATCGCCTACTTCGTCCTGTTCGGCAAGATCATGGACCGCGACGGCCGCGACCGGCTCGCGGTCTACACCCGCTGGGAGCGCCGCACCGCGGAGGCGACCATCGAGTTCGTCGACGGTATCCAGGTGGTGCGAGCCTTCGGCCAAGCGGGCAAGGCGCACAAGGAGTTCCAGGACGCGGTCGACGGACAGGTCGAGGCGGCGCACCGGATGAAGATGCCGATCATCCGGGTGCAGTCGGCTTCCGACATCGTGGTGATGCCGGTGTTCGTCATGCTGGCGGTGGTCCTCGGCGGGCTGGCCGGGGTCGGCCTCGGCTGGGTGGATCCCCTGGACATGTTGCCGTTCCTGCTGGTCGGGCTGGGTATCGGCAGTTCTCTGCTCGGTCTCGGCTACGGTTCGCAGGCCCTGCGTGCCGGTGGTGCCGCGGCCCTGCGCCTGCACGAACTGATGCAGACGCCGGAACTGGAAACCGCCGCGACGCCGGCGACCACTCAGACCGGCATCGTCGTCTTCGACGGTGTCGAGTTCGCCTACCGCACCGGCCATGACGTGCTGCGCGGCATCGACCTCGAACTGACTCCCGGCACGATCACCGCGTTGGTCGGCCCGAGCGGTTCCGGTAAGTCGACCCTGGCGAAACTACTGCCCCGCTTCTACGACGTCGGCGCGGGACGCATCACCATCGACGGCCGCGATATCCGCGAGTTCACCAGCGAAGAGCTGTATCGCACGGTCGGTTTCGTCTTCCAGGATGTCCGCCTGATCCGTGGCACGATCCGCGAGAACCTGCTGCTGGCCAGTCCCGCCGCCGATGACGAAGCCATCGAGCGCGCGACCCGGGCTGCCCAGATCCACGATCGCATCCTGGCGCTCCCGCGCGGTTACGACTCCGAGATCGGTGTCGATGCCACCCTGTCCGGCGGTGAGGCGCAGCGTCTTTCGATCGCGCGGGCCCTACTGGCCGACACCCCGGTGCTCGTCCTCGACGAGGCCACCGCTTTCGCAGATCCCGAATCCGAAGCCGCCGTCCAGGACGCACTGGCCGCTCTGGTCGCCGGACGCACGGTGCTGGTGATCGCGCACCGCCTGCACACCATCACCGGTGTGGACCGAATCCTGGTGCTGGACAACGGCGCCATCGTCGAACAGGGCACCCACCCCGAGTTGCGCGCCGCCGGCGGGCTGTACCAGCAGCTGTGGGAGATCAACGAAGCCGCGCTCGGCACGCTCGCCCTGGTGGAGGAAACACGATGATTCGCAAGGTTTTCCGCCTCGTCCCCGACGAGTTCGCGCCGCTGATCCCGCGCCTGCTCACTGTCATCGTGCTCCAGGCGCTGTTCCAGGCGATCGCCTACCTGCTGCTGGTGCCCGTGCTGGAGGCGCTGTTCGCCGACGACCTGAACGGCGCCTGGCTGTGGGCGCTGGGGATGACCGCCGCGGTAGCGGGCGTGGTCGTGTTCGGGTTCGGGCAGGCTGTGATCGGGCTGCGGATCGGTCTCGGCATGCAGCGCGGCCTGCAGACCCGCCTCGGCGATCAGCTGAACGCGTTGCCGCTCGGCTGGTTCGAAGATCGCGACGCCGGCCCGCTCTCGCGGGTGATGGTCGAGCAGGTGCGCGAGACGCAGGGCCTGATCGCCTACCTGCTCGCCAAGGTACTCACCGGCATCATCGTGCCGCTGGTCGTCGCGATCGGCATGCTGTTCATCGACTGGCGGATCGGTGTGGCGATGCTGCTCGCCGCGCCCGTGCTCTACCTGGTCAACACGCTCGCCAACCGTGCATACACCGGCGCCGACGCGCGCCTGCACGCCGCCGCGGCCGAAGCCGATTCGCGAGTCGTCGAATTCGCGCAGGCACAGCCGGTGCTGCGGGCCTTCGGCGCGGTCGGGGCCGGGAACAAGAAGCTGGAGTCCGCACTCGTGCGGCAGCGTTCGGCCGTGCTGAAGATGATGGTCGCGACAGTTCCGGGCTTGATCGTGTTCGCGCTGTTCGTCCAGGCCGTGTTCCTGGTGCTGGCCTACATCGCGGTCGTGCAGGTGACCGACGGCTCCGTCTCGGTCGCCGCGGCGATCGCGCTGATCGCGGTGAGCGCGCGCTTCATCGAGCCGGTGAACCAGGCCGCCCAGTTGGGTACGGCGCTGCGCTCGGCCGCCGCGGCCGCCGACCGCATCACCGACCTGCTCGCCGAATCGCCCCTGCCCGCCGCGGCCGAACCGGTCACCCCCGGAGCACCCGCGGTGGTCTTCGACGAGGTGAGCTTCGGCTACCGCCCCGGCGAGCCGGTTCTGTCGGATCTGACCTTCACCGTCCCCGCGGGCACCACCACCGCCATCGTCGGACCCAGCGGTTCGGGCAAGACCACCCTGCTCCGACTTGCCGCCCGCTTCTACGACGTCGACTCCGGCGTGGTCTCGGTGGGCGAACACGATGTGCGCCGTCAGCCGTCGGACACCCTGCTCGACCAGCTCGCGTTGGTCTTCCAGAACGTCTACCTGTTCAACCGCTCGGTCGCCGACAACATCCGCATCGGCAAGCCCGACGCCACCGAGGACGAGCTGCGCCGCGCGGCGGTCGCCGCCAGGGTCGACGAGATCGTCGAGCGGCTGCCCGACGGTTTCGACACCACCGTCGGCGAAGGCGGTACCTCGCTGTCCGGCGGTGAGCGTCAACGGGTCTCGATCGCCCGCGCCCTGCTCAAGGACGCCCCGATCGTGCTGCTCGACGAGGCGACCAGCGCGCTGGACCCGCACAGTGAAGCCGTGGTGGTCCGTGGCATCCACGAACTCACCAGGGACAAGACGGTTCTCGTCGTCGCGCATCGTCTCTCGACGATCGCCCATGCCGACCAGATCCTGTTCCTGGACAAGGGCCGCATCGCCGAACGCGGCACGCACGCCGAACTTCTCGCCCTGAACGGCCGCTACGCCGCCTTCTGGAACGAGCGTGAACGAGCAACAGGCTGGCGCCTGGAACCCGTCTCTGCCTGACCGGGTATGCCTCGGCGGTCTCGTTGGATCGCCGAGGTGTTCTCGGAGTCAAGCGCCGAGAACCGCGGCGCCGGCCGCCGATATCACTGCCGGTAGGTGGCGAGGAATTCACCGATCCGGCCGATGATCTGCTCTAGTTCGTCGGCGTGCGGCAGGGTGACGATGCGGAAGTGGTCGGGCGAGGGCCAGTTGAAGCCGGTGCCCTGCACGACGTGAATCTTGGTGGCCAGCAACAGATCGAGGACGAATTTCTCGTCGTTGTCGATCCGGTGGATCGTGCGGTCGAGCTTGGGGAAGGCATACAGCGCGCCCTTGGGCTTCACACACGACACCCCCTCGATCGCATTGAGCGCCGACCACGCGCGATCACGCTGCTCCACCAGTCGCCCACCGGGCAGGGTGAGTTCGTGGATGCTCTGGTGACCACCCAGTGCCGCCTGAACAGCTTGCTGCGCAGGCACATTCGCGCACAGGCGCAAGCCGGCCAGCATCGTCAGGCCTTCGAGATAGCTCTCGGCGTGGCGGGTCGGCCCGGACACGGTGAGCCAGCCGGAGCGGAATCCGGCGAGCCGGTAGGCCTTGGACAATCCGTTGAACGTCAAACACAGCAGGTCGGGTGCGAGCGAGGCGGTGACAGTGTGGGCCACGTCGTCGTAGAGGATCTTGTCGTAGATCTCGTCGGAGCACACGATCAGGTTGTGCTGGCGGGCGAGTTCCAGCATCTGCTCTAGCACCTCGGTGGGATACACCGCGCCCGTCGGATTGTTCGGGTTGATGATCACGATGGCCCGCGTGCGGTCGGTGATCTTGTCGGCGATGTCGGCGATGTCGGGATACCAGTCGGCACCCTCGTCACACAGGTAGTGCACCGCTTTGCCGCCGTTGAGATGCACCGCCGCGGTCCACAGCGGGAAGTCCGGTGCGGGGACGAGGACTTCGTCACCGTTCTCGATGAGCGCGGTCATCGCCATCATGATGAGCTCGGAGGCGCCGTTGCCGAGGAAGACGTTCTCGATATCGAGGTCGTCCACGCCACGGCCCTCGTAGTACTGCACCACCGCGCGCCGGGCGGGAAGCAACCCCTTCGAGGTCACGTAGCCCGCCGACAGCGGCAGGTTGGCGATGATGTCGTGCAGCAACTCCGACGGTGCGTCGAAGCCGAACTGCAGTGGGTTACCGGTGTTGAGCTTGACCACCCGGTGTCCCTCGACCTCGAGCCGAGCGGCGTGCTCGGCGATCGGACCGCGGATTTCATAGGAAACGTTCGCGAGCTTGCTCGACTGTTTGAACTGCAATGTCGGCTCCCCACCGTGATACGGACGGAGCTCGCCACAGTACTCGCCGCAGCGCGGGGGCAGTTCAGCAGCCGCACAGGCGATCCGGGATGCCGCGGATCGCCACCGCGCCGACTGCGGAATCGCCGCCTTGTCCCGCCTGCGTGCCTCGAGAAAGTCCGACCGAGTTCAGATCACCCGCGAGGACGACCTCACTTCCAGTAGGCCTGCGCCTTGATCGCGGTCTTGGGCAGCGCGTGCTGGGTCTTGAGGGTTTTCACGATCGAGCGGGTGGTGTTTCCGCAGCAGGCCACCCAGGCGAAAGCATCGGCGGGGCAGGTGATTTCCTGCGCGGCCTCGCGCAGCAGACGGCCGTCGTCGACGCGCTGGAGCCAGGTGAGGGTGTGGTGGGGCTTGTTGTTGACCGGGATGGTCCGGTCGGACTCGTACTGCCATTCCAGCCAGACTCGCGCGGGGGTGTCGCCGATGGCGTCGAGCAGCGAGTTGATGGCGGGCAGGGAGGCGGTGTCGCCGAAGATGACGTATTCGCTGGGTGCCTGCTCGGGGAGCTGGAAGTCCGAACCGAGCACGGTGGCATCGAGGGGGTCGCCCGGCTTCGCGCGGCGGGCCCAGTCGGCCGCCGGCCCGTCGTGCAGGGCGAAGTCGATGCTCATGGTGTCTGCGGCGGGATTCTGGTCGACCAGGGTGTAGCCGCGGTGGTGCAGCTTGTCGCTGGTCGCGTCGGGAATCCACAGGCGGATCCACTGAGTGGGGTGCACCGGGTGGTCGGCGAGCAGGCCGCCCGCGGTGAAGCCGATGCGGACGAACTTGTCGGTGACCTGCTCGTTGGACGTCACTGTCAGGCGGTAGTCGGTGCCACCCCAGGCCTTGGTTATCAGACCGTTCAATCCCTTACCCATGTCGTTAGGTTAGCCTAACGACACTTGTTTGTCTGCTCCGGTGGTTGAATAAGGTAAGCCTATGCAAATATGGGGCTGTGTGTGAGAGAGTGGAGTACGAACCGGTGGAAACCCTCCTGGTAGTCGGCGCGGGGCCGAAAGCCCTTGCCGTGGCGGCTAAATCGCACGTTCTGCGCTCACTCGGGATGCCCGCTCCACGCGTTGTCGTGGTCGAGGCGCATGCCGTCGGCGGGAACTGGCTGCCCACCGGCGGCTGGACCGACGGACAGCACCGTCTCGGTACCAGCCCCGAGAAGGACATCGGCTTCCCGTACCACTCCACCTGGGCGCGCGGCCGCAACCGCGACATCGACCACGCGATGGCCGCCTTCAGCTGGACCACGTTCCTGATCGAACACGGCACCTACGCCGAGTGGATCGACCGCGGCAGGCCGAGCCCGCAACATCATGTGTGGGCCAAATACCTGCAGTGGGTCGCGAAGTCGATCGACCTCGAGCTGGTGCTCGGGCGGGTGGAGCGCATCAGTCACGGCGACGGTGAGCAGTGGCAGGTCGACGTGGTCGACGCCGACGGGGCTCGCAGCGAGCTCACCGCCGACGGCCTGATGATCACCGGCCCCGGCCGCAGCACCCGCGCCCTCCTCGACCATCCGCGCGTGCTCAGCATCGCCGAATTCTGGGACCGGGCGGGCAAGCGCACGCTGCCCGCCGCCTCCCGGGCCGCGGTGATCGGTGGTGGCGAGACCGGCGGCTCGGCGCTGGACGAGCTCGTTCGCCACGAAATGCTCACCATCTCGGTGATCTCCCCGCTGGCCACCCTCTACACCCGTGGCGAGAGCTTCTTCGAGAACTCGCTGTTCAGCGATCCGGTGAAGTGGGCGGCACTGAGCCTTCAGGAACGCCGTGACGTGATCCGGCGCACCGACCGCGGGGTGTTCTCGGTGCGAGTCCAGGAAAGCCTGTTGGGCGACAATCGGGTTCATCACCTGCAGGGCCGGGTCACCAAGATCGCGCCGCAGGGGGAGTCGCTGGCCTTGACGCTGAGCAACGAGTTGCGTGCCGATCAGGTGCACAATTTCGATCTGGTGGTCGACGCCACCGGCGGTCAGCCGCTGTGGTTCCTCGAACTGTTCGATCAGCGGACCGCCGACCAGCTCGAGCTGGCCGTGGGCGGAGCGTTGACACAGCCGCGGATCGAATCGTCGATCGGCTACGACCTGGCCGTCGCGGGGCTCGCGGGAAAGCTCTACCTGCCCAATATGGCCGCGATGGCGCAGGGGCCGGGGTTTCCGAATCTCAGTTGCCTTGGGGAATTGTCGGATCGGGTGTTGCAGCGACAGCCCGCGCGGGCGCGGGCTGTCGCCGCAGCCCGCTGAACCGCGCTGAGCGCACACAAAAGCCCCTTCTCGTCGAATTCTCGACCAGAAGGGGCTTTTCGTGTGCGCTCAGCGCAGCCTGACAGCATCCCCTGGAGTGCGAGCAACGTACTGCAAAGCAATCCGCCGATCGGGCCGCACATCGATCTCGCCGATCAACTGGAATCCGGCCTTGGCCAGGCTGCGCGCGATCGCCACATTGCTGTGGTCGGGATCGCCCAGGACGCGGCGGCAATTCGGGTCGGCCGCGAAGACGGCGCTGGTCATGGTGGAGATCCAGGCCGACATGATCCCCTTGCCGATCACCGCGGTGTCGGCGGTGGCGATGTGGAAGCCGATGTCGCCGGGATCGCTGTCGTAGAAGCGGCCGATCTCATCCTTGGCCGCGCGGTAGAACTCCAGGTAGGCGATATCGCGCACGCCCAGTTCGGGCTCGCCGAGCACGGTGAAGTCCAGGCTGAGAATGCAAGGGCGGGAATAGGTTCCGGCCAGCTGGGCGCGGAAGTTCTCGCGGCGGCGCTCGGCGTCCCAGTCCTGTTCCCACGACTCGAGCAGGTGCGGGCGGGCCATCCATTCGGCGAGCAGTTCGGGGTCGGTGCCGTCGGGATCGGCCAGGCGCAGGCTGAACGGCGCCGCGAAGACGGGCAGCACGGGCGCGGGGGTTGCGGCCACCTCGGCGGGCAGATCGGTCTGCTCGCGGGGCAGCGCGGCGGGGGTCCCGGCGGGGTTCATCTGCTCGGTGCTCCGTTCAATCGTAACCTTGGTCACCTCAACTGGTAAGGCTAGCCTATACTAATGGCCGGGTGTTACTGTTGCCCGACCGATCGCCCGGTAATAGCCGGGCCGTCCCGATTCGGGTCGGATTCGGAGGCAACAGAATTCGCCCCGACCCCGGACGACTGCGCCGGGCGGGCCCGTGCGTGAGCGCGGCGTTGGACAGTGCGAAACGGCCGCGCAGCTTTGCGTGGCCGGTGAGGGAGAGCGACATGGCAAGAGAACTCGGCTGGATCAGGCAGTTTCAGGCCCCCAGGACCGATTCCCTACCGCCGCTGATCGTCTTCCCGCACGCGGGAGCGGGCGCCTCGGCCTATCGGGTGTTCGCCAAGCGTATGGCCGCCGACTTCGACACCATGATCGTGCAGTACCCGGGTCGCCAGGATCGTGCGCGCGAAGCCGCCGCCGAGACGCTGCCCGAGTTGGCCGCCGGTGCCTTCGATGCCTTCCGTGACTCCGCCCACAACACCGGTGCGCCGGTCACCGTATTCGGCCACAGCATGGGCTCCATCGTCGCGTTCGAGTTCGTCCGCCTGGCCGAGGCCGCGGGGTTGCCCGTGCGTTTGCTGGTGGTCTCGGCGGCCGCCGCACCGCACCGGATCGCCGAGCTGCCCGGCCATCCCACCGAGGACGACGAATTGCTCGACCACATGGCCGCGCTCAACGGCACCGGCGCCGACGTGATGGCCAGCCGTGAGGTGATGCGGATGGCGCTGCCGGTCCTGAAGGCCGATTACCGTGCCTTCGACGCCTATTCGTGCGGCCCCGAGGTGTCCGTCGCGACGCCCGTGCTGGTTCTCGGTGGCGACGACGACCCGTTCGTCGGCCCGCGCGACCTCTACGGCTGGGAGCACAGCACCACCGCCGAGATCGAGGTCAACCTGTTCGCCGGTGGTCACTTCTACCTCGACGAGAACATCGAGGCCATCGCCGAGGCGCTCGTCGGTCAGGCGCTCGCGCGATGAACTCCGATCCCATCGTGATCGTCGGGATGGGTGTCGAAGCGCCCGGCGGCATCGACACCCTGCCCGATTTCTGGTCGGCCCTCGCGGCCGGCCGTGAACTGATCGGCCCGTTCCCGCGCGATCGTGACTGGCCACTCGACGAACTGCTCGCTCTCGGCAGGCTCGAGGGCTGGGCACCGGTCCGCGACGCGGGCGGCTTCCTCGACGGCGCGACCGAGTTCGACGCGCAGTTCTTCGGCATCACGCCGCGCGAAGCGGTGGCGATGGATCCGCAGCAGCGGGTGGCCTTGCGGGTGGCCTGGCGTGCGCTCGAGCACGCGGGCATCAATCCCGGGGCGCTCGACGGTGATTCGGCCGGTGTCTGGATGGGTGTTTCGGCGATCGAGTACGGGCCGCGGGTGTGCTCGGTGAACGAGTACAGCGGCTATCGCGCGACCGGCACCGCGCTCGGTGCGGTGGCCGGGCGCATCTCACATGGGCTCGGCCTGGTCGGTCCTTCGATCAGCGTGGACACCGCCTGCGCGTCGTCGCTGACCGCCGTGCACCAGGCGGCCTCGGCGCTGCGCGCGGACGAGTGCGACTGGGCGCTGGCAGGCGGGGTGTGCGTGATGGCCTCGCCCGGCGCGTTCTACGAGTTCTCCAAGAACAACGCGCTCGCCACCGACGGCCACTGCCGTTCCTACGCCGCCGACCCGACCGGCACCCTGTGGGCCGAAGGCGCGGGAGTCATCGTGCTGGAACGGGAATCGCGGGCGAAGGCACTCGGTCATCGGATCTACGGGCAACTGCTCGGGTCGCGGGTCAACCACAACGGCGCGGGCGCACCGCTCGCGGTACCCAGTGCGAGCGCTCAGCAGCGGCTGATCGAGGACACTGTCGCCGCGGCCGGGATCAGTGCCGACGACATCGGCCTGATCGAAGGGCACGGCACCGGCACCGCCGTCGGCGATCCCCTCGAATTGACCGCACTGGCAGCGACGTACGGCAACCCCGACCGCACCGAAGGCCCGCTGCTCGGGTCGGTGAAGTCCAACACCGGCCATGCCCAGGCGGCGTCGGGGATGCTCGGACTGATCAAGGTGCTGTTGTGCGGCGCGCACGGCGCGATCGCCCCGAGCCTGTGGGCCGACGCCCCGACCACCGATATCGACTGGGACGCGACAAGCTTGCGGCTGGCAGCCGAACTCACCGACTGGGCGCCACGCGCGGACGGCCTGCGCTACGCCGCGGTCTCCTCGTTCGGCGTCGCGGGAACCAACGCGCACGCCATCGTCGGCCTGCCGGTGCTGGAGGAGACCAACCATGGCTGAGTACCGCTTGCCGGACGGCCGCGTGCCCGTACTGCTGTCCTCCGACAGTGTCGATGGACTGCGCGCCGAGGCCGCCGCAGTGCGTGACTACGTTGCCGCGCATCCCCAGGTGACCCCGGAGCTGCTGGCGGCCATGCTGTTTCGCACCCGGTCGCCCCGCCGTCGGCGCGCGTTGATCCTGGCGTCTTCGACCGGCGCGCGGGTGGCCACGGCTCACTCCGGCGACGACGCGGGGACCGGAACGGCCGCGGCCGATGCGGAATCCGGCGTGTCGGCGGTCGAGGAGCTGCTGTCCGCTCTCGACGCTGTCGCGTCCGGTTCCGATCACCCGCTCGTCGTGCACGGTGACGTCGCGGCGAGCGCGCGGCGGATCGGATTCGTCTTCCCTGGTCAGGGCAGTCAGCGCCCCGGGATGGGCGCGGTCTTCTACGCGCAGTCGCAGGCCTACCGGGCGGTGGTCGACGAGTGCGCCGCCATCCATGCCGAACGGTTCGGGCATTCCCAGCCGCTGCACTATCTGCTCGGCCACGAGGGGCAGTACGAGGACACGGTGTGGGAAGTGCAGCCCGCGTTGATGTTCCACATGACAGGTCTGGCCGCGCTGTGGCAAGCGGCGGGTGTGGACCCGCACGCGACCATCGGACACAGCCAGGGCGAGCTCGCCGCGGGCGCGGTCTCCGGTGTGATGACGCTGCGGGATTCGGTGCTCGCGGTGACCCATCGCGCCCTGCTCGCCGACCGGCTGTCCCCGCGCGGCTATTCGATGGCGGTCTTCGGAATGGATCGCGAGAGCGTGGAAGCGTTGATGGCGCGGCACTCGGGATGGGCCGAACTCGCGGTCGTCAACTCGCCGCACATCATCGCCATCTCCGGCGAACGCGGCGCCGTGGTGGATCTGGTGGCCGCGGCCACCGCGCGCGGCCAGTTCGCGAGGGAGATCCGGGTCGCCTTCCCGGCACACACCTCCATCGTCGCCGAGGTGCGCGCCGATTTCGAAGGCTTCCTCGGCGACGAGATGAGCACGCCGAACTTCACGGCATCCGAGATCGCCTGTTACGGCGCGACTCTCGGTGAAATGATCACGCCCGACCTCAAGCAGGAGGAGTACTGGTTCTGGAACCTGCGCAACCGCGTCCGGTTCGACCGGGCGGTGGTCAGCGCGGGCAGTGACGGCGTCGACCTGCTGATCGAGGTCGCCGAACATCCCGTGCTGCAGCTGGCCATCCAGGAAAATCTCGGCCTGGTTCCGAACCGTCCCGGCCTGCCCACGCGCGATTTCCGGGTGCTCGGCACCTCGCTGCGCACCGCGGAGGGCCTGTCCGAGTTCACCCGCAATCTCGCCCAGGTCGCCGTTCTCGACATCGGCTTCCGTTGGGACGCGCTGCGAGTCGCCGACACCGTCGCCCTCCCGCTGCGCGACTTCCCGCACACCGTCACCGCCCCCAAGCGTCTCTGGGCACCTCTCGGCGCCCACGAAACGCCCGCCGAACTCGCGGTGACCACTCCGAAACCGCAACGGCTGGTGGAACAGTGGACCCCGGTGCAGCGTCGGTCCTTGACCGCGCCGCGCAGCCTGCTCATCGTCGACCACACGGGTGAGTGCGCCGAGTTGGCCGCCGCCCTCGTCGTCGCTGCCGACCGGCACGGTGCCGATGCGCGCGTCGTCGGCCCGGCCGAACTCGCTGACCCGAGCAACGAGGTGCCCCAGCAGGGCTCGGGTCCGGCGCCTCGCCTGCGGGTCGTCGGTGCACGAGAACAGGACATCGCTGCCACCGGACCGACAGAACACGCGACCGTCGATTCCGTCGTCGTCCTGATTCCTCCGGGCCACGATGCCGACGCGATCGATGCGTTGGCCGAGTTCTACGCCGGACGTGCGTGGGCCCCGGCACTGTCCGCACTGCGCCCCGGTGGCGAGTGCTGGCTGTTGACCGTCGGCGGCGAGGCCGTGCACGACGGTGATCCGATTCCCGGACTGTTCCACGCGGGCGTCGCCGCCGGATTCCGCAGTGCCGGTGTCGAATACATGGGCGTGCACTTCCGCCATCTCGACCTCGCGGCGGATGAATCCGCCCCTGCCCAGGCGGCGAAGATCGTGGGTGCGGTGCACTCCAGCGGTGAGGCCGAGTTGGCGTTGCGGGCGGGCAAGCTGTTCGTGAAACGACTGGTTGTCGACACCACCGTCGAAACGGGTTCGCTCGGAACGGATCTCGATCACGTGCTGATCGTCGGCGGTACCGGTCAGCTCGGTCTGCGGTTCGCCGATCACCTGGCGCACACGGGGACGGGCCGGGTCACCTTGCTCAGTCGCAGCGGCGAGACCAGTGCGCTGGCACCGGAGCTGGCTCGGCTGCGCGGTCTCGGCGCGACCGAGGTCGTGGTGCGGTCCTGCGATGTCAGCGACGTCGATGCCGTCGCGGCGTTCGCCGCCGAGAGCACCGACCGTCCGGTCGACCTGGTGATCCACGCCGCGGTCAACTATGTCGACGCCGAACTCGACCGGATCACCGACGACGCCGTGCGCACCGCCGCCGCGGCGAAGCTGACCGGCCTGGACAACCTGATGGACGCGCTCGCGCTGACCGTGGACTGCCGGGTCCTGCTCTGCTCGTCGATGGCCGCGACGCTGGGCGGACGGGGGCAGATTCTCTACGCGGTGACCAACCGCATGCTCGATGTGGCGGCGCGGCGCCTGCGCGCCCGTGGCATCGCCGCCGCGAGTTTGCAGTGGGGGCTGTGGAGCGTGGCAGGCCCGCTCGACGACGCCGGGTTCGCCCGGGTCGAAGAGGCGGGCGTGTTCCCAATGGTGCCCGCCGACGCGATCGAGGCCGGACTCGCCGAGCCGGTGCGCGACGGCATGATCATCGCCGCCGACTGGGACTTCCTGCGTGAAGTGCTCGGGGCATTCGGTCAGGCCAGCGTGCTCGCCGGCCTCGAGTCCGGCAGCGCGGATCCGCGCGCGACGCCCGCGCGTGCGTCCGAAGCGACCACGACCCGATCGGGCAGTGCCGTGGCCGCCGACCTGCCCGACACGCACTCGGGCACCTTGGTCGCCACCGGTGCCGTAGAGCACGGCGTTCCACTCGACCTGCGTATGCGCACCGAACTGCTCAAGGTGATCGGCGGTGACAGCGCCGAATCCATCGACGCCACCATGCCGTTGGTGGCACTCGGTCTCGATTCCTTGCAGGCTCTGGACTTCCGCAAACGCGTGAAGGCGGAGCTGGATCGCGATCTGCCGGTCGCGGCGATTCTCGGCGGCGCATCGCTCGACGATGTCGTGCTGCTCATGGCACAGAACACCAACCAGGGCTGAGGGGCCGAAGAACATGTCTGACACCGAAGCCACCCTGTCCGTCGCCGAGCGCCGCAAACTGCTGCTCCAGCAGAAACTGCGCGAACGCGGTATGTCGGCGGCGCCGGCCGAACCTGTTGCGGTACCGCGGATTCCCGCGGGGGAGCGGCGCCCGCTCACCCCCGGCCAGCGCCGCATGTGGTTCCTGCAGACCCGCGACGCCGCCGACACGGCCCTCAATATCTGCGTCGCCTACCGCCTCACCGGTTCGCTCGACGCCGACCGCCTGCACGCGGCGTTCGACCAGGTGGTGGCCCGCCACGACATCCTCCGCACCACCTACGGCGCGGACGCCGACGGCACGCCGTTCCAGGTGTTCACCGATGACGCGAAGGCAGAGTGGTCGACCCACGACCTCACCGAGCTGGCGGAGTCGGGTCGCGACCTGCGGGTGGAGGTGCTGGCGCAGCGCGATTTCGCCCGCCCCTTCGCCCTCGGCACCGAACTGCCGCTGCGCGCCACGCTGATCCGTATCGGCGTCGACGAGCACGTTGTGCTGTTCACCATCCACCACATCTGCTGGGACGACGACTCCTGGGCCATCTTCTTCACCGAACTCAACGCCGCCTATCGGCTCGCGACGGAACAGACCGAGGCTGCGCCCACGCCCTCTCCCGACGAGGTGAATGCCGCCGACCGCTCGCCGGCGGGCACCCGCCCCCGGTCGGAGACGGTGCAGTTCGCGGCGATCGCGCCCACCGCCGAGCCCGCCGAAGACGACGTCGCCTACTGGCGTGACGCGCTGCGCCCGCTGCCCGAACCGCTCGAACTCCCCGGCGCCACCTCGGCGAACCCGGGCAGGCGCGCCCAGCGCCGCACCCACCGCCTCCCGGCCGACCTCGTCACCCGCACCGAACAGTTCGCGCGCGAGCAGGCCGCCACCCCGTTCATGGTGCTGCTGGCCGGTTTCGACGCCCTCGTGCACCGCTACACCGCCGCCGACGATTTCCTCGTCTCCATCCCGGTCACCGACCGCCCCGCAGGCACCGAACAGCTCATCGGCTACTTCGGCAACACCCTGCTGCTGCGCGCGGGCATCGGTGACCGCGACGATTTCGCCACCCTGGTCGCCGGCGTCCGCGACACCTGCACCGGATCGTTCGCGCGCCGTGGAGTGGGCATCGATCGGGTGGTCCGCGAAGCGAACCCCGACCGGGTCGCCGGGCGCGACGGCATGGATCAGCTGGTCCGCCTCGGCTTCAGTGTGCGCAAGAGCGCCGACGGTTTCGCCATCGACGGCGTGAGCTCCACCCAGCTCGACCTGGGCGCGGCGAGCGCGCAGGTGCCGCTGGCCTTCGCTGTGGTGCTCGAGGCCGACGGCACCGCGGTGGTGGAAGCCGAATACCAGACCGACGTGCTCGCCGATGCTCTCGTCGACCAGTTGCTCGTCCATTTCGGCCGCCTCCTCGACAGCGCGCTGCGCGACCCGAAGCGCAGGCTCGCTGATCTCGATATGCTCGGGGCCGCCGACCGTGCCGCGCTGCTCGAGCGTTCGCACGGCGTGCTCGTCGACGAGCAAGCGACAACCCTTGTCGCCCTGCTGGAATCGGCTGCCGCCGCCGCTCCCGACGCGCTCGCCCTCGTCTCCGACGACGCGGAGCTCACCTACGCCGCACTGCACGCGCGCGCGAATCGGTTGGCGCACTGGCTGATCGAGCAGGGCGTCGGCACCGAGGACCTCGTCGGCCTGCGCCTCGGCACCTCGATCGAGTTCATCGTCGCCGTGCTCGCCGTGCTCAAGGCCGGTGGCGCGTACCTACCGATCGATCCGGCCTATCCGGACGACCGCATCGAATACCTGGTCGAAGACGCGAATCCCCGATTACTGCTCGGCGCAGTCGAGTTGGCTGCCGCGGAGGAGACGGCCGCCGATCGGCCCACGACGGCGCCCACCGATGCCGAGCGTCTGCGCCCGCTACGTCCGTCGAATCTCGCCTACGTCATCTACACCTCCGGCTCCACCGGCAAGCCGAAGGGTGTTCCGGTGCCGCACAACGCGATCGCCGAACACATCGTCTGTTTCACCGCCGACTGGAACATGACCTCGGCCGACCGGCTGATGCAGTCCTCGTCGGTGAGCTTCGACGCCTCCCTGGTCGACATCGCGATCACGCTGACCGTCGGTGCGCAGCTGATCGTGCCCAAGCCCCACGCGTTCCGCGATATCCGCTACGTCGCCGACCTCATCAGCCGCCGCCGGGTGACCGTGCTGCACATGGTGCCGTCGATGCTGAGCACGTTCCTGTTGCTGCCCGAGATCAGTGAATGGCAGTCGCTGCGGCAGATCCCCGTCGGTGGTGAGGCATTGCCCGGCGAGGTCGCCGACCGCTTCGCCAACACCCTCGACGCCGAACTGCGCAACCACTACGGACCGACCGAAGCGATCGTGTGCTCCACCCATATGCCGGTCGCGGGTCCGCAGGGCACCGGCGTGGTGCCGATCGGCATCCCCAACCGCAACGTGTACACCTACGTCCTCGACGAGGCGCTGCAGCTGGTGCCCGACGGCGTCGTCGGTGAGCTCTACCTGGGTGGCGACCAGCTCGCCCGCGGCTACCTCGACCGCCCAGCCCTGAGCGCCCAACGTTTCGTCGCCGACCCGTTCACCGCCGGCGCTCGCCTGTACCGCTCCGGTGACCTGGTGCGCCGCAACACCTTCGGTGAGCTCGAATTCGTCGGCCGCGCCGACGAGCAGGTGAAGGTGCGTGGCTTCCGCATCGAACTCGGCGAGGTCGAAGCCGCGATCGCCGCGCATCCCGCCGTGGCCCACTGTGTTGTCGTGGTCACCGAGGACCCCGCCATCGGCGCGATGCTCGCCGCGTATGTGGTGCCCGCCGAGGAGACCGTCGACCTCGAACAGGTCCAGGCCTTCGCGGCAGGCGGGCTACCGGAATACATGGTGCCCAGCGCGTTCGCGGTGATCCCCGAGATCCCGCTCACCGTCAACGGCAAGCTCGACAAGCGCGCCCTGCCCGCCGCGACCCCCGCTGCGGTGCGCACCCACCGCGCCCCGGCCACGTCCACCGAGCGCAAGGTGTGTGCCCTGTTCGGCGCGCTGTTCAGCCTCGACGAGGTCAGCGCCGAGGACTCCTTCTTCGAACTCGGCGGGCACTCACTGCTCGCAGCCCGCCTGGTGGCCCAGGTCCGCGCCGAATTCGGCGTCGAGCTGGATGTGCGCGTCGTTTTCGACAGTCCGACCCCGGCCGCGCTGGCCGCCGACCTGGTCGCCCGCTTCCTGGCCGAGTTCGACATCGACCTCGACGCCGTCGACAACGATTTCGACGACGCGCCCGCCGCGGAATCGGTGGTCGCGATCGACACGGCGGGCACCGACGCGACGGCGTCCACCACCGACACCGTGGCCGGATTCGCCGGCGACGAGGTCCGCGCGGCCGCGGGGTCGAACCGCCCTGTCCTCGCCGCGGGTCCGCGCCCGGAGCGCGTCCCGCTGTCGTATTCGCAGCTGGCGATGTGGTTCCAGTACCGCATGGAGGGTGCGGGGTCGGTCGGCAACCTGCCGTTGGCCATGCGCTTCGACGGCCCGCTCGACATCGTCGCACTGCGTGCGGCGTTGGACGACGTCGTCGCCCGGCACGAGTCGCTGCGCAGTACTTTCCCCGAACACGCGGGTTCGCCCTACCAGGTAGTGCATCCCGCCACCGCGGTCGTGCTCCCGGTCCGCGAGGTCACCGCCGACCGGCTCGACGCCGAGCTGGCCATGATCGCCGACTATCACTTCGCCCTCGACGGTGAACCGCTGATCCGCGCGGAACTGCTCGTGCTCGACGCGAACACCCACGTGCTGTCGCTGCTGGTGCACCACATCGTCGCCGACCACGCGTCGTTCGGCGTGCTGCTCGACGACCTCACCACCGCCTACCGCGCGCGCAGCGAACACGGTGGCGCACCGGACTGGAGTCCGCTGCCCATCCAGTTCGCCGATTACGCCCTGTGGCAGCGTGAGCTGTTCGACCAGGCGACGCCGAGCGAATTCGCGCAGGCCCAGCTCGACTACTGGCGCACGCAGCTCGCCGACACCCCCGACGAGATCTCGGTCGCCCACGACCGCCCGCGTCCGCCGGTGCTCGGCAAGCGCGGTGAGGTGGTCACGTTCTCGTTGCCCGCCAGCGTCCGGTCCGGGCTCGAAGCACTGGCGATGCGCAGTGGCGCTACCGAATTCATGGTCTGCCAGGCGGCCGTCGCGACACTGCTGCACACCCTCGGCGGTGGCACCGACATCACTCTCGGCACGCCCGTCGCTGCGCGCACCGATCCGGCGACCACGAACCTGATCGGCCTGTTCGCCAACATGGTGGTGCTGCGCAACGACCTGTCGAACGCGCCGACCTTGCGGGAGACGGTGATCCGAGCCCGCGATGTGGTGCTCGATGCCAACACCCACCAGGAGCTCCCGATCGAGCGCCTGGTCGAATCGCTCAACCCGCGCCGTTCGCGCTCGCGCAACCCGTTGTTCCAGAGCATGATCCACTTCCGTGGCGCCGACTGGGCACCCACCACCCTCCCGTTCGCGGCCTCGGGGCAGAGCACGGTCACCGTGCTGCCCGCCGACTTCGACGTCTCGTTCCTGGATCTGAACCTCAGCCTGAATGTGACCGCCGAGGGCGGCATGGACGTGCGCGTGGTCGTCAACGCCGACCTCTACGACCCCGCCACCGCCGCGCTGATCGCCGACGCGCTCGCCGCCACGCTGCGCGCCTTCGCCGAAACCCCGGACCTGGCGGTCGCCGACCTGCGCGTGCTCCCCGCCGCGGACCTCGAACGACTGCTGGCCGAACCGGCCCCGGTCGCGGTGAACGCCGCCGCTCCCGGCGCGGCAGCCGACTCCGACACCGAGGCCACGCTCATCACGTTGATCGAGGAACTGCTCGAGACCACCGATGTCACCGGCGAGGACAACTTCTTCGCCATCGGCGGAGACAGTGTCATCTCGATCCAGTGGTCGGCCCGCGCCGCCGAACTGGGCCTGGCCCTGACTCCCCAGTTGGTGTTCGAGTGCGCCACGATCACCGAACTGGCCGCGGCCGTCGACGCTGCCGCCGACGAATCGACGCGGGCCGAAGCACCCGAACAGGTTTCGCACGCGCCGATGAGCGCCTCGGGCCTGGAATCGGACGCGTTGTCCGCGCTCACGGCCGCCTGGTCCGCTCAGGGATGAGCAGGCTCGGTCACCGCATCACCACCCGGCTAGGAGAGGACGCAGCATGAGTGCGCCGCAGATCGAAGACGTCCTCGCGTTGAGCCCGCTGCAGGAGGGTCTGTTCTCGCTGTCGCGGCTGGCGGGCACCGAGATCGACCTGTACACGATGCAATTCGTCGTCGATATCGACGGGCCGCTCGACGTCGACCTCCTGCGTCGCAGTGCCCAGGCGATGCTGGATCGTCATCCGAATCTGCGTGCCGCGTTCTGGGACACCGATGTGCCCAAGCCGGTGCAGATCATTCCCTCGCGCGCGGAGCTGCCGTGGACCGAACGTGGCGCGCGCTCGGCGGAATTCGACTCGATCGCCGAATCCGAGCGTCGCGTGCCGTTCGTGCTGAGCCGTGGTCCCGCGCTGCGTGTGCTGCTGCTCGATGTCACCGACGCCCCCCAGCCGCGCAGGCGGATGATCCTCACCGCGCACCACATCCTGATGGACGGCTGGGCGGTCGCGGTGTTCTTCACCGAACTGCTCGCCGTCTACCGCGCCGGTGGGGTGCTCGACGGACTGCCCGCCCCGCGCCCGTACCGCGACTACATCGGCTGGCTCGGCGCCCAGGACCACGACGCCGCCGCCGCCCGCTGGGCCGAGTACCTGGGGCAGGTCAGCGCGCCGCTGGTGCTGGCCGACGGCACCGGTGATCGCGGTTCCGCCGTCCCGGAGACCACCCGACTCCGGTTGTCGGCGACGGAGACCGAGCAGCTTCAGCAGTGGGCGCGCGCCAACGGCATGACGCTGAACACCGCCGTGCAGTTCGCGTGGACGCTGCTGTTGAGCCGCATCACCGACCGCCGCGACGTCGTCTACGGCACCACCATCTCCGGTCGGCCCGAGAAGCTGGCCGGTGTCGAAGGCATGGTCGGGCTGTTCATCAACACCGTCCCCGTGGTGCACCGCCTAGACCCCGCCGAGCCGGTGGTCGCGCAATGCGCGCGCCTGCAACGTGATTCGGCCACAATGCGCGACATCGGCTACCTCAGCCTGTCGACCCTGCAGCGCGCGGCCGGCCACGGCGCCCTGTTCGACACCCTGTTCGTCTTCGAGAACGCCCCCATCGACGACGCCATTCAGACGGTCACCGCCCCCGACGGCGCCCAGTTCCGCCCGATCGAGATGGAAAGCCTCGCCCACTACCCGCTCACGGTCGTCTCCCACCTGAGCGACGGCGAACTCCTCGTCCTCGTCGAAGCGATCCCCGCCCTCCTCGGCCACCTCGACCCCGCCGACCTCGGCGCGCGGATGGTGACCGTGCTGCGCACCCTGTCGACCCTCGACGCGAGCGCGACCACCGAGGCGATCGACCTGCTCACCGAGGCCGAACACGCCGAACTCCGCAGCGCCACACTGGATATCGCGACCTCCCCGACGGCCACGCCATGGGAACTGTTCGAGCAGCAGGCCGTAGCCGCCCCGAACGCGATAGCGCTCACCACGACCGACGGCGCGGTCTTCACCTACCGCGCGCTGCACGACGAGGCCTGCCGGATGGCCGGTGAGTTCGTGGCCCACGGCGTGGGACCGGAAACCGTTGTCGCCCTGATGCTCCCGCGTAGCCCCCGCTCGATCATCGCCATCCTGGCGACGTTCGCCGCGGGCGCCGCTTATGTTCCGGTCGACATCACGCTCCCCGCCGCGCGGATCGCATCGATTCTGCGCCAGTCGAACCCGGCTCTCGCCGTCGTCCTGGACGAGGATCGCAGGCTGATCGACGGATTCGTGATCGACGCGCAGTCGGCCGATGTGGTCGCCGGGCAAGATACCTCCGCCGAGCCCGAGACCGCAGTGCGTCAGGAGAACACCGCCGACCCGGCAGCTTTCGCCGACGCCGCGGCCGATCGAGTGCCCGTGTTGGCGCTCGACGAGCCCGCGGTCGTCGCGCGGATCGCGGCCAGGCCCGCGCAAGCCCCCGCCGTGCGTCGCGACCTCGACCACAGCGCCTACATCATCTTCACCTCCGGCTCGACCGGCGAACCCAAGGGCGTCGTCGGCACGAACGCCGCACTGGCCGGCTACTTCGCCGACCACCTGGAACGCTTCTACCGCCCGGCGATGGCCGAACTCGGCCGACCCCTGCGGATCGCCCACGCCTGGTCGCTCGGCTTCGACGCCTCCTGGCAGCCGATGGTCGGCTTCTTCGCCGGACAGGCCCTGCACCTGTTCGACGCCGACGAGATGCGCGACGCGCACCGAATCGTCGCCGGAATGGCCGAATTCGACATCGACATGATCGACACGACCCCGTCGATGCTCGCGCAGCTGGCGGCAGCGGGCCTGCTCGACCGCGAACTGTCGGTGCTCGCCCTCGGCGGCGAAGCCATCGACACCGCGCTGTGGGCGCGACTGCGCGCCCTGCCGGGGACGGCTGTGTACAACTGCTACGGCCCCACCGAGACAACCGTCGAAGCCGTGGTCGCACCCGTCGCCACCTCGGACATCCCCACGATCGGCACCGCCAACGGCGGCATGGTCGGCTACGTACTGGACTCCCGGCTGCGACCGGTCCCGCAGGGCATCGTCGGCGAGCTCTACCTGTCCGGCGTGCAGCTGGCCCGCGGCTACCTCGGCAAACCCGCCATCACCGCGGACCGTTTCGTCGCCGACCCCACCCGCCCCGGGACGCGCATGTACCGCACCGGCGACCTCGTACGCAGGCTTCCCGGCGGCCGTTTCGGCTACCTGGGCCGCGCCGACGCCCAGGTGAAGGTGCGTGGCTATCGCATCGAGGTCGGCGAGATCGAGACCGCGCTGCGTCGCTCCGCCGATATCGACACCGCCGCGGTGACCGTGGTGCGCCGGGCAGGCGGCGCATCACTGGTCGGCTTTGTCGTCGGCAAGGCCGGTCGCGCCGTGATCGTCAGCCGGGTGCGCACCGACCTCGCACAACGCTTGCCCGCGTACATGATTCCCGCGCGCATCGTGGTGTTGGATCAGTTGCCGGTGAACGTCAACGGAAAGCTCGACAGTCACGCGCTGAACGAGCTCGCCGAACAGTCGCTGTCGTCCGCCGACAGCAACGCCGCCGCCGAGACCCCCACGGAGATCGCGCTCAGCGAACTCTTCGCCGAACTCTTCGACGGCCGCGCCCCCGGCATCGACGCCGACTTCTACGAACTGGGCGTCGACAGCATCGTCGCGATCTCGCTCGTCAACAAGGCCCGCCGCCGCGGTCTCGCGCTCAACCCACGAATGGTGCTGGCCTGTCCCACCATTCGTGAACTCGCCGCAGCCGTCGACGACGCTCCCGCCGCCGCCGCGCAGTCCGGCGCCGACGCCTACGGCGTGGTGCCGCCGTTGCCGGTGGTCTCCTGGATGTACGAATACGGCAACTACCGCCGCTTCACCCAGACCGCACTGCTGCGCCTGCCCACCGGAATCGACCGGGCCGCACTGGAATCCACGCTGCAAGCGCTGCTCGATGCGCACGACACCCTGCGTGCGGTGCTCACCGATACGCCCGACGGCCCGCGCATGCTCACGCGCGCACCCGGTGCGACGATCGCGGCCGACCTCGTCATCGAGGCACCGCGAGGGCTCCGCGGCACCGAACTCCACACGACCATCACGGAATACGCGCGCACAGCCAATGACGCGATCGACCCGCGCACCGGTGACATGGTTCGCGCAGTGTGGTTCCCGGGTGCCGAAGCCCCGACTGGTCCGGACGTGCCCAGCTCGATCGGTGATACCGCCACCGGTGATGACATCCTGCTACTCGCCGTGCACCACCTCGCAGTCGACGTCGTGTCATGGCACATCATGCTCGATGCTCTCGCTGCCGCCTGGCAGCAGATCCAGGCGGGCGTGACGCCGAAAATGCTGCCCGAGTTCACTTCCTACCGGCAGTGGTCCGAAGCCATGTGGCAGCGTGCCGCCGAGCCGGAAGTCCTGGCCCAACGCGACTACTGGGCCGCCCAGGTCCGCGAACCCGACGCCGCACTGGGTTCGCGACACCCCGCGCCGACCACCGACACCTGGGCCGGCCTACGAGTGAGCTCCGCCGTCACCCCCGTGGCGGTCACCGAGCGTCTGCTCGACCGTGTCGGCAAGGACGAGGGCGTCCGCGAATTCTTGCTCACGGCTCTCACCATGACCATGGCCTCGCTCCACGCCGACAACGGAAACGATCCCGCCGCAGGCGCATTGATCGCGATGGAAGGCCACGGCCGCGCCGACACCACCCTCGGCACCGACACGGCCAACACCCTCGGCTGGTTCACCAGCGTCTTCCCGGTGCGCCTCGGCGTCGGAGACAACGCTGTGGATGTGGCACGCGCACAAGCAGATCCAGCCGCTGCCCGCGCTTTGCTCACCTCGGTCGCCGCCCACCTGCGCGAAATCCCCAACCAGGGCCTCGATTACGGTCTCCTCCGCTACGTCACCCGCGCAGCAGAGCTTCGCACCGCCGCCGAACCCCAGGTCGAGTTCAACTACCTCGGCCGTATCGACCTCAGCGGCAACGAGTCCGATCCCTGGTCCCTTCTCGTAGGCGAACACGACACCGCCCTCCCGCTCGATCCGGAACCGGACCTCCCCCTGCGCTACGCGGTGGACGTCATCGCGGGCATCGGCACCACCCCCGAAGGCGCGGCCCTCACCACCAACTTCCGCTGGAGCTCCGCACTGTTCACCGAAACCCAGGCTGCACGTTTCGCCGAACTCTGGGAGCTGGCGATCACCACTCTCGCCGACGTGCTGGACGGCTAGCGCCCGCCGCCCGATCGCACAACCGGCGACGCCGACCCTCCCTTCGAGGTCGCCCCCGCCTGAGGGGTGTCAACCTTGCCGCCGATTGGTGAACATCGCGATGTGGTTGGCCAGGCGGTGCTGGAGTTCGGGCGGCGGGCCGGGGATGACGGTGAAGTTGTCGGCGTCGTGGTGCTGGATGAGGTAGCGGCCGTCGTTCGGATAGTCCAGCCAGAGAAAGGCTTTGCCGTCGGTGGTGGGTCGCGAGTCCACCTGGAAGCTTGGGTAGACGGTGATCTCGCCGGTGCTGGTTCGAGGTCGGCGAAAGAATCGTTGCGTCTGTTCGACCGGGGACAGGCGCGTGGGATGCCGGGCGTAGGTGGCGGCGTCCAGGTCGCTGCGGCAGCATTCGAAGCGAGGTGTCGAACCACCTTGTGCGCGGGGAAGTTTCGCGACTATCGTGGCGGCCAAGTCGGCCAACGGCACAATGCTCAAGGCGATATCCCCGCCGTGGTCGCGGGTGTGCCCTGATGCTTGGACCGCCAAGGCCGCGTGACCCTCGATGATTCCGGCATACACGCGGACCACCTCGGACTGACCGGGTCCGTGCAAACCCTCGATCTCGACGCGAACCTCGGGTTCGAGCAGAGCACGCAACACCTTGTGTAGGCCGTCGTCGTAGACCTGCCGCAGCCTGGCGAAGGCGGCTTCGCGCCGCTGCCGGTGGATCTCGTGGGTTTCGGCGAACTCGGGACGGAAGGTCAGCGGGTACGGAAGCCGGTCGCGACCATGGCCTTCCACGCCGACAGCGAACGCGTGCGGGTCGAGATGCCAGCTCGAGCGTCGATCCGTCATGTCGTCGGCGGGTGCTTGGGGCCAGCTCACGCGCCGATTACCCCACCGGGCGGAAGGGTCGGCGGAAGCAGCCCGATGAGTTCGTCTTCCCGATCCTGGATGAGGTAGTCCGGAATGGCGTGCTCGCTGTCGTCCTCGCCTTTACCACCGCCGCCGCGGCCGCCACCCATCATCCCGGGCATACCGCTCATGCCCCTGCCGCCTGCGCCGGTGGCCGTACCCGCACGGTTGCCTGACCCTGCGGCCGCGGCCGCACCGCCAGGAGTGCCCGGCACCGCGGCACCTGCCGCACCCCCGCTCGGAACACCGGACCCCGGGGAACCCGACCCTGGCGAACCAGAGCCCGGCGAACCCGAACCAGGCGCCCCGCCGCCGGGCGTGGTGGGGGTACCGGTGCCGACCGGTGTGGTTGCCGCGGGTGTGGTCGCGGAGGGGTCGGTGGTGCTCGGTTCGGTGGAGTCGTCGCCGGCTCCCTCGTCGTTCTGATCGTCGCCCGGATCGGTCGACTGTGGCTCCGTCGTCGCCGGATCCTCTTGTGTGCCGGCGAGATCCGTAGACGAATTGTCGCCGTTGCTGTTGTTGTTGCCGTTGTTACTGTCGTTGTTGGAGCCGCCGTCGTTGCCGTTGCCTCCGGTATCCGGCACGCCGCCCGGGTCGCCGATGTTGTTGACGGGGACGGGCAGAATCGGGGTCTGTTTGTCGACGGTGATCGAGCCCGGCTGGTAGGTGCCGATCATGAAGAGTCGGGCGTCTTCCTCGGCCTCGTTGGCGCGATGCTTTGCTGCTTTGACCACGCCATTGCCGGGGATATGACCGATGAATTCGTCGAAGGTCGAGACTTCCTCAGGCTTCGGAATGGCGATTTTCGCCTGTCCGAGAACGCCTTCCATATAGTCGATGCCGTTGGCGACCATCTGGAATGTGACGGGCAGTTTCGCGGCTTCGGCGGTGTAGCTCTTCACCCCGTCGATCGCCGAGTTTCCGGATGCACCCGCCCACTTCTCGGACAGCACGCGCTCGAAGCTCGTTCGGTAGTTGTTGACCGCGGTCTCGGTTCCCGTAGTCAGGCGCCGCCAAGCGTCCGCGCTGGCATTGATCTGACCGGCATCGACACCGGGCTGACCATCCTTGCCGCGCAACGCATCCCAGATCTGCTGATGCGACCACGTACTGAATGCCTCGGGGGACACTTTCTCTCCCTCCATGGTTACCGCTGTGCCGGCCAGCAACCTCGACATTTCGCCGCCGATGATGCTGCGATCGCCCTCCCACGCCTGCTTGCCGTCGTTGTCGAGCGTGCTGCGTTCGTTGTCGGCGTTGTCGGACCGGTTGTGGTTGTCCCAGACCTTGAAGCCACCCAGAGTGCCCACACTGACGAAGAATTCGCCGACGGCCTCACCGGCATCACCGACATCACCCCAGAAGCCCATCAGATGTTCGCCCCCGTCGCGCCGAGAGCGCCCGCGGTCTGCTGGTCGACGGCTTGCAGTTTGCCGATCGCGGCGAGGAAGGTGTCGCGCTGGTCGCGGGCGATGGCGATGTGCTGGTCGATGCGTTTCACCGCGGAGTCGTTGGCGTCGCCGCCACCTCCGGCGACGGCTTTGGCTTCGATCTTTTGGCGGATCGCGTCGGCTGAGGGGAGACTGCCCCAGCCGGTCAGGCGATTGAGAGTGTTCGCTTCGAACTTCTGCGCTTCGAGGTCGGTGATGTATTGGCTGATCACGATGGCGAGTGCTTGGCCGAGGTCCTCCTCGATCTTGAACTCACCATTGACCGCTTGAGTCTTCATGCTTCGCCAATACGTGGCATGGTCCTGAGTCATCGCTGATCCCCCCACTTCCTACTTCGGAAGATTCGGCTCTAGCGCCGCTGCGTAGTCGGCCGCCATCTCGCAGGTATTTCCTACCCGTGGTCCCTCGGTGCTGAGCCATCCTACTTTTACCTCGAACATGCCCTGCTCCGCTCCGAACGACACGTAGCAGCTGTCCGGGTCGCTCTCCTCCTGGGAAACCAAGCCCGGACGCCCATTGACCTCTGTGTCCCGCACGTTGATGACGCCGGCCTTCTGACGTGCCTCGGCAAGCGTGTGGCTGGTTGAGAGCACAGCGACCCGGCGCTTACCGGTATCCGACTGATCACCGAGCGGGGCCCAGCTGCATACCCGCCACGCGGAGACTCCGGTCGGCGGGTCTGTCGTGATGGTTTTCGTCGCAGGATCGAGCCCCACGCCCCGCAGCACCTCATCCGACAAAGCCCCCCGACACGGATTGAACACCTCGATGCTGTCCGGATCCCGCACCGTAGTCGTAGGCCCAGCCGCCCCCTCCTCGGTCCCCCCGCACCCCGCAAGCACAGCGGCCCCGACCACACCACAGACCACAGCCCGCATCACCACAACGCTTCGCACAGCACTCCTACCTGGTCGGACAAGGCAGCAACCCGCCACTACTCGATTAGACGCACCCCGACCCCATTCGGTTCCCCCGAACTGCCGACAGCTCTCCAGCCCGCGCCCACCCCGACCCTACGCAATCGCCACCGTCGCCGGGAAACGCCGGCCCCAACGACCGAGCAACCCCCGAATCCAAACGTTGAATCTCCGGAGACCTGTTCCCCACCCCGGTGGCGGGCATGAAGGCGGACTGAGCAGGACGAGACGAGGTCCGTTCCCTACGTGCGTAGCCGAAACTCGGGCATGAGATCAAGCTTTCGGTACCGCCGCACCACGAGGTCGAGCGTATCCGGAAAACTAAAACCCAAAAATCGCAAACCGCCGGTAATTTCCTCGACCACGGATCCGTTGTCCAGCAGAAGCATTGCCGACTCGCCTTACCAATCGGCGACAGGCAAAATCGCGTGGCCGATAATCTGTTCGAATCCGGCGTACCGTTCGCGCATCCAGCATCGTCGAATCAGGCCCGGGACCGACGATGTAATTGGCAAGGCCTGGTACGCGCGTCCAGAGAAATTTCCGAGTACCGGGCACCATCGCCGCCGAGTCGGGGGTATTTTTACGAAACTGCAGACCGGCCCGACCTCGAAGGCGATCAGCGACAATCTTTTCGACGGAAACGACACCTTTGTATTTAGTGGTTGCACTGAAAGTATTCCACTTTACGGCATTTCCTGCTGGAAAAGGGTCATTGCGGAAATTAGTTCATCTTTGCTTGGAATATTGGCTACATACTCACGATTCTCAATATGTCGGAGGAACTCGGGTTGCGGTCCTATTCCGTATTTTTTGAGGTAGTAGCTGGCCCCGCAGTGCCATACCCAGGCCCCATCGGAGGCGTAGGACATGGGCACGATCTGTTCGTCGTTCGAGCTCAATTGGTCCGCAGATAGACCGGTTGTTCTGATTACTAGCAGTCCGCCATCCAGGAATGCCGCAATCCTTTCTCGTTCCAAGGGGTCGGTGATATTCTTGCGACCTCCGAACTCGGGGTTGCCCTCTGGATCGGATCCATAGAACAGTCGTGCGAATTTCATGAGTCTCCTCGATTTTCGGGTGTTCTGTCGAGCAACCCCTCGCTGCCGAGCTCGTCGAGCACGGCGCACTGTAGGCGCCGCCATAGACCTGCCTCGGTCCAGGCGGTGAACCGGCGGTGCGCGGTCGGGACAGTCACCCCGAACGAGGGCGGCAGCATCCGCCACACACATCCGCTGGTCAACACATAGACGACCGCGGCGAACATGGCCCGCTCATCGGTCGGTGCAGTGCCGCAGCCTTGGCGACGTGGGGTGAACACCGGCAGCAACGGCTCGACCAGCTCCCACAGCTCATCGGGCACCAGACGCAACGACAATTTGTCGGTCACGACCGAACATCATGCACGACAGCCAATTCCGGCCATGCCGCGACTACTGCCTACGACATGAGACATCCTCTTACGGGCGTTGTCGAAACTCGGGCATAAGGTCGAGCTTTCGGTACCGCCGCACCGCGAGATCGAGAGCATCCGGAAAACTGGAGCCCAGGAATCGCAAACCGCCGGTTATATCCTCGACCACGGATCCGTCGTCCAGCAGAAGCATTGCCGACTCGCCTCCCCAATCGGCGATAGGTAAAATCGTGTGGCCGATAATCTGTTCGAACCCGGCGTATCGTTCGCGCATCCCGTCCCCGGCGAGGAGTGGATCGAAGCGAATGCTACCGGACCCCCACAGTGCTTCCGGAATCCGTGGCGGCCTGACTATCAGGCCACCCATGCTGGAAAGAACGCTGACAGCCTCGTCGAAAAACGAATAACCCTGGGCTTGAAGGTCGCTGACCCAACTGCCAATGTCGACTCTTCGATCGGGGGTCCAGCCAGCGTTGGCTGCTGCCTCTTGTGTTTCGTTCGAGGGCCATGCGAAATATGTCATCACTGCCACCGTATCCCGATCTATTTTTTGAAGGGTTTACGCGACAAGCTCGAATAGCGGATATTGCAATCCGAGCTTCCCCCTCCATCTTCAGGCATTCGGGCTTTTACTCGCTATTTCTGCTAGCCGCGAGAATTTGTATGGCGCGTTCTCTGGTCTGGACATCGGCTGCCGCAGCTTCGAAGTCGCACGATTTCATATGTGAGAGAAAATTCTCCTCTGGGGCAATTCCATACTGCTCCAAGTAGTACCTCGATGCGCCGGTCCAAATCCATGTTCCATCGGTTTTGAAGATGCGCGGAACGACTTTCCCTTTTGATGGGTCGACCTGATCCTTCGATTTTCCGTTGGCTGCCCGTATGAGTGCCCCTCCTCTGAGAAAGGTTAGGATCTTTTCCTTTTCTTCCGAGTCTGTAACTACTCGCCTTGAACTCGCTCTCGGCCTGCCATCATCATCTATTCCGTCGAAGGGTCGAGAGATATTCACGAATGTAGAAACCCCTCCTCAGTCCCCCCGCACCCCGCAAGCGCCGCCGCCCCGACCACACCGCAGACCACAGCCCGCATCACAACGCTTCGCACAGCCCTCCTACCTGTTCGGACAAGGCAGCAACCCGCCACTACTCAATTAGACGCACCCCAACCCCATTGGGTTCCACCGACCTGTCGATCGTTCTCCAGCCCGCGCCTACTCCGACCCTGTGCAACCGCTGACCGCGGCCGGGGAACTGCCGGTCCCGACGTACCGAAGGATGCGCAGCATTCGAACCACGAACCCATGCCATTACGTTCGTCCAAGTCTTGATGCATCCACCATGCTGAACCTGGGCTCGCGTTCGAGGTCATCGGCTGAACGGCTCTCATTCGGAACGCCCGGCACCGGTGTAGCAGTCGGTGCAGTGTCGGCTGGGGTTGTCCGTGCTAGTTTGTCGGCTAGGCGAATCAGCGCTCAGGACGGGATTGTTTCGCCATTCGGCTGGGCTCGTTCTTTCTGAGCTCTGTGCAGAATCTGTCCGGCTGTTGCCTGCGCGATCCCTGACACCGAGCTGCTGCTCGTGTGAATCGCTCGAGTCTGCTTGTCTAGCAACAGAATTCGATTGCGGTCTGTCGCTGTCTTCCCGAAGCGGGGCGCGACTTGTGTCGATGTCTCCTGCATCCGGTCGAAGAACATCAGTAGTGCCATCGTTGAGACCTCGCTGATCCGGTGTAGTCGGGTCGGCTAGTCCTCGATTGTCCCGTCCGTCGGCCAACTCTGTTGTCGGCGGCTGAGCCACTGGGCTTTCGAGATCACCAGGGAGTCCATCGGCCCTCGTTGGTCCCGTTTCAGGGTTTGTTTGTCGAACGTCAATCGGTAGATCTCGGGGGTTGCCGTCGGATTGTCCAGCGCCGTCACTGTCACCTTGTACGTGATCGTTTCCGGGTTCTCGGCCAGGAGTTGGAAGGTCGCCTGTCGGCGCTTGGGATAGATCTGCCGCCCGTTCACCGGCTGGCCGGTCTCGATCGCTCGGTCGTACGTCTCGCCGATCGTCCACGGGTGCAAGCTGGGATGCGGCGTCACTGTCCCGGTCTGCTTGTTGAGGACGTAGGTCGTCTGCCCGAGTCCCTGGCCCGCTGCTTTCTGTTCCGAGCTCAGCTCCGGTCGGCACACCCACCCGTGTCGGAACTCGATCACCGAGAACGTCTGGGTCGGGAACGCTTCCGCCAGGAATTCCTGAGCTTGTTCCTTGGTGACCAGCGGTGGAGCCGGCATTGGCTACTCCTTGGGTATCGACGGGCATCGACCAGAGTTCGACCGATTCGCTGGTCAGGTAGCGCGGTGGCGTATCCGAGTTCTGCGACGTCGGCGCCATAGTGCCGTCTGCCTGCTGGGTGTGGTTCCTGGGGTGCTCGGCAAGCCAGTGGCCGGTGAGATTTGGGGTGCGGTCGCCCGAAGGAGCGGAGTTGCTCGGCTGATCGCCTACTGCTCGATCGTCCATTCCGCCGGCCAAGTCCCCGTGTTGCGGCTCTGTGCGTACGCCCACGACGTCGCGACCGCCGAGACTCGGTCCGTCGGACGGTGACGGATCGGATTCTTGGTGATCTCGACGTCCTGGGTGATCCCCGGGCCGTCCGGGATCTCGAGGAAGGTCAGATGTATTCGGTACCCGATCGTGTTCTGGTCCTCGAACGTCTTGGTCAGATGGATTCGGCGTTGTTTCGGATACACCTGGTAGCCCTGGGGCGGCAGGCCCGCTTCCGTCGTCGCGTCGAATTCCTCCGCGATCACCGGCATCGCCATGCTCGAGTGCGTCGTGATAACCCCCGTATCTTTGTTGATCACGTAGTTGCCCAGGCCCATTCCCCACTGGGCCTGTTCCTGAGGGGTCACCATCTGCTGGCACACCCAGCCGTGTTTGCCCTCCAGGATGGAGTACGTCTGATCCGGTCCGAACACTTCGGCCAGCAAATGTCTGGCCTGTTCCCGGGTGGGTACTGCTCCCGCCATGTGGCGAGCCTCCGTTTGCGTCGATGGGTATGCACGAGGACGCCGAGTTGTCGGTCAGGTAGGTGGTAGAGCGTCGAAAGTCTGCCCTGATTGCGGGTCCCAACCACACTGGGCCGGATACACATGAATGGCGATTTTCGCCTGTCCGAGAACGCCTTCCATATAGTCGCTTCCGTTGGCGACCATCTAAAATGTGATGGGGAGCTTCGCGGCTTCATCGGTGTAACTCTTCACCCCGTCGATCGCCGAGTTCCCGGATGCGCCCGACCAGAAGCGACCCCAACATCGGACCTCTGTGCTTTGCTCCTCACCCCGAGCCGACGTTCACTCTGCGGCGTGGTACTCGATTTGGTGGTCGGCGACATCCACTCCGAGTCGGCGTAGATTCTCGGTAACCTGCCGGGTGTATCTCCGTGCCGGTCGGTAGTGGGTGCTGTGATCACTGATCAACAGAACTCTTCCCTGACTGGCCGCGATTTCACCCGCGCCAGCGACTGGTTCACCTGCCAAAAAGCTTGAGTGATGGAATTCTCCCAGGATATGAAATGGTGCCGAATAGAGGTTTCCGAGTTGATCCATTGCGAATATCGCGCGCCCACCGGCCGGGGTCCACAAGGTGTGGGCCGAACTGGTGTCGAAAAGGTTCCCTCTGCTGTCGTAAAGAAGGCCGCCATGTACCGAGAGCAGAAATTCCCGACGTTCATCCTCTGTCAGATATTTGACTTGCTTACCACCCCAGTGGTTATTCCCTGGTAGGTTCTCGCCGTAAAATGGTGGTTGAATGGGGGTTGTCTCATACTGTGTCGACGGTTGGGTGTGCTGATGGTCCGACTCGGTAAGAGGCAGTATTCTGTCAGCTTCGATGCGGCCGGTGTCGATCAGTTCTCGCAGGATCGACTCGGGTTTGTAGTCAATTCCTGCACCTACGAGCATGACATCGTTACTGCCGGCCCAGACCGGTGAGAAGAACCCGACGATTGCTCCTGATCGCAGCCGTAACAATAGGAATGGGCCGTCTTCGCTACTGCGATTGAAACCCCTGGCCAATCGGCCTTCAAGTCCTGGCACGGGAATTGTAATTCGCGCGATCGGTTGCGACGATTCAAATACTGATAGCCAGTCGCTTGAAAGCTGCAGGTACTCTGGTTCTGCCCACGGGCGCATCGCGTCCATCTGGGCGACAATGCGTTGGACAAATTCGTACAGCTCGGCGGAGCCTTGCTTCATTTCCACGATGGTCGGCAGTGGAAAATTGTGTTGGATCCCGTTGGTGAGAATGGAGTACTCTTCGTCGACTGTGAGGGTTTCTATCGGTTCCGCTATCAACGCCCCAGCTATTCTGGCGGCGAGATCGTCACTGAGATCCGACTCGAATTGGATCCCATAAAAGAGTCGTGAAATCAGACCATTCCACTCGTCCATGCATCTTTCTCCATTCATTGTGGAGGTGCCTCCAGTCGGACTTGCGAGGTGTCGATCCGGATGCCGAGAGCTCGAAGATGATTAATTGCTTGCAATGTGTGGCCACGCTCCGGTTGGTAATGGCCGCTGGAATCTGTCAACTGTTGCAGAATTCCGTCGACAACCACAAGTTCTCCTGCTGCGGCGACGGGCGCACCGGCGAGGAAGCTCGAGTGATGAAAAATTCCCGCGCTATGAAAGAGGGATGCATAAAGATTTCCATCTTGATCCATCGCAAAGACCGCCCGGCCGGACTGGCCCCATGTGGTGCGACCACGTCTGGTATCCAATAGCTCACCATTTGCGTCGTACAGTCGCCCATTTCGGACCTGGACACGAAATTGTTGTCTCCCGGTCTCGTCGAAATAGTCTACCCGCCCGGACCCGACGCCTCTCCATATATTGTTTCCCGGCAGATGCTCGCCGTCATATCGGTTTTGCATGTGTCGGGTTCGGAACGGCGGAGACAGACGGTAGGGAGTCGCTCCGAATT
This sequence comes from Nocardia sp. NPDC058633, assembly GCF_042717045.1. Taxonomy (NCBI): domain Bacteria; kingdom Bacillati; phylum Actinomycetota; class Actinomycetes; order Mycobacteriales; family Nocardiaceae; genus Nocardia; species Nocardia sp. NPDC058633. The sequence continues at coordinate 215,689 of NZ_JBHXRA010000005.1, forward strand.
CGTTTGCGTCTCCTGATGGCGGTGCGATGTTGCTTGGGTCGGCCCGCTGGATAGCGGGTGCCGGCGGTTGTGCAGTCGGCTCGGCGACTGGTTGAGGGCTCGGTTCGGGGTTCCAGCGAGGCAGTCCGAGCAGTCGCCGCCAAAGGGGTGGGCGATTGTGCTCACGCCGTTGGTGATCAGGGTTGGGTACTCCCCACGACTGATGCCACTGTGGAGTTTGTGGGGTGAGATCAGTGCCGTTCGAGTCGGCGCGAGAGGCCGTGGTCCCCGCGGCAACGACCGCGTCGGGCAGCTGAGGTGCTGACGATTGAGGTGCACGGTGACTGGGTGGCCGCGCAGGTACCTGGCTTCGGTTGGTCGGTGTCGTCGAAGCATGCGGTGGCCGGGTCCGGCTCGGCGGTTCTGTTCGAGGAGAGTGTGGATCGACGGGCGCAGCAGTAGTCGGATGTGGACGGTTTGTGGTTGCGGCCGGTACGGCGGGAAGATCCAGGGATGAATTGGTTGTGACAGGACCGGCAGCTACTTGTGTGGACGGCGAGGTGGGTGTGGCGCGGTCGAGTTCGTTGCTGATCTGTTGGACATCGCTGGTCGATAGTTCGCTCGCAGTTGCCGGATCCAACCCGAGCTGTTCTCGTATCAACGTGGTGAGGGCGTCGAGGTCGGCGTCAGTCGGCGTGCTGTGCGGATTCGCCGGGTCGAGATCGAGGCTCATATCGGCGGCCGCGGGGTCGCTGACCGGGACGAGGTCGAACATCATCCAATCGCCGGATGGGAGCCGACTTCCTCGGTTGAAGCGGAGGTCGAGGGTGAACTGGGCACGTTCGATCAGCGCCTGGACGACTGCCGGATCGAGGCGGCCACCGCCGGATATGTGTAGGCCGATCCGGAGCATCGACACTGGCTGACTGAATGCGGTAGTGAATCTGCCCAGGGTGAAGCGACGGTTGCCACGTGAGTCAGTGACTGGCCGCACTTCTCCATCGGGCCGTTGGCGACGCAACTTGTCGCGAGCTGCGCGCGATTGATTGGCTTCGTGTATTTGCTGCGGTGTCGGTGACGTCTGCGGTGTCGGTCGAGGAGACTGCTCCGCGCTGGTATCGGTCGATGGCCGCACTGCTGGATTTGCCGATGGCGCGGTGGCGGTATTGCTGGATACCGGGTGCGCGGAGGGGGCAGACCGGCCTGCGGTAGGAGAGGATTGGGGCGAGGCGACGGGTTGGTGAACCGCGGTTTGTTGTGCGGGGGGCGCCGCCGTCAGTGGGCCCTGCTGTGCCGCAGTAGCACCTGTGCTGTCGGTAGCAGGCGGAACCGCGGCTGGACGCTGATGTGGCGCCGGATCCGGTGATAGGGCAGGGGCGCTCGACGGGGAAATCGGAAATTGATTGCTTGCACTGCTGTGACCACCGGATTGGCGCGGCGAGGGCTCGTTCAGGCTTGGAAGTTGCCCGCCTTGATCCAGACTCCGTCCTGACGGTGACGAGTCATCGCTGTGCCTGCTGTTCTCACGGCCATCGCGTCCTCCTTCCCGTCCGCGATCTTCACCGAGTAATCCGCCTTGTTGATCGTCAAGGACCGATTGAGATTGTGATCCGCCCCGCCGAACCGGTAGGTCACTTCCTGGTCGGTCTCCGACTCCAGCCGGAATACCAGATACATCGCCATAGACTGAACTCCATTCATCGATGCTCTCGCCGGTACGAGAGTGCTGCATTGCTTCCCAGTTGAAGCTCTGATTGGCGAACTGGTGAGCTTCCTGATACGGCGCTCCGGGATGGCTTTCATAATATTGCGCTTCGGCCAGCTCATGTTCCAGCAGGACGATATCGTCGAGGGTCGCCCGGCCGAGGGTCATCCGCATCCAGGCTTCGGCGATATCGGCGTACGCGTCGTATCGCCGATATTCGATCCCTATGTTATTACCGTTGTCGTCGATAACGCTCAGCGGATGCTCTTCTCTGAAGAGATGGTTCTTGATTCGCTCCAACTCAGCCCGGTCGAATCCCACGGAGCCATCGTGTCGTGGCACATCTGCGAGTGCTGCGACCATTCCGTCGATATCATTGTCAGTACTGCGTATGTGATCGTAAGCGTTGTTGGCCCAGGCATCCTGCGCCTCGGTGTCGTAGGCATTGCGAGGTCGTCTGGCGCCCCCTGCCTCGACATAAGGTGATCGCTCTGCGCGTGAAGTGGTATCTGAGGCCGGGGTGGGGCCAGCGGTCGGCGTCGAGGTAGGCGACGCAGCTGGGCTGTGATCGATCGGCGCAGACGACGGCGGCGTGGTGGTGGTCAAAGACTCAGTCGGGTTGCTGCCCGAGACGCTCGTTACCGTTCGATGGATTCCTCCATCGGCCAGGTTTCCGTTGTCCGGCTGAACATCTCTGTCTCCAAGTGCGTCGACGGGACTGAAGTCCAGCGCGACTACACCTCGAATGTCTCCGTTGTCGGCCACGCGCCGTTGCGCTGCTGACTCCACGCCGCCCTCGCGGCCACGATCGGTGCCAGTGGTGTGTGCGGGGTGGCTTCCAAGCTGGCCTTGTTGATTGTCAGATGCAGGTCTTCTGTCGTCGGCGGTGTGGTCGCTATCGACTCGACCGTCACCAGGTACTCGATCGTCTCCGGGTCTTGCCGGATCTGTTGGAGCGTCAGCCGATTCAGTGGGGGGTAGATCTGTTCGGCTTGGATCGGGGTCCCTGTTTCGATCGCTGCGTCGTACATTTCCCCGATCGTCTCCAACGACAGGCTCGACTGGGTGGTGACCACCCCCGTCGCCTTGTCGACCGCGTAGCTCGCCAGGCCTAGACCCATTCCCTCCGCGGTCTCCTCCGGGTTCAGAATCTCGCGGCAGATCCAGGCGTGGCGACTCTGGATGAAGCTGAATTCCCGAGCCGGGAAGACCCGAGCCAGATACTCCCGCAGTTGTTCCGCTGTTCGGAGTTGTGGTGGCTCCATTCGCTGCTCCCTGCTGGTCGACCGTCATGAAACTGAACGAGCTGGACTGAGACGTCAGGCTCGCCGGTGGTGTGTCGGAGAATGTCGCCTGCTGCGGATCCCACCAGACTGGTCCGGTGGCACCGATCGGATAGACGATAGTGGTTGCGTGCGAGCCGCCGCCCTGCCAGGCGTTGACGACCAGTGCCGATGAACCGGGCCCCATCTGGCTTATCCAGTCGTGGAGAGCCTGAAATTGTTGAGGGACGGATTGGCTGGGACTTGCGAATGTCTGCCATTGACCACCGAGCCATGTTTCGGCTCGCCCGAGGCCGTTCCGTTCTCCTCGTCGGCTGGGCGTTCCGTCGGGATCCAGATCGACCGTTCGGGGGGCGGAGACTTCTGGTCTGCCGTTGAACGATGCCAGTGCGGCAAGTGAAGCATCCAGGCAGTTGATGTTGCGGCCTGTGACATGTGGTCCGCCGTCGTTGATCAACCCCCCATAGGGATTCGTTCTCGGGTCGGCACCGACGATGAATCGATTTCCGTCGCGGAGAGCGTCTTCGACCGCGTGCTGGTGCGTGGGAATTTCGACGCCGCGCAGGTAGCCAGGGGCGAACACGCGCGTCCTCGGCATATCGGGGAGGGGTGACGGCGTGTTGGCTCGGGCGATGTCGTTGGTGATCGTGCGCAGGTCGTCGAGGCTCAGGGGGGTGTCCGGGGTGCTTCGCGGCAGCCCCATGTGTGCGCGGAGATCGTTGGCCAGATCGAATTGGTGTTGCTGGGTGTTCAGGCGTAGATCGGCTGCGCTCGGGTCGGTGGTGAACTCGAGGTCGACCACGAAGCGATCGCCGACGGACGGGGCGCGGCTGAGGAGATCCTGATCGTGGTTGAAAGCAGCATCAACCGCGGTCTGGGCATATTCGATCTCCAGGTTCAGTTCGGCTGGTGTCATCAGGTGTGTGTTCGGGATGTGGGCGCGGATCGTCGCTACCGAGACCCAGCGGTTGCCGACCTGGAAGCGGCGAACTCGGTACGAGGGGCGTGGTTGGGACGGGTTCTGGTTCGCGTCGACGGTGGTTGTGCGGCCGTCGTGCGGCGGTTGGTTACGCAGTGCATCGCGCAGCGGACGGGCGTCTGGGCTGTAACCGGGGTCGGGTAGCTGGTTTGTCGGCGTCGCCGACGGGGTGGGGGTTTGCGGTGTTGTCTGAGCGGGGTTGGTGATCGGGGTTGAATCCGGATGGCTGTCGGGGCTGGTTGCCGCAAGCGTTTCTGGCACCACTGACGGGGTTGTTGGCCTGGACGGGATCTGGCCGATCGGCGGCGCAGTCCGGGGGGCCGAGGTGACCGTCGGTGTCGGAGTCGCAGCGGAGGGTGGTGTGGGGGTTGACGTGGGTGTGTTCGATCTGGGCGATGATGGCGCCGGCGTTGGGATCGGGCTGATCGCGGGTGTCGGCGTGGACGTCGGTGTGGCAGTAGGCGGTGGGGTTGATGTGGGGGTTGATGTCGGCGTCGGGTTCGCGGTTTGGCTTGGGGGAGCGGTTGTGGTTGTGGCTGTGCCTGTTGATGCGTCCGAAGTGCTCGGGCGGGTGGTGTCGAAAGGCGTGTGGGCGGGGCTGTTCGTCTGGGTTGCTGGTTGAGGAGTGGTGGACGCGGCAGGAGTGGAGATCGGGGATTGCTGTGGAGTCGACTCCGGCGTCGTGGGCGCTGCTGGGGGTGTGGCATTTTCGGCAGCCGGCGGAGCCGGATGCTGCTGTGTTGGAAGTGAATTCGTCGGCAAGCTCTCGGCGGGGGAGCTCGACGGGTTGCCGACATCCTGGGAAGGGAGATTCAGCGATGATCCGGTGGGGCTCGGGGGATTGGTCGAGGATGTGTCGCTGGTGGGTGGGGTGGGGTTTTCGGCGGGCGCGTCGGCGTTCGGGTTCGTCTGGGTCGTGTCGCCGGTCGACGGAGTTTCGGTAGGGCTGTCGGGGCTGGCTGGCTCGGTGTCGCTGGACGAGCTCTCCGGGGCTGTGGGGCTGTTCGGAGTCGAAGGCGGTGCGGAATCGGTGGGCCCGTTTGCGTCGGTGTTCGAGGGCGCGGAGTCGTTGGTGGGCGACGTTCCGTTCGCGCCGTTGCTGTTCGGAGTCTCTGGGGAACTGTCTCCCGCAGTAGGGGCATCGGGCGTGTTGTTCTGGGGTGAAGGCGCCCCGTTACCGGCTGCGCCCTGGTCGCCTGCGGATGCCGCGGCGGTCGGAGAGTCGCTGCCGGTTCCGGCCGGCGTAGTGGGCGCGCTGTTCGACGGGTTGGCGCTGTCGGTACCGGCTGGAGTGGTGGGGGATGCGTCGTCGGTCGGGCTCGCAGTGTCGGTTCCGGCAGGAGCCGGATCGGCAGGTTCGGTCGGTGTGTCGGTCGCCGCGGGTGTTGTCGCACCGGGTGTTTGGGCGCCGAGTTCGGGAACTGTTGGGGCGGCGGCATTTCCACCGTTGCGGCCCGACTCCAGTGCGGTCTGGACACCCCCTGCTCCCGCGCTGGTGAACGTGTCGACACCGATATCGAGCTGGAATTCCCGGCCGAGGAACGCCGTTCCCACTCCGGCGGCAGCGACCTGGGCTGACAGGTCGGCACCGAGTTCGGTGACGGTGCCACCGACTACCTTGCCTGCGACTTTGCCCGCCGTCGAAGAAGCGACATCGCCGAGCGCGCCGGTCCCGCCGCCCAGCACACCGCCGACCGCACCGCCCACCGCACCGCCGAAGGTCGCCAACCCGAGGTCGGTCCAGCCGAAATTGTCGGCGGTGCGATCGCCGTTGGAGACCTGGATCATCCGGGCCGCGAGATCGACACCGCCTTCTTCCAGGGCTTCGAAAGCCGCGCCGCGCAACGCCAGTCGGGCTGCGGCCTTGGCGGCGCCGCGGGTGAGCATGCGGGCGATGAGTTGTCTGATCGCCATACGGATCGCGACTTGCGCGGCGACTCGTGCGGCCACACCGACGACCGCGCCGACGCCGGTCCACGACGTCACCGCCGCGACGGTGAGTTCGACCGCGGTCACGATCATCGTGCCGATGATCACGAGCTTGGTGTGCTCGATGTCGTTGGCGCCGTCGTCCAGGAGCTCGGCTTGCGTCTCACACCACTTGCGCACCGCGGCGAAAGTGGCCTGATCGCCGGACAAGAGCTTGTCGCGGAAGGTCGCGATCGAGGTGTGGGTTTCACCTTCGGAGATCGCGGCGAGGGCGATGTTCAGGGCTTTGGCGGCGTCGTCGTCGACAGTGTTGAGAGTGTTCGCCATGGCGGTCCAGCCGTCGGCGACTCGACGCATCGCTGTTTCATCGCCGTCCGGCCAATCACCTGCGCCGAGAATGTATTTCGCGACCCATTGCAGCTCATCGGGTATCTCGATGCCCATTTACAGCGAACCCGCTACTTGGTCGATCTCGCCGGCCCTGGTGGTGTCCTGGGCTTGGAAGGCGTTGGCGACGGTGACCATGTTCTCGCCGAGCTGGGTCATTGTGGTTGCCAAGCCGGTTACTGCCTTCTGGCCAGGATCGACACCGGGTGTGTAGTTCTGGGCGAACGCGGCGCCGATCTCGTCGCCGCCCCAGCATTCACCCTCGGCGGAGATGACCGCCGCCAACTGCTGGGCGGCGGTGGTGATCGTGGAAGCGACCGAGGCGAATGCGGGTTGGGTGTTGCGTAGGCCGTCGGGATCTACATCCAGCGTGCTCATCGCAGGTAGTTCCGATTGCGGAAGTAGTCGCCTTCTTCGTCGTCGGTGTCATCGACAAGGCTGGGGGCCGCCTCCACTACCGGCTCGGGCATGGGTGGCGGTGGTGGGGTCAGCTGGGCGATCAGGTCTTTCATGCTCGGAGCGCCGGGAACGAGATCGGACAGCTCCGGCATGGCCGCCGAGAGTGGGGCCAGTGCTTGTTCCTGGGTGTGCGCGGTTCGGCGCGCCAGCTCCGCGATCGCTTCGGTCACCGACCGGCTCAGCGACTCCGGCGTCGCCCGCTTGAACGCGTCCGCCACGATGTGAACCTCCGAAACGCCCGCGATGGTGCCCGACGCGCGGACCAGACCGTCCTCGGACCACACACTCACCAGCGCCACGGCCTGGGACTGCGCGTCCAGCAGGGCCGACTTCTCGGCGTTGAAGGTATCCAGCATCGAATCGATCTGCGCGCGCAACGCATCGTTGGACGCCCGCGTCGGCGCCGACCAGTCGTCGTTCATGAGACCCTCGATCTGTCAGGAAGCACGTCGATAGATTGGACGCGCGGGAGGCGCCGGAGGTTGCATGATGTGACGCACGTCTCCTGCCGGGCTGGGGATCTTCACGAAGCCGAATTGTTCGACCCGGTGGAAGGTGTGCACTCCCGAACCGCCTGCCGCGTACGTGCGCGGCGTATCACGAAGGTGCTCGCGGGAGGCCGGGTGCCAGGGTCCGCTGACCAAGCGACGCGGAAGGGCTCCCAGCGCTGAGGAGCCCTTCGATGTAGCGAGCGAGATCGACGCCTATGGCGCCACCGAAGCGGCGCGACTGGGCGAATTCACGGTTGCCTGTATCAGCGGGCAGGTGAGCCGACGATGATGCTGCCGACGTTGCACTCTTCGAGTTCGTCGAGGCCGGTGGCGGCGGCGAAAGCGGTTGTGTCGCTGAAGCCTTGGGCGACGACGCCGAGGTTCATGGCAGTGGCGGTGAGGTAGAAGGTCTGCATGAGGACGCCGACGTGTTTGAGGATGTTGGCGTAGGCGACCTGTTCGTAGCTCCACATGACGCGGCCCGCGCGGGCCGAAACCAGTAGCAGGACTTGCGGTTGTGCGCCGCCCGCCAGAGTCGCGGAGGTGGATTTCAGGAGCTTCTGGACGGCGGGGGACTCGGTGGGGGCTACCGGGCGGAGGGCGTGGTCGGCGGAATCGTAGTGGTACATGCCGTTTTCCAGGCCTGCGACGTTGCGCACCACGGGGTAGATCTCGAGTTCGTAGGCGCCGCCGCCGGAGGGGTAGGGGCGGGAGCCGTCGTCGCGGGTGCGGGCGGTGCGGAACAGCAACTCGCCCAATTGCACCGAGGTGATGGGGGCGGCGTCGTCGAAGGCGCGGGTGGAGACGCGGTCTTCGATGGTGGCGGCCAGGCTCGGGTCGGAGACGCGCAGCGACACCAGGTCGGGCTTCGCCAAGGCGACGGGCTGGCTGTCGAATGACGCACGGCGCAAAGGCAATTCGGGGAACTGGCCGTCGGCCCAGCGGGTGGGGCCGAAGTCGTCCCAGGTCACCGTGCGGGCGCCTAGGGTGCTGCGCCGGTGAAACCACAGGTCGGGGGTGTTCCAGGAGCGGGTGGTGAACTCGCGCTCCTCCTCGTCGCCGTCGACCAGGAAACCGCACCACTGCAGGTCCGCCATGAACTGGGTTTTCACGGCGGCGGGGACCGGGGAGTCGGCGGCGAGGGGGCCGTCGAGCAGGGCTAGCAGGCGGGGGTCGTGGATGCGCAGGTCGCACCACGTTCGCGGGTGTTCGAGGACGAAGCCCTGGTTGTCGCGGTGCAGGACAGCGAATTTCGACAGTGTCGCCGACCAGGTGGGCAAGGCGACCGCGGGGCGCGGAGCGGGGTCGGCGAAGGGGCGGATGCTGTAGAGGTCGCGGCCGCCGTCGCGCACCGTCACCGAGAGCCAGCCACCGTCGGTGAGCTTGCGCATTAGGGCGGTGATGTCGTCGCCCGCGGCCGCGGTGGCCATCTCCGCCGCGGTCGCCGGGCCCTGGTTCAGGGTTTTCAGCGCCTGCAGCGCCCCCGCGCCCAGACCGGTCAGCTTCTCGTTGCGCGGCGGGTTCAGCAGCACCGCGCCTGCGGGGGTCGTCAGGCAGGTGACGCCCGCGCGCAGTGCGAAGCGGGTCTGGGCGGGGTAAGCGGAGGCGAGCACGGCGAATCCTCGGGGTAGAACCGGTCTGGGGCAGAGCCTATTTCGCGGCGGCGGCGAACGCGGGCTCGAGCTTGTCCAGCATGTACGGCACCGACAGGGCAGTCGGCTGGTTGATCGCGCTGATCTCCTGCGTGGTCAGGAACACGACCGAACCCTTGCGCACCGACGGCAGGTCGGTGTAACCCGGCAGCTGCCGGTACTTCTCGTCGAGGCCAGGGGAGTAGCCGGCCAGCAGCAGGTCGGCGGTGAGCTCGTCGACCTTCTCCGGCGACAGCGCCAGGCGACCCTGGTTGGCGGGCAGGGCGGTGAGGTTGGCGGGGATGCCCATGCCGAGTGCGGTGAACACCTTGGCCGAACCGTCGTTGGGGTCGGTGAGCACCATCAGCTGCGCGGGGCTCGCGAGCCAGGTGCTGGCGAAGGTCTTGCCCTTCAGGCCGGGGTTGGCGGCGGCGATGGCGGCGACCTTGTCGTCGACCTTCTTGATCACCGCGCTCGCGTCGGACTCTTTGTGCAGCACCTTGCCCAGCGCGGTGACCTGGTCCTGCCAGGGGGTGACCGCGTCCTCGGTCAGCGCGGGCAGGGTCGGGGCGACCTTGGACAGATCGTCGTAGGTCTTCTGGTCGGCGATGAACGGGTCGGCCAGGATCAGGTCCGGCTCGAGCGCCGCGACCTGCTCGGCGATACTGCCGGTGGTATTGAGCGCGGTGGCCGACTTCAGCGACTCGGGCTCCCACGGCGGGGTGCTCTTGGACACGGCGGAGACATTGTCGATGTAGCCGACGGGCACCACGCCGAGCGCGAGGGAGCTGTCGAGCCACTGGTTGCCCAGGGCGACGATCTTCTTCGGCGTGCCGGGGACCGTGGTTTCGCCGCGGGCGTGGGTGATGGTCACCGTTTCGCCCGAGGCGGCCTCGTCCTCGGTGGAGCCGCAGGCGACGACACCGAAGGCGAGGGCACCGGCGAGCGCGGCCACCGCCGCGCGCCGCCAGCCGCGCGAAGTCCGAACAGTCGTCATGGGTGCACCCTCCGATAGAGCAAGTTCCAGCGTAAGTCAGCCTAGGCTAACCTACGTCACTTTTCGGCGGGAAGCTGTGCCCTAACAGCGTGACGCGCTGGGCCCTTACAGCGTGACGCGCTGGTCCGGTGCCATGAACAGCTTGTCGCCGTCCTTCACCTCGAAGGTCGTGTAGAACTCGCCGATATTGCGCACCACCTGGTTGCAGCGGAACTCGTTGGGGGAGTGGGTGTCCTGCAATTGCTGCAGGGTGGCCTCCTCGGTCTGCTTGTCACGCCACTGCCGCGCCCACGACAGGAACATCGACCGGAAGTCGGGCTGCTCGCCGGAGCGCTGGGCCACCTTCTGATAGGCGGCCAGCGCGATCTGCAGGCCACGCAGGTCGGCCAGGTTCTCGCCGACGGTCAGCGCGCCGTTCACGTGCTGGCCCTCGGGTGCGCCCTCGGGCACGAGCACGTCGTACTGGGCGATGATCTGCTGGGTCTTGGCGTCGAAAGCCGCCAGGTCCTCGGGCGTCCACCAGTCACGACGGTTGCCGTCGCCGTCGTACTTGGAGCCCTGATCGTCGAAGCCGTGACCGATCTCGTGGCCGATGGTCGAACCCACCGCGCCGTAGTTGACCGCGGCCTGAGCGTCCTTGTCGAAGAACGGGGGCTGCAGGTAGGCGGCGGGGAAGACGATCTGGTTGGTGGTCGGGCTGTAGTAGGCATTCACCGTCTGCGGCGACATGCCCCACTCCGACTTGTCCACCTCGGTGCCGAGCCGGGCGAACGCGCGCTTGGACTCGAAAGCGTTGATGGCCAGCAGGGATTCGATCAGCTTGCCGCGCGTGACCTGCACCGACGAGTAGTCGACCCACTTGTCGGGGTAGCCGATCTGGGCCACGATCTTGTCCAGCTTGGCGATCGAGGCGTCCCGCGTCGGCTGGGTCATCCAGGTTGAGTTGGCGAAGTTGTCGCGGTAGGCGGCGGTGAGATCGGCGACCATCTCCAGTGCGCGTTCCTTGGCCGCGGGCGGAAAGTGCTTGTCCACGTACAGCTTTCCCAGCGGTTCGCCGAGATTGTCGTCGACCACGCCCACCGCGGAGCGCCACATCTCCGGCTTCTCCTCGAGACCGCTGAGCACCCGGCCGACGAACTCGAAGCGCGCGTCGGCGATGGCCTTGGGCAGGAAGCGCGCGTAGGTGTTGGCCACGTGCAGCTTGAGGTAGTCGCGCCACTGGGCGATATCGACCTCGCCCCACAGCTGCGCGGCCGCGGTGACGAACGACGGCTGGCCGACCACCATCTTGTCGAACAGCGACTTGGGCCGGTCGGTCATCCCCGCCAGCCACGGATCCCAGTCGAACTGCGGGCCGAGCGCGGTCAGCTCCTGCCAGCTCATCAGGTTGTAGGTGGCGTCGGTATTGCGCAGGCGGACGCTGTCCCAGTGCCCGGCGGCGATGCGCTTTTCCAGGTCGATCGTCCGCTGCGCCACCCCGGCGGGGTCGGCCAGGCCGAGGCCGGCGGCCAGCTGCTCGAGATAGACCTGATAGCCCGCGAGCTGGGCGGCGAACTCGGGCTTTCGGTAATACTGCTCGCCCAGCGTGAGCCCGGACTGGCCGACGCTGGGGATATAGGCCTTGGAGTTCTTGCGGTCGATCCCGATGCCCATTCCGATCAGCCCGGCGATCGGCGCCTCGGCCATCACCTTCGCCAGCTCGGGTTTGCCCGGCGCCTTGTCGATCGCGGCGAACAGACCCTCCAGCGGCGTGATGCCGAGGCGTTCGAGCTCGTCGAGGTCAAGGCGGGCGTCGTAGAGATCCTTGATCTGCTGCGCCTCCGAGCCGTGCTCGGGATCGGAGATGCCTTCGATGATCGCGCGCAGCTGATCCAGCGTCCGGTCGTTGGCATCGGTGATCGCGCCGACCGAGGCCTTGTCGGGCGGGAGCTGGTATTCGCCCAGCCAGGTGCCGTTGACATGGCGGTACAGGTCGTCCTGCGGGCGGATGGCCGGGTCGCCGCCGCCCAGGTCGACGCCGGTGAGCTGCACTTCGGTGGGTTCGGACGAGCACGACGCCAGCGCGGCGGCCACGGGCACCAGTCCCATGGCGATCAGGAATGCGCGGCGGTCGACCACCGATGGACGACCGGACGATGTCACGGGACTTCCTTCCCCGATGCGGCAGCCGCACCCTGCTTGTTTGCGATCCAGGTTATTGCGATCCAGCTCGCACAGGCTACCGGCGCGACGCCGTCTCGGGGCAGTGGTGGCTAGGAAGACAGGCTGGAGCTGCCCGTCGCCAGGTCGCAGGCAAGGCCGCTGCCCGCGTTCAGGATTCGCATGACCGTCGGCACGCGCTTGGTCACCAGCGGGGCGCCGGTGGCGTGCAGCAGCAGCGACAGCTGGACTTCGACCTCGGTCTCGACGTGGTAGTACGCCGTGGCCTTGGCGACAGTGACCCCCGCGACGTTCACCTCGAGGTCGACGGTGTCGCTGGCGAAGAACTTGCCGTTGGCGAGGAAGTCGACCTGCGCGCCGACATAGTCGTCGAGGCCGACGACGTCGATCTTGGCGGTGCAACCGACGGTCAGCGTGTCGGTGAGCATGTCGATGATGGGGCCCGCGGTGGCGTGTGGGGCCACCATGGTGACGACGGCGGCGAACGCGCTCGCCGTGGTCGCGAGACGGCGCTTCATCGGCAGGGTGATGTTCATGGCGGGACCGTAGCAACGGCCGCCGCCCGCGGAAGGCAATTTGAAACATCTTCACTTCAAAGTGACCGGTTGCCCCCGATTCGGTTCGCGCCGGCGGTTCACCTACACTAGAACGGTTGCCTGCGGGAGCTATGCCCTCGCAATCCGGCAGTGAACCCCCAGTGGAAGGTATTTCCGCTGGCAGGCGCGCGTCCGGAGGGTGACTGACCATGTGCGTCGGGTCGGCAATCCGGCGTACGTATACATCCAGGTCCAGGAGGTGCTGAAGTGATTCAGCAGGAGTCGCGACTGCGCGTCGCCGACAACACCGGGGCGAAGGAAATCCTTTGCATCCGCGTGCTCGGTGGCTCGTCGCGTCGCTATGCCGGTATCGGTGACATCATTGTCGCCACCGTGAAGGACGCCATCCCCGGCGCCAACGTGAAGAAGGGCGACGTCGTCAAGGCTGTCGTCGTTCGCACGACCAAGGAGCGTCGTCGTCCGGACGGTTCCTACATCAAGTTCGACGAGAACGCTGCCGTGCTGATCAAGCCGGACAACGATCCTCGTGGCACCCGCATCTTCGGCCCGGTCGGCCGCGAGCTGCGTGACAAGCGCTTCATGAAGATCGTTTCGCTGGCCCCGGAGGTGCTCTGACTATGAAGGTGCACAAGGGTGACACCGTGCTCGTCATTTCGGGCAAGGACAAGGGCGCCAAGGGCAAGGTCATTCAGGCTTTCCCGGCGACCGGCAAGGTTCTCGTCGAAGGCGTGAACCGCATCAAGAAGCACGTCGCGGATTCCGCGAACCAGCGTGGCGCGTCCTCGGGTGGCATCGTCACCCAGGAAGCTCCCATCCAGGTTTCCAACGTGATGGTCGTCGACTCCGACGGTAACCCGACTCGCGTCGGCTACCGCACCGACGAAGAGTCCGGCAAGCGCGTCCGGATCTCCCGTAAAAACGGGAAGGACATCTGACATGACCACCTCTGAGCAGACTCAGCCCCGGCTGAAGGCGCGCTACCGCGCCGAGATCAAGGACGCGCTGAACGGCGAGTTCGAATACGCCAATGTGATGCAGATCCCTGGCGTCGTCAAGGTCGTCGTGAACATGGGTGTCGGCGACGCCGCCCGTGACGCGAAGCTGATCAACGGTGCCGTCAAGGACCTCGAGCTGATCACCGGCCAGAAGCCCGAAATCCGTAAGGCCACCAAGTCGATCGCGCAGTTCAAGCTGCGTGAGGGCATGCCGATCGGCGCGAAGGTCACTCTTCGTGGCGACCGTATGTGGGAGTTCCTGGACCGTCTCGTGTCCATCGCGCTGCCCCGTATCCGCGACTTCCGCGGCCTGTCGCCGAAGCAGTTCGACGGCAACGGCAACTACACGTTCGGCCTCAGCGAGCAGTCGATGTTCCACGAGATCGACGTGGATTCCATCGACCGCCCGCGCGGTATGGACATCACCGTGGTCACCACCGCGACCAACAACGAAGAAGGCCGCGCGCTGCTGAAGCACCTCGGCTTCCCGTTCAAGGAGAACTGAGCACATGGCTAAGAAAGCACTGCGCATCAAGGCGGAGGCCAAGCCTAAGTTCGCCGTCCGCGCCTACACCCGCTGCCAGCGTTGCGGTCGCCCGCACGCGGTCTACCGCAAGTTCGGCCTGTGCCGTATCTGCGTCCGCGAAATGGCGCACCGCGGTGAGCTCCCGGGCGTGCACAAGAGCTCCTGGTGAGCTCGCGCTCCCTGTGAGCGCACCCGCCTAGGCGAATATCGAACAAAGGCACGGACTTCCGAGTGAAGTCCGTGCCTTTGCGCGTTTCGACGGCGCAGGTGATGGTGCGAAACCTCGGGTGAGGTCGGCGGGTTTTCGCTACGTGAAGTTGTGCGCTGTCACGAGTATCGGATGAAATGTTTGCATTTCACTACACGGATCCGCGCGGTGGTGTTCGCTGAGCGCATGAAGAAGCTCGTCACAGTCGCAGCCATGTCCTGCGTGATCATCGGGGCGCCCGCTGTCGCCTCCGCCGCTCCTGTTCAGACCGCGCCGATCGCGGAGTCCGGCTCCTCGCAGGGCGGCTCCGGCTCCTCGGACACGGCGCTGATCTGCTCGCCGATCGCGCAACTGTTGTTCGCCACCGGAAGCGTCGAGAAGCCCCCGCTCTACGATCTGCTCTGCCTTCTGGCCTAGTTTTCGAGGTAGCGGCTGGGGGGGTATCGCGGGAGGAGGCGGTCGGGCTGCGGACAAGAAGTGAAATGGTATTGTTTCAATTCGTGGTCTACCGCCGTATGACGATCTTCGCCGACCGCGATCGCCCTTCCAGCGCGCACCGATCCGTGCTCCGACCGGCCACCGAGGCGCTCGCGCTTGTCATGGTCGTGCTGTGCGCGGCGATGTGCGCGCAAGCCGGGCGGGCCTCGGCGCAGGAGCCGACCCGGTGCGCGCCGTTCACCGCGTTGATGGCCCCGGGTACCTGGGAAACGACCGCGACCGCCGATCCCGACACGGCGATCGGGATGCTCGCGCCCATCGGCAACGGTCTGGAGGCCGAGCTGGGCGACGACATCGACGTGCGATACGTGCCCTACGCCGCATCGGCATTCGATCAGGGGCTGACCTACAGCCAGTCCAAGGACACGCTGCTCACCGCGCTGCGCGAGATGTTGAGCGGGCTGTGTGCCTCGACGAAGGTCATGATCGCCGGGTACAGCCAGGGCGCCGACGGAGCAGGCGACATCGCGGCCGACATCGGCAACGGCCGTGGCCCGATCGCCGCGCAGCGGGTGATCGGGGTTGGCCTGTTGGCCGATCCCAAACGCGATCCGAGCACCACCACAGCGCTGGGTCCGCACGCGCCGGGGCGCGGTCTCGCCGGCATCCGGCCCGGTGGCTTCGGACAGCTGTCCTCGGTGGTGCGGACGATCTGCCTGGACGGCGACCTGTACTGCTCGATTCGCGAAGGGGCGCAACCATTCCTGGCCGCCATCGGCCAGATCTTCTCCGGCAACGCCGACCTGCCCGCGTATGCCGGAGAGCTCTCCCGGTCGTTGGTCTCCGGGTTGTCCAGCGGGGCGCTCGCCGGGGTGAACCCGACGATCTCCGCGCTCACCGACAGCGCCGAGTCGTTGTCGGGGGAATCGGCGTCGAGCGCTGTCAGCGCTACCGCCGAGGCCGCCGAGATCGGCGACGAGGCGAACTCGCTCGTCAGTGTTCTGCACCCGCTGCGGGAACTGCTCGCCTTCGTGCAGAAGTTTCCGGCCGCCCGCGACAAGCTGCGGGCAGCCGCGGCGGGCTCGCCGGAGTCGGCGGCGCTGGCGATCCTCGACGTGCTCGAACAGATGGACATCGAGGCGGCTCTCGCCGCGGCCACTGAATTGATCGCTACCGCGAAGCGATTCGTCGACGGCGGCCTAGAAGGTGCGGTGGACACCGTGGTCGCCGAACTCCGGGACGCGCTGGCGCCGCTGGCCCATCAGCTCGCCGCGAAGATCGCGCCGCTGCTCGGGCTCGACGAGGCCACCCTCTCGGCCGGAACGCAGATCCTGAAACTGCTCCAGCCGAACGTGATCATCGACCAGATCACCAACATCGGCACCGGCGTGATGCAGCTCGCCGCCGCCATGCCCCGCATCATGGACTGTTTCACCCAGCTACCCGACGCGATCACGGCCGGCGACATCCGCTCGGCGCACAGGCTCAGCGGTGAGCTCAACAACCTGTTCGCCCCGGCGATCAGAATGGCCGCCCGAGCCGACTTCGCCCTGGTGTCCGACATTCTCGGCGCCGCGGCGATCCTCGACCCCAGCGGTCTGACGATGGCGGTAGCGCTGGTCGCCGAGCTGTTGTCCCGGCTCGACATGATCAGGATCGCCAACGACATCGGTCTGATCCAGGAGGTGGGTTGGCGCGCTCTCGAATTGCTGAACGACGGCGACCACGCGGGGGCGAATGCCGAACTGGCGGGCCTGGCTCCGATCGGTCTCGACCTCGCCGGGGCGGCGGCCGGGTTGTTCACCGATGTGCCGAAAACCGATCCCTCGCTGCTCGGCGTGCCGAACCAGGTCGATACCCGACGCGCCGCGCTCGTCGACGCGCTCGAGTCCGGTGACGTTCGCGCGGTCGTCGAGGCCGTTGTCGCCCTGGTGGATTCCACGCAACTCGACGAGCTCGTCGACCTCGTCGGGCAGGGCGTGGACGTGGCGACCTTCTACGCCTCGGGGGTTCACATGCACTACGGCCCCGGCGCCGAACACCTGCGGGACTTCCTGAGCGAGCGAACCTCACAGTGAGTCAGGCGATCTCCCGTCGATGATCAGGAGAACGGCGACTGATCGATCCCGCAACTGATGCCGTCGGGTGGGAGTTGGGCGGTGAACAGATAGTCGCGTTTGAGGTGCTCGGCACAGGTGCTGCGCACGTACATGGAGCTGTGTCCGGCGCCTTCGATGACGACGACCTGGGCCCGGTGCAGCTGGGCCGCACCGGCTTTGGCGCCGTGTAGGGGAGTGGCCGGGTCGTATCTGCTGTTGAGGACGAGGATCGGCGCGGCGGTTTCGCGATTCCACGGGCCGGTGTAGCGGTCACGGTCCTCGGCCTGCCAGAAGGCGCAGGGGGTGGCGTTGAACACCGCGATTCGGCCGAAGTAGCGCGACCCGACGTCTTCGGCGGCGGCCACTCGGCTGTACACGGCGGGGTCCGTGGGGACGGTGCTGTCGGAGCATTGGATGGTGTAGAAGGCCTCGACGCGGTTGGCCGGGTGGTTCTCGGCGAAGAGGGAGTCGGGGACGCGGCTGGGCAGGACGGTGGCCGCGTCGAACAGTTTCTGCAGGAGAATCGCCAGGTCGGGATAGGTCTCGGGACGGGAGAGGCTGCCCGCGGCGCTCACCACCCGGGAAAAGGTCCACGGGGTGCCGTCGACCGTGATCGGCGCGAGGCGGGCCCGTTCGGCCAGCGCGATCCACTTGAGTTTCGGGTCGCCCTCGGCGAACGCGCAGCGCGGACCGGCGGCGGAGCATTCGCGAAGGAAGGTGTCGAACGTTTCGGCGATGCCGACGGCAACGCCCTGGCGAGTGTCGAGGGGCAGGTTCGCGCCGTCGGTGCCGTGGCCGTTGACATTGCCCTCGAAGTCGAGCGAACCGTCGAACGCCATCGCGCGGACCCGGCCGGGGAACATGTTGGCGTAGACCGCCCCGACCTGGGTGCCATAGGAAATGCCGTGGTAGGTCAACGCCTCATCACCGACCGCACGGCGCAGCAGGTCCATATCGCGGGCGGTGTTCGCGGTGGAGGCGTGGTGCAGGATCGGGCCCGCGTTCGCGGCGCAGCGAGCGGCGATATCGGCCGAGGCGGCGAAGAACGCGGGTTCCTCACCCGGGTCGGTGGGGGTGCCGGGGAAGGAACCGAGGTAGGCGGCCTGCTCGTCGGGGCCGGAGAAACACTGTGTGCCCGCGCTGCGCGAGACCGAGCGCGGATCCCAGGAGACGAGATCGAACCGGGCGCGCAGTTCGTCGGAGAACAACCACGGCCAGTGGGCTCGTTCGCGGAGTCGGTCCACGCCGGACGGGCCAGGCCCGCCGAAGTTGACGAACAACGTTCCGATGCGCCGTGCGGGATCGGCGGCGGGCAACCTGATGACAGCCAGGTCGATCTGCGCGCCGTGCGGGCTGTTGTAGTCGAGCGGTACCCGCGCCGACGCGCACTCGAATCCGTCCGCGCACCCCTGCCACCCCAGCGTCGGGGTGGCGGCCGCGTCGGCGAGCTGGTCGGCAGCGGGATCGGCCCCAGCGCGCGCTGGCGCGACGAGCGCGCCGATCCCGAGCAGTACGGCCAGCAGATAAGCCGAGCCCCGGCGGCGTGCACACTGGGAAGACAACGGCCGAGCCTCCTGCGCAGATCCGACGAACCCCGCGAAGTTACCACACTCGTGAGCGGTGCTCACGAACGCAAAGCTGTTGGTATCGAACACAATTCGAGCTACGAGTCGGGATTTTTCACTATTCGCGCGACATCGCCGCAGGTCGTGGGAGGTATTCGCGCGGGCAGTAGGTCCGGCGGTGTCGAAATCTGTTTCGAATTTCTCGGTTAACGCAGCATTGCCGGCACCTCATAATCCTGTGTCTTTCCCGAGAATGTGATCTCCACGCTGGTCGGAAATTTATTGCCTGGCTACTGTCGGGATCGATGCGCAACAATGCAGCGTGCAGATCGGGAGTCAATGTCGATCCCTTGCTACAGCTGATGCAGAGGATGTGAGATTGTGACCCCGAGTACAGAAAACAAGCTGCGTGACGTAGCCCACCGGGCGCCGCTACGCGGGATTCCCGCAGGTGCGATGCCGATGGTCGCATTTCTTTCCATTTTGGCCGGATTTATCGGTGCCGCCGCATATACGCACTCCGCCGGATATTTCGTTACATTTATGACCGGTAATACCGAGCGCGCCGTTCTCGGCTGGTTCGACAATGATCGGCTACTTGCCACCGGGGCAATTACGCTGCTTTTCTCGTTCGGGCTCGGTGTGTTCGTCGCTTCGATGCTGCGGCGGCGGCTGTGGCGCAGCGGTCACTACGGCGCGTGCGTGGTGACCACCGTGGCGCTCGCCGTGGCCGCCGTGGTCGACTACGCCCTCGACCGCACCGGCGATCGGGAGGTGGGGTTCATCCCGATCGCCTTCGTCGCCTTCGCGGTGGGCGCGCTCAACACCGCGTTCGTCAAGAACGGCGAAACCAGCGTGCCGCTCAGTTATGCCACCGGAACGGTCGTGAAACTGAGCCAGGGCATCGAAAGCCATGTCAGCGGGGGTAGTTCGCGCGATTGGCTCGGCTACGGCCTGCAATACGCGGCTTTCGCCGTCGGTGCGCTGCTCGGTGGCTTGATGAGTACCGTGGTGGGCGGTGAGATGATGTTGATCGTCGCCGCCGGCGTCTCGGCCTCGGCGATCCTGATCACCTACATGACGGGCGCGAAGGCCGATCACACCGCCGCGTGACCGAGATCGCCCTGGTTCGTCGGCCCCCGGGTTTGGTCCTGACCACGCGATTGCCTACACTAGAGCGGTTGCCTGGGCAGATCTGTGTCCGCTGCGCGCTTCGGCGTGGGTGGACCCCCAGGCGCCGAGAGCTCGCAAGAGAACTCATCCGGTCGGTAAGTGCCGACCGGACCAGCCGAATTGTTGTAGGCCCACGGTCACCTGCGTGAAAGCGCCGGAGATGTTGCATGGGAACCGCAGCGAGAAAGGTGTCGAGGTCTAACCATGACCATGACTGATCCGATCGCAGACTTCTTGACGCGTCTGCGCAACGCCAACTCGGCGTACCACGATCAGGTGAAGGCGCCCCACTCGAAGATCAAGGTGAACATCGCCGAGATCCTCAAGCGTGAGGGCTACATCGCCGATTACCGCACCGAAGACGCGACCGTTGGCAAGGCCATCGTCGTCGATCTGAAGTACGGCCCCAGCCGTGAGCGCAGCCTGCAGGGCCTGCGTCGCGTCTCGAAGCCGGGTCTGCGTGTGTACGCGAAGTCCACCAACCTGCCCAAGGTCCTCGGCGGCCTCGGCGTGGCGATCATTTCCACGTCGACCGGTCTGCTCACCGACCGTCAGGCATCCAAGCAGGGCGTCGGGGGCGAAGTCCTCGCCTACGTCTGGTAAGGGAGGTCAGGACTAATGTCGCGTATTGGTAAGAAGCCCATCGAGATTCCGGCCGGCGTCGACGTCAACATCGACGGCCAGGTTGTCACGGTCAAGGGGCCCAAGGGCACCCTGTCGCACACCGTGGCCGAGCCCATCATCGTCACCAAGGGTGAAGGTAATGAGCTCGAGGTTGCTCGTCCCAACGACGAGCGCGCGAACCGTTCGCTGCACGGCCTTTCCCGCACCCTGATCGCCAACATGATCGAGGGTGTCACCAAGGGCTACGAGAAGAAGATGGAAATCTTCGGCGTCGGTTACCGCGTTCAGGCCAAGGGCTCGAACCTCGAGTTCGCCCTCGGTTACAGCCACCCGGTGCCGATCACGGCCCCGGCAGGCATCACCTTCGCGGTGGAATCGCCCACCAAGTTCTCGGTGTCCGGCATCGACAAGCAGGCGGTCGGTCAGATCTCCGCTGTCATCCACGGACTGCGTAAGCCCGACCCGTACAAGGGCAAGGGCATCCGCTACGCCGGCGAGGTCGTTCGCCGCAAGGTCGGAAAGACGGGTAAGTGATCATGGCGCAAACTGCTAACCAGAAGGCCAAGCGGATTCCGCTGGGCAAGGACGCTTCCACGAAGCGTCGCCTGTCGAAGACCCGCCGTCACTTCCGTCTTCGCAAGAAGGTCGAAGGCACCACCGTGCGTCCGCGCCTGGTGGTCAACCGCTCCGCGCGCCACCTGCACGCTCAGCTGATCGACGATTCGGTGGGCCGCACCATTGCCGCCGCGTCTTCGATCGAGGCCGACGTGCGTGCGCTCGAAGGTGACAAGTCCGCCAAGGGCGCGAAGGTCGGTCAGCTGATCGCCGAGCGTGCCAAGGCTGCCGGTATCGAGGCGGTCGTGTTCGACCGTGGTGGTCACGACTACCACGGCCGTATCGCGGCGCTGGCCGATGCCGCTCGTGAAGGTGGGCTGAAGTTCTGATGACTGAATTTGCGAACGAAGGGAACGTCTGATGCCGGGACGTCAGCGGCGCGATGGCGGCGGCGGACCCGCCGGACCGAACAGCAACAACAACAGCAACGCCGGTGGCCCCGAGGGCAACCGTCGTGGTGGTGGCGATCGTCGCGGTGGTAACGACCGTGGCGGTAACGCGGCCGAGAAGAACCAGCTCGAGCGTGTCGTCGCGATCAACCGTGTCTCCAAGGTCGTGAAGGGTGGTCGTCGCTTCAGCTTCACCGCCCTCGTGATCGTCGGTGACGGCAACGGTCTGGTCGGCGTCGGCTACGGCAAGGCCAAGGAAGTTCCCGCGGCCATCCAGAAGGGTGTCGAGGAGGCTCGCAAGAGTTTCTTCCGCGTCCCGATGATCGGCTCGACCATCGTCCACCCGGTTCAGGGTGAGGCGGCGGCCGGTGTGGTCATGCTGCGTCCGGCTTCGCCCGGTACCGGTGTGATCGCCGGTGGTGCGTGCCGTGCCGTGCTCGAATGTGCCGGTATCCACGACATTCTGTCGAAGTCGCTCGGTAGCGACAATGCGATCAACGTCGTTCACGCGACGGTTGCCGCGCTCAAGATGCTCCAGCGTCCCGAAGAGGTTGCCGCGCGTCGCGGTCTGCCGATCGAGGATGTCGCTCCGGCGGGCATGCTGCGTGCGCGTGCAGGACAGGGAGCCTGACATGGCTGATCTCAAGGTAACTCAGATCAAGAGCACGATCGGCGCCAAGGCGAACCAGCGCGACAGCCTGCGGACCCTCGGCCTGCGGAAGATCCGCCAGTCGGTGGTTCGTGAGGACAACGCTCAGAACCGCGGTCTGATCAATGTCGTGCGCCACCTCGTAACAGTTGAGGAGGTCTAGACATGACCATCAAATTGCACCACCTGCGTCCCGCCCCTGGCTCCAAGACCGAAAAGACCCGTGTGGGTCGCGGTGAGGGTTCCAAGGGTAAGACCGCCGGTCGCGGTACCAAGGGCACCAAGGCACGCAAGAACGTCCCCGCGGCGTTCGAGGGTGGCCAGATGCCGCTGCACATGCGTCTGCCGAAGCTTCGCGGCTTCACCAACCGCTTCCGGGTCGAGTACCAGGTCGTCAACGTTGGCCGCATCGCCGAGCTGTTCCCGCAGGGCGGCACCATCGGTAAGGCCGAACTCGTCGAGGCGGGCGCCGTTCGCAAGAACGAGCTCGTCAAGGTTCTCGGCGACGGCGAGATCGGTGTCGCCATCCAGGTGACCGCCGACAAGGTGACCGGCTCCGCCAAGGAGAAGATCACCGCAGCCGGTGGCACTGTCACCGAACTGGCCTGACGGTACTGTAGTCAGCAGCTGACACCGGACGAGTCGCGAGCTCGTCCGGTGTCACTGTTAGAGTTCAAGTGTTGTCTGCCAAAGCTCGTCATCGGCTGACGATTCCACATGCTGTCCAGTGGTTCAGTCGCATGGCATGACCATGTCGTTCGCCAGGAGGATTTGTGCTTTCCGCCTTCGTATCGGCCTTCCGGACTCCGGACTTACGGCGGAAGATTCTCTTCACGCTGGGGTTGATCGCGCTGTACCGGTTGGGTGCCGCGCTGCCGTCCCCCGGCGTCGACTACCGCGCGGTCCAAGACTGCGTCAAGCTGGTCTCCGGTGGTGAATCCGCCGGTATCTACCAGCTCATCAACCTTTTCTCCGGTGGCGCGCTGTTGCAGCTGTCGGTGTTCGCGATCGGCATCATGCCGTACATCACCGCGAGCATCATCATCCAGCTGCTGACCGTCGTCATCCCGCGGTTCGAGGAACTGCGCAAGGAAGGCCAATCCGGCCAGACCAAGATGACGCAGTACACCAGGTACCTGTCGGTCGCGTTGGCGATCCTGCAGGCCACCGGTCTCGTCGCGCTCGCCGCGCGCGGTCAGCTACTGCAAGGCTGCCAGCAGGACATTCTCGCCGACACCAGCATCTTCGGCATGGTCATCATCGTGCTGGTGATGACCGCCGGTGCCGCGCTGGTCATGTGGTTCGGCGAGCAGATCACCGAGCGCGGTGTCGGTAACGGCATGTCGCTGCTCATCTTCGCCGGTATCGCGGCGCGAATCCCGATCGACGGCAAGAACATCCTGGATACCCGGGGTGGGCTGGTCTTCGGCCTGGTGTGTGCCGCCGTGCTGGCGATCATCGTGGCCGTGATCTTCGTCGAGCAGGGTCAGCGCCGGATTCCGGTGCAGTACGCCAAGCGCGTCGTCGGTCGCAAGATGTACGGCGGTTCATCGACGTACCTGCCGTTGAAGGTCAACCAGGCCGGTGTCATCCCGGTGATCTTCGCGTCCTCGCTGCTCTACCTGCCGAACCTGATCGCGCAGCTGACCGGCTCCAGCACGGCGACGGAGCCGAGCTGGTGGCAGGAGATCATCCAGAAATACCTGGTGAACCCGTCCAACCCGGTCTACATCGCGATCTACTTCGGGTTGATCGTGTTCTTCACCTACTTCTACGTCGCGATCACCTTCAACCCGGAGGAACGCGCGGACGAGATGAAGAAGTTCGGTGGCTTCATCCCGGGCTACCGGCCCGGTAAGCCGACCGCCGACTATCTGAACTTCGTCCTGAGCCGCATCACCCTGCCTGGCTCGATCTACCTCGGTCTGGTCGCAGTGCTCCCGAACCTGTTCCTCGACATGGGCAATTCGGGTGCGGTCGCGAGCCTTCCGTTCGGCGGTACCGCGGTGCTCATCATGGTCAGCGTGGGTCTCGACACGGTCAAGCAGATCGAGAGCCAGCTGATGAATCGAAATTACGAAGGGTTCCTCAAGTGAGAGTTGTTCTGCTCGGTCCGCCGGGTGCCGGCAAAGGTACTCAGGCCGTCCTGCTGTCAGAGAAGCTGGGCGTTCCGCACATCTCCACCGGAGACCTCTTCCGCGCGAACATCAGCCAGCAGACCGCCCTCGGTCGTGAGGCACAGAAGTACATGGATGCGGGCGACCTGGTTCCCAGCGACGTCACCAACCGCATGGTCGAGGCCCGCGTCGGCGAGCCCGACGCCTCGAACGGATTCGTGCTCGACGGTTACCCGCGCACGGTCGATCAGGCCGACGCGCTGAAGAAGATCCTCGAGCACAACGGCTCCACACTCGACGCCGTGCTGTGCTTCGTGGTCGCCGAGGACACCGTGGTCGAGCGCATGCTCTCCCGTGGGCGCGCCGACGACACCGAGGACGTCATTCGCAACCGGCTGCGGGTCTACCGTGAGGAGACCGAGCCGCTGCTCGCGTACTACGACGGTCTGGTCGTGACCGTCGACGGCATCGGCGAGGTCGATGAGGTCAACGCTCGGGCGCTCGCGGCGCTCGGTCAGTAATCACCGGATCGGAGTACTGAGGCCGGATGGTCTTCAACCGTAAGAAGAAGGTCGTGCCGTTCCGTTCGGCGGGCGAGTTGGATGCCATGCAGGCCGCCGGCGCGATCGTCGGGCGGACGCTGGTCGCCGTTCGCGCGGCGGCCAAGCCCGGCGTTTCGACGCTGGAGCTCGACGAGGTCGCCGAGGCGACGATCCGTGACGCGGGCGCTGTCCCGTCGTTCAAGGGTTATCACGGCTTCCCCGGCTCGATCTGCTCTTCGGTCAACGACCGTGTGGTGCACGGGATCCCCTCGGCCGACGACATTCTCACCGAGGGCGATCTCGTCTCCATCGACTGCGGTGCCATCCTCGACGGGTGGCACGGCGATTCGGCGTGGACCTTCGGCATCGGCAACATCATCGAGGCCGATCAGCTGTTGAGCGAGGCGACCAGGCTCTCGATGGAGACCGGCATCGCGGCGATGCTGCCGGGCAACCGGCTCACCGATGTCTCACACGCCATCGAGCTCGGCACTCGTGCGGCCGAGCAGGCACACGGTCGTCAGTACGGCATCGTCGACGGTTACGGTGGCCACGCCATCGGTCGCGAGATGCACATGGATCCGTTCCTGCCCAACGAGGGCGCGCCCGGTAAGGGCCCGCGCCTGGTGGTCGGGTCGGTGCTGGCGATCGAGCCCATGCTGACGCTCGGCACCACCGACACCAAGACTCTCGATGACGACTGGACCGTGGTCACCACCGACGGGTCGCGGGCGGCACATTGGGAGCACAGCGTCGCTGTCACCGAAGACGGTCCGCGCATCCTCACTCTGCGCCCGGAGTAGTTCCCCGACTTGGTCGGCGTCTCGCGCGGGTGCTACCGGGGTTCCTACCCTGGTAGCATTAGCGGTATGAAGCTCAGCGTGAGCCTTTCGGAGGAAGATCTGCAGGTGCTCGACCAGGAAGTCTGCCGGTCGGGCTTGCCTGGGCGTTCGGCAGCCATCCAGCGGGCGATCGCGTTGCTGCGCGCACATGCGCTCGAAGATGCTTACGAGTCCGCATGGGAAGAGTGGGATGCGGCGGGCGAGGAAGCGACGTGGTCGGAGACCCTCGCTGACGGCCTCTCCTGATGCGCCGCGGCGATATCGTGCTTGTCAGTTTCGATCCGGTTCGCGTGAACGAAGTCAACAAGGTTCGTCCTGCCGTGGTAGTCAGCAATGACGGCGCGAATCGGCGGGCAGACCAGTTGGGCCGCGGCGTGATCACAGTGGTGCCCGTTACCAGCAACGTCGATCAGGTGTACCCGTTCCAGGTCCTGCTCGACGATGTCGGATTGCGCGTGGTGTCGAAAGCGCAGGCAGAGCAGGTCCGATCGGTGTCGGTCGATCGGGTCGGCCGAGTCGTCGGGCGGTTGACCGCCACGCTCGCCGCGGATCTTGATCGCGCGCTTCGGCTGCACCTGAATCTGTAAGCGTGGTCAGCCTTCGAGGAGAACTGTCACCGGGCCGTCGTTGGTGAGGTCGATCTGCATGTGGGCGCCGAATCTGCCGGTGGCGACGGTGGCGCCCAGTTCGCGCAGGGCTTCGGCGAAGGTGTCGACCAGGGGCTCGGCTACCGAGCCGGGAGCGGCGGCGTTCCAGGAGGGGCGGCGGCCCTTGGCGGTGTTGGCGTACAGGGTGAACTGGCTGACGACCAGGATCGGGGCGTCGAGGTCGGCGGCGGAGCGTTCGCCGTCGAGGATCCGCAGGCGGTATGCCTTGTCGGCCAGGGCTTTCGCGATGGCTTCGGTGTCGGTGTGGGTGGCTCCGACGAAGGCGAGCAGGCCGTGGGGGACACCGGTGGCCGCCGGGTCGATGCGTCCGACGACTTGATCGTCGACGCTCACCTGGGCACTGGTCACACGCTGCAGCAGTACTCGCACAGTCACCGATCATGCCGGTCGCCCGCGCTGGACGGCATTCCGGGTCGACTCGTTCCGCCCACTGGTAGCGGGACACGCGTCGCGCCTGGCAGAAGAACCGCTGCATCCGGTGGGGAGACAGCGGCTTTCGCGGTGACGGTCAGTTCTTGCCGAAGAAGAGGATATTCGGGCCGTAGTCGGTGAGCGGGGCCTTCTCCGCGGCCTGGCGGATGCCCGCGCCGGGGAGTTCGGTGACCTTGGCGAACATCTCGGCGTTGCCGAAGGCGGCTCTGACCTGGGTTTCGGAGGCGTAGTCGGCGCCGTAGTCGGCCAGCGTCGCGAAATCCAGGGGGGCCAGCGGGGTCTCCAGCGGCGCCTGCCCGGCCGGTCTGCCGAGCGCGGCGTACTGGGTGGCGACGCCGTTGTCGTAGAGGCACAGTTCGTAGGAGATCTTCTCGATCGTGGCGACGGTCAGTACCGGCCACTTAGCCGAAAGAGCAACGGCGAGTGGGTGCTTGCCGAGCGCGCCGATCTCCCAGTTGAGGCTCTTCACCGAAATCCAGCTGCCGGAAGACTTTTCCACCAGCACGACATCGGCACCGAGCTGCGTGTCGAGGTTGGTCTTGGGTTCTTTGACGCCCCAGTGCTTCTCGTGCACGCCGGCGAACCTGCCCGCGTCCACCGGCTCGGCCCCGCCCTGGGCGAACGCGGCGACGATCGCGGCCCGCACCTGCTCGAGCCCGTCCGGCGCCGAACAACGCACGGCGATCGCACCGTAGGTCGCCGAGATCTCCACCGGCCGCGACGGCGGCTCCGGCATCGCTCCTGCCGCAAGGGGTTTGAGGCCGACCAGCGCCAATCGCCAGTTGATCTCGTCGATCGTGGCCAGGTCGCCACCCGACTGGTACAGGATCTGCTGCTGGGTCAGCCGCCCCGCGCGTTCGAGGGTGTGCGCGCCCAGCTTCACCACCGCCTGCGTGGTCTTGACTGTGAGATCGAGTTCCTCGACCCGAGTTTCGCGCAGTTTTGCGGTACTCGCCGGCGTGGTCACCTCGGAATACAGCGCGCGATAGCTCGCGATGGCTTGCTTGCGCGACCGACCGACCATCAAGGTGCGCAGCAAGGTGCTCAGGCTCGCCAGATACTTGCCGGGCTGCTCGGACGTGCGCGCGTACATCCCCGCCCGAATCCGCACCGCCGACTCGCTCGCCGCCACCGCCGCGTCGTGATCGAGCCGCATCAACCACACGCCACATTTGGACAGTCCGTCGGCGCACATGGCCGACACATCGGGATAGTCCTGCGCGACCTGTCGATACGCCGAGCAGGCGCTGCGAATGGTGTTGGTCGCGAGCTGTCGATGCCCGACCAAGCGCGTCGCCTGCTCGAACAGTCGCAACGCGTCCTGCAACGCACCCGCGTACTCATAGGAGACGAACCCCTCGACCAACCAGTGCAGACGGATCGCCACCGCCTCCTGGGCGGGCTCCAACGCCTCGGCGGTGCGATCGCGACCCGATGGGTCATCCCGGGTGGCGAGCAGGCCCTGGGCGAGTTCGGTGAGGGAACCGGCCAGGCGCAGGTAGTCGGTGGAGTGCTGGCTGCGGGTGTTGGCGCGATTGGCCGCGACGCGCCGTTCGAGGTCGCTCAGGTCGGTCATGAGCGGTTCCATCGCGACGTCAATCCTGGGCCTCATCCATCGTTCGATCACGGCTGCTGCGCGGCCGCTGGTGGTTGTTCGAGTTTGTCACAGATCGACGGGGGCTGCGTGATCGTCGGCGGAACCCGGATGTTCATCCAGGTACAGGATCGGTGTTTCCGTGTCGCTGTGCATATTTCGCCTAGCTCACTAGAATGCGAGGCGATCGAGCCGACAGCGCGAGGGTCGTCGGTGGGGTGCTGCGAGGAGCGGTTGGCGTGGGCGATTCTCCCTTCGAGGGGTTGGCGGGCAAGGCGAAGGTCAAGGTCGAGACGGGAGCCGCGCTCGAGGCCGCGAAGGCGTGCAGTCAGGCGATCGAGGTGTTCAAGGGTTGTCAGAATCTGTTCCGCGACCACGATCTCAACAACTACGACGAGTCCAAGCTGGGCGGCAGCCAGGTCGACGCCGGGCCGCCGTTGCGGACCAAGTTCATCACCGAGGCCACCCAGGCCAAGGACCTGCTCGGGCGCTATATCGACTCGCTCGAAGACCTTGTCTCCATGTTCAAGGCCGCGGGCGAGTCGTACACCGAGACCGACAAGGGCTCGGGCGACAACATCGCCGCGCTCAAGGGTGATCTGAAGAATGTGAATTCCTCGCCCGGCGCCAAGGATATGAAGGGGGAGGTCTCCCAGGCAGGCGGCTATTACCCTGCCCACTGGGAAGTCGATGTCAAGGTGCGGCAGGGCACCGGCATGGAAATCAAGATGGAGAAGCACAACTACGACATCGAGACCGCGAACGTGCCCAAGCACGTGGGCACCGCGACGGCGGAATCGGGCGGCGTGCGGATACCTGTCCGCGCCGCGGACAATATGTCCTGGCGCGATATGTACGACCTCGGTCAGCGAATCTCCTGGCAGGAGGTGGCCAACGACGCACCGATCTGGGAGGCGATGGCCCACGCCGTGCACGGCGCCGCCTACAACCTCGAGCAGAAACTCGGTGAGATCACCGGCGACCGGTGGGAGAGTCAGGGCGGCGAGGCCGCTTTGGCCGCGATCACCACCTTCGGCAAGTCGGCGATGGTGGCCAGTGATTCCTTCACGATGATGCAGCGGAATCTCGAGTACACGGCGAACTGGCTGTACGCGACCAAGGTGTCGATGCCGATCGAGACCGAGGACAAGTGCGATGACGATCTGCAGGAGAATCGTGATCGATATGAGCGCCACTACGTCACCGGAGTGACGAACACCGAGAAGCTGTTCCCGGCCGCAGCGGAGCCTGCTGCGCCGAAGGGGCCGGTGACACCACCTGCGAACAACAACAACAATAACAACAACAACAATGCTGGAAATAACAACAACGGTGGCACCGGGAATTCCGGAGGTAGCGGGAATTCTGGAGGTAGCGGCAATTCCGGAGGCGGCAGCCAGCAGGCAGTGGCGCCCGACGTGGCCAAGCAGCAGGCCGCCCAGCAAGCCGCCCAGCAGGCGGCGGCGGCGCTCCAACAGAACGGCACCAACGGTTCGCAGCAGGGCGCGAACGGCCAGACGTCCGGCGCGCCGGGATCGTCCGGATCGACCGGATCGACGGGGTCGACAGGCTCCTCGACGGGGTCGAGTGGCTCCGGCTCGGGCGATATGTCCAGCATCCTGTCCTCGGTGATGTCGGCGGTCACCTCCGCGGTCTCCTCGCTCACCCAGGCACTGCCGTCGCTCGCCACCGCGTTGCAGCAGGTATCCGCCGACACCAGCGCGACCGGCGCCACGCCGGGCCTGCCCGATTTCACCCAGCTCGGCAACCTGTTCGGGCAATTCCCCGACCTGGCCGAACTGCTGTCGCAGTCGCCGGAGATCAACCAGTTGATCGCGGACAACCCCGCCCTCTCGCCGCTGGCGGAGTTGCTCGGTATCGACACCGCGACCACGGACGTCGACGGGGCGAGCGTGCCAGGGGAGAGCGCCGAGACACCGGAGGCTGACGCGTTCCCGCGAGCGTCACTGCCCGACTTCTCCGATCTGTCGGGCTTGGGCGAGGTCGTCACCCCGCTCACCGGTCTGCTCGCCGAGTCGTTGGCGACCGAGGCGCCTGCCCGGATCATCGAAGACCCGGTCGAGTCCGTGGAAGTCGGCAGCACCGACTCGCTCGCGCACGCGCGGCCGGAGGCGCGGGCGTGACACAGAAGTGGGAACTCACCGATATCGAATTCCGGGTGTTGTGGCAGCGATTCGTCGGCACCGATCTGCCGCGCCCGTTGACTTTCCAAGCCAGGACGCGCCTGCACGAGGACTACGAGCAGGAGAAGTACCAGGTCTGGCAGCGGCTGCAGCACAGCGTCGACCCGACGCTTCGTTCGGTCTTCGATGTCTTGGAGCGTCCGGAAGTGTATGTGCGGCTGCGAGGTTGGCGCGACCGGGCGCGTGACGACGCCGAGCAATGGCTCAAGGCCAGGGCGGCCAGGGCCGGCGCCAACGGCTATCTGATCTACCAGCTTCCGGGCGAAACCCCTACGCACAGTGGTGGTTACACGGTGCTCGACATCGGGCCCTACGGTCTGGCCGACGCCATCGTCGACCTGATGCCGGATACCGGTGCCGGCGTCGGCGGGATGATCCCGCTCTCCACCGACGCCGACACCGGCGACGAGTACGGGCAGCGATCCTCGATGTTCTTCGAAGCAGCCGACACCTCGATCGTCGAGCGCAGCACCGAGTTCTTCGACCGTCCCGCCGATCGCACCGGCACCATCAATATCCTGCAGAATCAGTCGATGTTCGGCTCACGCGGCATGCATCGCGACATCGTGGTGTGGCGCGACCTACCCGACGACGGGCGCTACGGCATCGAGCTGCCCAGCGAGAACCCCATCGCTATACCGATGTCACGGTCGGACCTGACCGAGAAGATCAATGCTTCCATCGAGCGCATGATGTCGCGCGTGGAATCTCACTGGGAGGCAAGCGCTTAGGAACCTCGCCGTTCACAGCGGGGTCATCCGCGGTTCGCACCGACGTGGGAGGCTGTTGCGCACGCACATGAGTTGTGATGTGCTCGACGGGCACCACTTGTGGAGGGATGGGCGCGATGACATTCGAATACGACGCCGACGACTTTCGGACCGCGGCAGGCAAGTCGCGCAACGTCGGCAACCAACTCACCGGCATCATCAACACGCTGAACGCCTCGCTCAACGGCCGCGGAAACGTCTGGGGCAACGACAAACTCGGTCAGAGCTTCAACGACGGCCCCGGCGGCAACGACGGCTACGACTCCTCGTGGACCAACACCAGCGACAACGTCAAGACCATGGCCAAGTCCATGGGCGACTTCGCCGACGGCCAGACCGAGAGCGCCGATTACATCGACAAGATGGAAAAAGGCAACCGCGACGGCCTGACGTAGCCGCTCCCAGCTCGCCGACCTGGGTGGGGGTCGGGGTGTCCGTCAACGGGCGTCGGGGATTCCGAGGCCGGGCAGATGCAAGTTGTCGCCGGACTTCTCGACCCAGCCCTGATAGGACAACGCCGCCGGGGCAGTGATGCCGAAGCCGTCGCGCAGGCCCGTGACAGTGATCGCCGCGATGCGCCGATAGTGGTCGGAGCCGACAGGTGAAGCGAATTCGGCCCACCAGTTGCCGCAGTGATCCTGGTCGGGTCGGCGCCAGCCCGCTCGGGTGATGGCTTGCCAACCCGCGTCGTCGGGGCGTGATGTGGAGTCGAGCCATTCGTTGCCGGTGAGTTCGGCCAGGACCGCTTCGCCGGTCTTGCGGAACTGCGCGAAGCGACGAGATCCGGACGGCGCTGCTTCGCCGATCACCAGGACCGCGGTGTCGGGCACGGCGCCGAGTTCGTCGGCCAGTACGCGGGCGAAGTGTGCCCAGTCGGTCATAGCAGGCCCTGGTTGTCGAGTTCCAGGTTGCGGTCGTCGGCGGCGAGACGCGCGTTGGTGACCAGATGTAGCCAGATCGAGGCAGCGGAGAGAACGAGTACGACAGTGGTATCGGCGCCCGCCCACCGATATTGGGGGGTCGGTGCTTTGACACGTGCGGTCGGCGCACCGAGTTTCGTGCCGATCGCCTGGGCGATATCGGTGAAAGCTGTCTTCACTTCCGGCTTTTCGCCGGCCTCGGCGTAGTCGGTGAGCTGCAGTTCGATGCGGGTCACTTCGCCGTTCTTGGCCTGGATGGTGCCGCTGTCAGGGCCGAACCCGATGTCGAGCATGATCCGGCGCGGGCGGCTGGAGACGGTGTGCCAGCCGAATTGTTCGACGATCGCGGGTGCGTCGTCCATGTTCCACGACCAGTCAAGGGCATACAGCTTGCCTGCGAGCTCGGCTGCCTGGTCGGTCGGCATTGTCCGCCAATCGCTCATTCGCTTGCCTTCCCTGTGTGATGGTTCGGTGTGCCGGTGTGCGGGTTCAGGATCAACAGCCCTTCCATCGGCCCCGCGAGTGCGCCTTCCTCGTCCCACCGACGACGCAGGAGCAGAGTGCTCCCAGCGTCGTAGCAATCTTCTCGGCTGATTCTGCCGTCGGGATAGAACTCGTACCAGCACCCGACCGGTCCGGTCGCACTGTTGACCCCTGTGCGGAACTGGTGTCCGTCGCGGTACTCGAGGTATAGGCCGTCGGGGTAGCCGTCGCGAAAGTCCTGGACGCTGAGAAGTGTGTCGTCCGAATGATGTTCGAGTACGCCGGTGAACGGCTGGCCCTCGTGGAGGTGGGGCGTGGTTCGATCGAGGGCGGTGTCGGATCGCAGATGCGCGGCGGGCCGGTCGGGCGTATCGGCAGCCACGACTGATTCGCCGGAATCGGTCCAGGACTGCTTCAGGATCTGACGACCCCCGCCGGAGAACACGTTCTGCTGTGCGAGGGTTCCGTTGTGATGCCAATGCAGCCACAGCCCGATCGGCTGGTTGTGAGCGGTCGTGCCTGCGTATTGGCGTGCGCCGTCACCGTGCCAGGCGAGGTCGGGGCCGTGGGAGTAGCCGTCGGCGAACCACTCCAGGGCAACGACCGGCCCGCCCTCGTAGAAGTACTCGACTGTTTGGCCGGTGAAGGGTCGGCCTTCGAACAGCAAGCGACCGTCGCCATGGTGTTCGGACAGGGCGGGATTCGTCCGCTCGACGGCGCCGTCCATCACCGGTTTCGCGATCGCGGCCGCGTCGAAATCGTCGGTCAGGGTGCCTGCTTCGTCCCACCGCTTTCGATGACGCAGATTGCCGGCGAAGTCGAATGTGTCGTGCTGGACGAGTCGGCCGTTCTCGTTCCAGTATTCCCAGTCGAGTACACGGCGGCCGTGGTCGTAGGTGCCGGAGTACTTTTTGGTGTCGTCCGGGTGCCAGCCGTCTGCTTGCCCGTGGAGGTAGCCGTCGACGTAGGTCAGGGATTCGATCTCGGTCTGGTCGGGAAGCAGCGTTGACACCTGTCCGCTGAAGGGCATTCCGTTGTAGTAGGCGCGCCCGTCGTCCACGGTCAGGTCGGGATCACTGCTGTCGATGAAGAGCACGGGACTGTTCCTTCCGGTTGAACCGCACTCAGAAGTACGACAGGAACGCCGCGTCGAAGTCGGGGTCGCGGGTGTCGAACTGCTGGGGGACGTAGTCGAAGGAGCGCACTCGTTCGACGAACTCGGCGGGCAGGGTGAGGGGCTGTTCGGCGAGGTACTTCAGCGAGTCCTCGCGCCAGATCCAGACGCCGTCGGAGTACAGGGAGGGGCCGCCCTCGATGTCGACGTCTTTGGTGAACAGGTCCGGGGATTCGCCCATGACGTCGAAGATGGCGCGGACCTTGCGCATGTAGTCCAGAATCTGGCCGCGGTCGCCCTCGACGGTGCCGGTGGGTGCGTCGAATACCGAGGGCAGTTCGTCGTGCCCGCGCTCGTACATCTCGCGGTACATCGCCACCGGCTTCAATTCCATTGCGTGCGTCCCGTTCTCGATTCCTGGAGTCTGTGCCGGACTTCCGTGCTCGTCGGCGCGGGTGCCCGCCTCGCGCCTGCACTTCGGCGCGCCGCCGACCCCGATCCTTCGCCCGGACCGGCTGGTCGTCAAGTCGCCCACGCGGGCAGGTCGGGGTGGGCTGCGTGGGCTCCGTTCCAGCCGTCTGGCGTTCATTCCGTCGTCACCGCGGCTTCGCCGGTGCCTGACACTGTTGTTGCGGCGGCGAACGAGTTGTGGTGTGCTCGACCGGGCATCACTATTGAGGGATGAGGGGCGATGGCGACGTTCACGGACTCGAGTTGGTGACGTAGCGCTCCATGATCGATCTCCCTTCTGGGCTGCATTGGCTCTCGATTCTTGCCGGCATGGAGTGGCCAGAGGGCAATGAAGACGAGATGTGGGCCATGGCCGAGGACTGGCGCACGGCCGCTGACGGTCTTCGCGGTCTGGTCGACGACGTCGATGCCGCCAAAGATGCTGCGTTCAAGGCATATCCGCAGGGCGAGGGTGTCGAGGACATGCTCAAAGCCTTCGAGGGGATGGCCCGCGGCGATCAGTCGGTGACCAAGCTGGCCGAACTGTTCGACATCCTCGGTGACTCGGTCTATCAGACCGGCACCGAGATCGAATACACCAAGATCATGTTCCTGTCCTCGTTGGGCTTGCTGGCGCTGGAAATCGCTGCGGCGTGGGTATTTCCGCCGACAGCGCCCGCCGTGCAGGCGGCCGCGGTGGGCTTGACCCGCGTCATCGCACGGGGAATCTTCGGACGCGTGCTCGCGGCGATCCTGCGACACGGGGCGAAAGCGACGATCACCAGGGTCCTGAAGTTCGTCGGCCAGCACGTGGCGATCGACACGGCGCTGGGCACCCTGCAGGAACTCGGTGTCCAGCAGTGGCAGGTGGATCAGGGCCACCGCAAGGAGGTCGACTGGAACCAGGTCAAGGCGGCCGCCGTCTCCTCCGCCGCCGGTGGTCTGGCGGCCGGTCCGTTCGGCAACTTCCTCGGCAAGAAGCTCGGCGACGGGATGGCGCCGTGGCTCAAAGGCGCGATCACCGGCACCGGTGCCGGCCTGGTCGGCGCGGGCGGCGGCATGCTCGGTCAGTTCGGCTATGAGGGGGCCACTCAGGGGTGGGATCAGGCCTGGAACAACCTGAAAACCGCGGCGTCGGACCCACTCATGTGGAGTGCGGGTGCCAGCAACGGCGGTCTCTCGGGCCTGAACAAGGCCGGGGCGAATTCCGCGTGGTCGGCGATGAAGCCCGGTCTCTTCGACCGGCCCAGCTTCAGCTCGCAGATTCGCGAAGCCATGGGGCCCGGCTACGACCTCGGAACATTCGGGCTGAGCGAGAGCGCAGGTGGTGACGGGTCGTCCAACCGGCCAGGTGGTGAGGGCGAGAACCGGGCAGGCGCCGACGACGAGGCCACCGGTGCCGGAGGCGACGACGGCGTGCGCGCGGGTGCGGGCGACGACACCATGGGCGACGAGGGTTCGGGCGAGTCGCGGGCCGGTGTCGGCGACGACAGCCAGTCGATGCGACCCGCGGGCAGCGCTCAGTCGCCGGAGGGTGAAGCGCAGGGACCGACGAATTCCGATGGGGCACAGGCGAATCAGCAGTCCGGCGACGATCGGCAGACCACCTCCGACGGTGGCGGCGCCGGTGCGGGGCGCCAGGATGCCAAACCCGAGGTGCAGATCGGCGAATCGCACGGCGGTGAGGGCGGTCGCCAGGAGGGCGGCGCCCGCGCCGAAGGGGAAAGTCCTGCGGTGCAGGCGGATTCCGGCCAGGACACGTCGCGGGCGGGCGAGGCCGAACACAACGATGATGTGAGCGTCGGCGAGGCGACTCGCACCGACGCGCAGTCGGGTGGCCAGCCGGCCACCCAGGTCAGCGACACCCAGGCGACCAACCGGGACACGACGACGCAGGCGACCGGTACGCCTGTGGGCGCGGGCGTGGCGGGTGTCGGGCCCGCGGCGACGGCGGGACCGTCGCCCGGCGCGACCGGGCAGGCACCGGTCACCGGGCAGGCAGCGACGCCGACCACCAGTCAACCCACTGCGACGCCGACTCAATCACCTACTGCGCCAACGCAATCGAGTACCGGGCAGCAGTCGGCACCGGGCCAGCAGTCGACGCCGAACCAGGGGTCGCAGTCGGCGGCGCGTCCCGGTGCGCCGGAAGTTCGGTCCGGCGCACCGGACGGGGTGCGGGCAGGATCCGACATCCGTTCCGGCGCACCGGAAGTCAGGGCCGACAGCGCGGCAGTAGACGAGTTCGGGGTGGCCGATCCGACGGGCACCGCCGAGGATTCCGGTGCGCCGACGAGTCGTGCCGACGGGGAAAGCCGCGCCGGTGTGGGCGAACAGCGGGGAGCGGGCCTCGCGGAGACCCCCTTGCAGGGATTGCGGGCCGCGCCCGGCGAAGCGCCGCCGGTACGCTCCGGCGAGTCCGAGGTCACCGCCGAACCGGTGCGGTCGCGCGATTCCGAAGTCAGGTCCGAAGCAGATCCGCTGGCCGAGATGCCGCCGGTGGTGCCGATCGTCGGCGCCGATCCGGGAGCGGGCCCGGCGCGGTCGGGACCGGAAGCGAGCCGCCCGGGCCGAGCGGGTACCGACGACACCGCCGGGCCACGTGATCGCGCAGACGGCGGCAACGATCGCAGGCAGCCCAAGCCCGACGACAACGACAGCGGCCCGGTCTACGACACCCGCCTGCCCAATGGCCAAGGCGTCGTGCACCATCCGACCGGCACGGCCATCGGCGAGGACGCCCGCACCCACCGGGTGAGCGAGAACGTCCGTAACGACGGTTCCCACGACGTGGTCGTGCACGGGCGGCGCGACGGTTCGGTGACCCCGAGCAACGGGGACCCGGTCCACCCGCGCGACATCGTCGATGCGATCCGCAGCAACCCGAATTACGTTCCAGGAACGCCTATCCGGTTGCTCGCCTGTCACGCGGGCAACAGCAAGGGCTGGGCGCAGTACATCGCCGACCAGCTCGGTGTCGAAGTCACCGCGCCGACCGACCGGGTCGGTGTGCGGCGGGAGCCTGGCTCGGATCCCGTGATCGACCGCGGTGGCCAGTGGCGGACGTTCGGCCCGGAGTCGGCGACCACGCCGAGCGAAACCCCACCACCCAGCGAAACAGCCTCGCCCAGAACGGATTCCGATCCCAGCGAGACTCGCGATCGCGACACTCTCGACGGCGACGGTCCGCCACGGGACCGCGAACTGGTCGACTTCATGAGCGACCAGGACGACCCACCGATCCGCCCGGCCGCGATGTCGTTCCTCGAACCCGGAACCGGGACCGACAACGCACCGTTCAGCCGGACACCCGGTGTGGACGCCCATCTGCTCGGCGTGCTCGATCCGAACGACCCGCTGGTGCGGACCGCGGGCGAGCCGCCCCGGATCACCCATGTCGGCGGGGAACCGATCGACGAGTTCTCCCACCGGCTCAGTGCCGAGCGTGGCCAGGCGTTCGTCGACGCGTCCACGCCGGACGCGGCCCTGGTCGCCGACTACGAGCAGCACAAGGCCCAGCAGAAGGCACTGGAAACCGCGAAGTCCGACAAGGGCCGGGCGGTGCGCGATGCCGCGAAGGCCCTCAAAGAAGCACGGACAGCACACACCGGCGCTGTCGAGGCCGCGGCGGAAGCACGCAGCCGCGGCGCCGAGGACGCCGACGCGCTCGACCGCGCCGCCGAGCAGGCCGCGGACGGGGTGCGGCGCGCGGAGGCCGGCGTCGCGGACGCCAAGGAGCAGGCCGCGGCGGCCAAGACCGCCCTCGACAACTTCCTGGCCGCCGACGCGGCCGAAACCGAGGCAGGCGATTCGCCCGCCAAGCGCCTGGAGAAGGCCGAAGCCGAGCGGCTGCCGGCGAAGCGGCGGGGCTACGTCACGTCCATCACCATCGACCGCCTGACCGGTCGCGTCTACGAAGCCGCCAACGGCACCTCCGAGCAGCGCATCCACCCCAGCGAGCTGCACCCGACGCTGCACGACAACGTCGCCCGCTACCAGGACCCCGAGGACGTCTACCACAACGGGCGCGACCCGGCCCATTTCCCGCACACGGACAACCCGCTGGGTCACGCGGAAGTGCGCGGCACCAACGCCGCTCTGCACGACCGGGAACTGCTCAACCAGCGGCGCGGGCCCGACGACCAGTTGCCGACAGATTTCGACGGCCTGGCCAGCATTCTCAACTCGCCCTTCGTTCCCAGCCGCGGCGCCGAAGCGCCCTGCTGTGCCAACTGCACCCGGGTGGTGCAGGGCACCGAGAGCACCGCGGGCCACATCATCGACGAGGGCGAACCCCGGGTCGATCCGCTGCGCCATGCCGATCTCGAACAGGCGGCGCGCGACGGAAATCCCACCGAACCACGGTTGGTCTCACCCGAATACCCGGAGACCGACTTCATGGGCGACGACGACGATGTCGCCGGTCCGGATCGTGGATCCGATGATTCGGTCCCGCCGGGGATGGTTCGTGGGGACGACGGGTTGTTGCACCGGCCCGGTGATCGCCTCGACAGCTATCGAGACCCGGATGGGACCTGGCATCACGTCGACGATCCGGCGGGCACCAAGCGCAATGTCAACTTCGGCCTGCACGGGCCCGGCGGGGCGTTCGTCAAGGATCACCTGAGCAGCGCCGACTACCTGTACGACGCGATGAAGGGCGATTCGGAACCGCACGAGATCAAGGATTCCGACAGGGGCGCTGAGCTGGAAGCCGCGTCCGAACGGCGCCTCGAACTGCAGACCGAACGCGATGGTGTCCGCGACGAGCTCAAGAAGCTCATGGCCGAGTTCGATATCAAGGAAGCGAAAGAACTCGCGCCCAAGCGCCTGTCCGAGGCGATCCAGAACCTGCGGCAGGAAATTCGCTCCGACACCTCGCTGAGCCCGGACGAACGGACCAGCAGGCTCGAGTTGCTCGGTGACCTGGAAGACACCGCGACCGACTACAACGACCTCGGTCGCGAGATGATCGAGGTGTCCAAGAAACTCGGCGAAGTGGCCGGGATCGATTTCGCGCTCGACCCGGATGCCAGGCCACGCGCTGTGCTGCTGACACCGTTCGAAGGGGCCTTCGACGGCGCCGGCGTCGTCGATATCGCCGCATACGTCCCGCGCGCCGACGCGGACTCGGCGCCCACGCTCGTCGTCGTGGAAGCCAAGGGCGTCGGCTCGGTCCTCGGCGGCTCCAAAATCGCACAGGCGGAACAGGGTTCGCCGGAATACCTGCGGCGCACCCTGGACATGGACCGAAATCTCGCGCGGATCCTCAACGAGACGCCCGAGCAGTTGACGGCGCGGGGCATCGACCCCGACAGCCCGGAGGGGCGCGCGCTCACCGACGCCGTCGCCGACCTGCGTTCGGCGATGGAAGACGGCACCCTGCAGGTGGAGTACCGCCTGGTGCACACCGCGGCCGACGGCACCGTAACCGTCACCGAGCTACTGCTGCGGCGCGACGGTGTCGATGTGCTCGCCGACGTACCGTTGCCATTCGGCACCGACCCGAACTCGCTGGATCGGAGCGCGGACGACGACACGATGGACTTCATGGGCGACGATGACGACGCCGGTGATCCGCCGCCCGCCGAATCACCCGACGAGTCCGATCCGCCGGCGGTGGCGACGCAACCACCACACGACGGTGTGGGTGATACGCGACCGGCGATGTCGAAGATCGAGGCCATTCCAGGATCCGATGATCGACCCGTGGCCAACGCTCATCTGCTCGGCCGGCTCACCGGCGACATCGTCAAGGACGCCGATGGGAACATCGTCAAGGTCGACGGCGAATACATCGACGACCTGGCGGCCAGAATCGCTCACGAGCGGATGCCTGCCTACCAGGAAGTCGTCGACAACTTCAAGGACACGAAACCCGCCGAGGTCGACAAGGCCCGCGCTGCGCTGAAGGTGCTCAAGGAACTCAGGACAGAGCTGCAGGACGAACGCAAGGAGATCAAGCGTCAGATCAGAGCGGCGACGCCGGAGGAAGAGACGACGCTGCGCAACCGGCTCGAATCGATCCAGTCGCAGCTCGAGGAATTGAACGCGCGCCAAGAAACGGCGAAGGCGGACTTCACCAGAGCCGAACAGCGCAAGGACCCGGTCGGCCCGGTTATCGCCGTCACCATCGATCGCGTCAACGGGATGGTGTACGAAGCGGCGAACGGGACCAAGGACTCCGCGCTATCGGTGGACGCCCTGCACGAAAGGCTGAAGGAGAATCTCACAGCCACCGGTCAGAGCCTCGATGACCTCCGGGCAGGTAAGCGAAAAGAGGGTGCTTTCCCGCACGGCGATGAACCGCTGCGCCATGCCGAAGTTCGGACGACAAACGCTGCGCTCCATTATCGCGAGAGCCGGGGTGAGCCCACGGATCGCGCGGCGATGGACTCGCTGGTGCACGCTCCGAAGAACATCGAAACCGGCAAGGGCGCGCCCTGCTGTGCGAACTGCACGCGGATGGTGGCCGGTACGGA
This sequence comes from Nocardia sp. NPDC058633, assembly GCF_042717045.1. Taxonomy (NCBI): domain Bacteria; kingdom Bacillati; phylum Actinomycetota; class Actinomycetes; order Mycobacteriales; family Nocardiaceae; genus Nocardia; species Nocardia sp. NPDC058633. Next base: position 256,145 of record NZ_JBHXRA010000005.1, read on the forward strand.
GAGCGCGGAAGGCTATAACACCGACCACGTGGCCGGCGCCGGGGTGCAGGACGGCAAGCACGAGCGGCGTGCCGACCTCGAAGGCCGGACGAACCCCGATGGCACGCCCCGCAAACCACGGTTGGTCACCTGGGATGGCGCACCACGTGTCGACGACTCGACCGATACCGACTTCATGGGTGACGAAGACGGCGAAAACCGTCATCGCACACCGGACTTCGCCGATCCGGAGCCCGAAACTCCGCAGCGCGAAGTGCGGATCGAGCTCGGGGACAACGGGGAAGTCGTCGCGCTGCACGTCCAGCTGGCCGATGGACAGTGGGTCCTCGCGCGCAACGACGGCGATGCGGCCACGCAGCATGTGCCCGCGCGCAACGACGCGGGCATCGCCGAAACCGACAACCGAAATGCCCTGCGGAAACTGGTCGATGATCTCAATGCCGGCTATCAAGGCCTGAATCTCAAGTACCCGTCCGGGTCTGGGATCGATCATCGCGGGCAGACCGCGATGCGCGACGGTGTGACCGGTGGTGCGCAGCTGATCTCCGATCCGACACCGGCACAGCCCGCACCGCCGCCGGTGGACGGCCCGGTGATGGGTGCGCCGCCGCCGGGGCCCGCCGATCCCGCGCTGAATGTGGCGCGGATCGGCCGCGAAGGCCTCACCTGGTACCACAACCGTGAGCACATTCCGATCATCGGCGGATTGCTGGGGCGCGAGGCGGATTCGGCAGGCAATTACCAACCGGTGTACTTCCCCGACGGCACCGAGTACCGGCCGTGGATCTCCGATGCCGACCCGAACACGGTGCGCGACACCGTGATCAGCGAGCTGCGGGCCAACCGGATGGACGCCGACGAGGTCCGTGACATCTTGAAGGAATTGTTCGACGACGCCCGCGATCCGCAGCTGCGCCAGGATCTGATCGACGATCTGGAATTGAACGGCCTCATCGACACCGACGAGGCACGGGCGATGGAGGACGCGCCGATCCCGCCCGCGGATCCGCGGGCGGAGCAGCCGGGGCCGCCGCCGGAGGGCGAGACGCTGACCCAGATGGCGGACCGTCTCGGCATCCACCTCCGTGGTGACGGGGCGGCGGAGATACGTCGGGCGATCGACCGGCAGAGCCACCGACTGTTGCGCGAGATCGGCGCGATCGAGGGCCTCGCCGACGCGGCGCGGCGAGCCGACGAGGAACAGACCCGCCCGTACCGGCGCGCGGATCATCCCGCCGACCCGGCGCAGGCGCCCGACGGGCGCACACTGTCGGAACCGGACCAGCGGCGCGCGATCGACTCCGACGAACCGCGCGACGACTTCGACGACGAACCGGGTGCCTCCGAGCCGCGACGGAACCACTGGGGTGACACCAGCGCCCCACGTCCGGTGCCGTTCTCACAGGAAGTCAGCTTCCTCGACAACGACCCGCTGGGTAGGTTCCTGCGCGACTTGATCGTCGCCTTCGAAGGTGTCACCTCGCTGCGTGACTACGACCGGGTCGGCAACGGCGCGGACCGGCTGCCCGAATGGGCGAGTTTCTCCGATGACCGCGAACCGGGACGGGACGAGGCGCGGGCCCGCGAGTTCTTCGAACACGCGCTGCGTCGCGATCAGTTGCGTGACGAATTGTCCGGCTGGGCAGCGATGTTCGGCCGCGACCTGAGCGATCTGTCGGGCGACCGGATGGATCCGACGCTGAACGAGCTGCGCGACGCGGCACGGCAGCGGGCGCAGAACCTGGCCGATTTCATCGCCGCCGCGCAGCCGATCCTGCAGGGTGACGGCGCCGAACCGGTCGGCAAGTCCTACGGCGATCAGGTCGCGCGGGTGCCCGATGCGGACGGTGGGCCGGACCGGCTGCTGGTGGTCGACGGTCCGCTCGACCGAGAAGAGGCGCTGGCCCGCGCCCTGCGGGACAACCCTGACCTGGCAATCGACATCGACAACGGGGTGCTGCGGCCGGACTTCCGGGCCGTGCACGCCGACGGCGCGGGCAGGCAGTTCCTCGACCCGGTGGCGACGCCGCAAGTGCAGCACATTCGACGCACCGTGGACGGCGCCGAACTGCAGGTGACGATGATGCGCGGCGAGGACGGCCAGTGGCGGCCGGTCCAGCCGACGCCGGAACCGCCACCCGCCCCGCGCGACCGCGCCGACACAGTGCGCGAGATCGTCGATCTGGCACGGCAACTGAACCTCGGGCCTGCTGCGCTGCACCCGGACAATATCGACGCCACCATCCGCGCGCTGCACCTGGACAACGCGGTGCGCGCCGGGCAGGCCGAGGCACTGTCCGACTACGCCCGCACCATGGCCGACATCGAGACCTTCAACCTGGTCGGTGACGCGCGCGGTCAGTTGGCGACACGGCTCGGTATCGCGGAGGGCGAGCTCACGCCGCGGCGGATCGCTGAGGCCCTGACCGACCCGAAGCAGCGGCGCGGCACACGCCAGCAGCAGTTCGAGGATCTGCTCGACGGGCAGCAGCGCGACCCGAGCAAGACCGCCGGGTACTCCCAGCAGTTGCGTAGCGTCAACGAGGCCGCGGTCAAGGCGGCGCAGGAAGCGCTGATCACGGCACTGAGCCCAGGGAATCCGGAGGCGCTGCGCCCGAAGATCAGCACGACCGACCCGCTCACCGGCCGGTCGAAGGTGGGCCCGGCCGACACCGGCATCGACCCCGCCAAGCTGCGCAAGCTCGTCACGCGGATGCATCGGCTCGGCGCGGGCGATCATGCGCGGGCGGCGTTGGCCGTCTACGCCGACGCGCTGCTGCGGATCGACCCCTACACCGATCATCCCGCAGGCACCAGAGCGCCCGATCCGCGCACCACCGGCGACCCGCACATCTACGACCACGACGCGATCCACGGCCTGCGCGATGTGGTCGACGCCGCCGAGCCCGGTGCGAATCCGGTCGATTTCGCCGCCCGGGTCGCCGACAACGTTGCGCGCTCCTATGGCTCGGACGAGCCGGCCGACCCGAATGATTCACGGCCACAGCCGAATCGCGACTGGGCGCGACTGGTCGGGGTGGATGTCTCCACCGCCGACGACGCGAAGTTCGTCGAGATCTACGAGGCCTATCGCGACGGCAAGATCGAGAAGCACGAGGGCCTGAGCCCGGAGAAGCTGGCCGCCGAGATCGCCGCCATCCGCGCGGAGATCCGCCTCAGGACCGAGCAGCTCGAGCAGTTGAGGGCGCTCGCCGACGAGTTGTACCGGCCGGTGGCGGACGTGCCGCCCGCGCAGGGCGCGCCGGCCAGGGAGCACCCGGGCCCGCGGCCCGACGAGTTGCCCGAGGGGCGGCGTGGGTTGCCCGCCGGGCCGGCCGGCGGCGAGCCGCGTCGTGGTTCGCAACCGGATCCGGGCCGACCCGATGGGCAGGTGCCGCCCGAGCGCGGTACCGACCTCGACGATCGAGCCGATGCGAAGCTCGACCAGACCATGCGCAAGCTGGACGAGGTCGCCGACGAGTTGGCCGAACCGATGCCCTCGCTGGACGATCTGGTCGGGCCTGGCGAGCCGGTCGATCCGCTGGCGATGATCGGCGATGCCGTCGAACGGCAGAACAGGCTGCACGACCAGGCCGACGAGCGCCGCGCCGACCAGGCAGATGTCGCGCTGGAGGACACGCTGCGTGAACTCGACGGCATCGACGCGGACGTGGCCGCGTTGGAGTCGTACCTGCGCGCCCAGCGGGATTTCGAGGCAGCGCAGGCCGAGATCGCCTCCAGATTCGAGGAGCTGGCGGCTGGAGACGCGGCGGTCGCCGCGCAGCGGGGCAACGACTCCGACGCGGATTTCGCCGTGCGCGCCGCCGACCTGGCCGCGCTCGAGTCGTTCCTCGCCGCGCAGCAGAAGTTCGACGCGCTGCGCGCCGAGATCGCCGAGGCCGCGCAGGTGCGGGCCGAGGATCTCGACGCCGAAGCACTGGCCGACGCGCAGGCACTGGAGTCGTATCTGCGCGCGCAGCAGGAATTCGATGCCGCCCGTGCGGAAATGGCAGCCAGGTTCGCCGCGGCGGTCGAACGGCAGGGCGGCGGCGAGGGGTCGACCGGGGACGGCGCGGCCGGGGCACGCGAGAAAGATTCCCCCGGCGAGGACGGTTCTCGCGAGCAGGATTCGCCCGGCAACGACGGAGCGCGGGACAACGGCGACGACCCGGGCGAACCGCCGACGGCGGGCACCGCTCCCGCCGGCCCTCCGTCCAAGCCGCCGTCACATCCGCCGACGGCGCCGAGCCCGCAACCCGAAGAGCCGTCGAAGAATTCGTCGCCGCTCGACTTCGGCCTGCCGAAGGCACCCGCCGAACTGGCCGTGCCCGGCGACGCCGTGTCGGCGCCCCCGGTCACCGAGGGCGACACCGGCGGTGCACCCGAACGCGCGTACCAACGCAGAGATCTCCTCAACGACGTCCACCAGTTCCTGCAGGAACTGAGCGATCTGCCGCCCTCGACAACCGCCGACACACCGCCGCTCACGTCGGCGCAGGCCGAGCAGGTGCGCAGGCTCGCCGAAGCCCTCGGTCTCGGTGATGCGCTCACCGGTCAGCGCGATCCGCTCGGGGCGCTCGCCGAGATCGCCGATCTGGCGCGGGCGCGCGGATTCCTCGACAACGCACTGGATCCCGGCGCCGAACTCGGCAAGCCCATGCGGTATCCGGACGATTACGAACCGCTCGACGTCGACGAGTTGCAGGACGGCCTCGACCACTGGCGGGTCGAGGGCGATCCACAGGTGCGGGCCGAGATGGCCGAGCAACTGCGACTGGCCGGACTCGACGACAACGCACGCCCTTCGCTCGGCACCGAACCGGAGCCGAACCCACAGGCCACGCCGTTGATGCCGTCCTCGATACAGCAGCCGGAAGACGGTGCGCGCCGGCCTGGCAGCCCACGGATCGAACCCGCGCAGCAAGCGCTGGATCGCCTGGCCGCCAGGTTCGGCGTGGATCTCACCGATTCGGGTTCCCTCGACGCCGCGCGCTACCGCCAGTTGTTGCGGGCGGGTGCGGTCGAGGCGTTCGCCGCCGCGGTCCGGCATGCCGAGGCCGCCACCGATCCACAGCAGCGGGCGCTGCGCGAGGCCGTCGCCCGGCGCTGGGCCGCCCGGCTCGGACTGCCCGCCGACCCCGGTCTCCTCCGCGCCGCCGACGACATCAACCGATTGCGGTCGGGGGTGACGCGCGAGGCCGGTGATATGGCGCATCTGTATCAGCTGGTGCGCAACGAGCTCGACGACCGCGTGCTGTCGATGGACGTCGAGGGCGAGAAGATGCTGGTGCGGCTGGTGGCCGACGGGCCCGACGCCTGGCATCTCGAACCACTCGCGGGAATCGAACCGAAGCCGTTCGGGACCACCGCGAACAAGGCGGTCGAGGTGCCGCCGAAGAAGAACTGGCTGCGCAAGCTCTGGGACCGGCTCGTCAATCGTGGCCACTACGGCGAGAACCCGAAGTATCCGTCGGGATCGAGTATCGATGGCGCCGGCCAGTCGATGCTCGGCCACGGCGCCGGGCTGCCGCTGACCACGGCGAAGGATTCGACACCCAACGCACCCGGCGGCGAGTACGACCAGCTGCAGGTCAAGTTCAACCCGGCACGCATTCTCAAAGAGGGTGTGCTCATGTGGCAGAAGCGCGAGCTGGTGCCGATTCTCAAGCATCTGTCGTCGCGGATCGCCGATCAGGCCGGCGAGTTCCTGCCGCTGCGCAATCTCGACGGCAGCGAGTACAAGCCGTGGATCTCCGATGCCGACCCGGAGCTGCGTCGTCGGATCGAACAGGATCTGCGGGATGCGGGGCTCGAGCATCTGCTCGAACCGGAAAGCCTCACGCCCGCGGAACTGGCCGCGGCGGAGTCGAGACAACTTCCCGAATCCGATGAGCCGGTGCAGATTTCGAGTAGGGGCGAGGAAGTCGCCCCTACTGCCGAGCCGTTGCCGTCCTGGTTGCGGGAGGTGGTCGACGCGGTCAATGGACGCATCGCCGACGCCACCGTGCTCGAGGCGCTGGCCCACGAACTCGGGGTGCGGCTCACCGATTACAGCGAGGAAGGGCTGCGCAAGGCGGTCGCGGAGGCCGAATACCGGCTGTTGCGTCGCGACGGAGTGATCCAGGCACTGCAGGCGGCCGCGCGGTTCTTCAACGCCGAACACGCGCAGATCCCGTTCCGGCCCGCCAACTTCCACAGCAACGATCCGCTCGGCGCCTACCTCAAGGAAGTCGTCGCGGCCAGGGGCGAGAAGTTCGACCTCCAGATGCTGAACTGGCGTGGGGTGAACAACGGCGGCGAGCTGCCCAGCCTGTGGACCGACCTCGCCGACGACGGCAACGACACGACCGTTCTCGCCGAGGACGCGCGCAAGATCTTCGACGACGCGCTGCGTCGGGCGGGGCTGCGTGACGAGCGGTCCACGTGGGCGCATCTGGCGGGCGCCGATCTCGAGGCGCTGGTCAAGAATCTCGACGTCGAGATCGCGAAGCTGCGGAATCAGCTCGACGGCAATGTCGGGGTGTTCGATGAATTCGCCCGGCGGATAGCCGATTTCACCGACAGTGATACCGGCGATCGGCTCGTCGTCGACACCGAGAACGGCAAGATCGCGATCGTCGACACGGGCGCCGGGCACGAAGCCGCCCTGGCCCGTGCGCTCGCCGAGGCCGACGCGGACTTCATCGACCGGCTCAACCGTGGCGAGGTCGACATCGAGATCCGGGTGGTCGGGATCGACGCGAACGGCCGCGTGCACCTGCTCGAGGTCGACGCGCCCGAGGTGCGGCACCTGCGCACCGAGGTCGGAGGGCACACGGTGGACGCGACGACGGTGCGCGACGGCTCCGGTCCATGGCGGATGGTCGAACCGCCGACAGAGGGAGCCGAGCCCGACGCCTCCGTGCCCGCCGTGCCGGACGACACGAATCAACCTGTCCCGGAACCACGTTCGCTGGCACAGGTGCGTGCCGATCTGGCCGAGGTGGCGCAGCGGCTCGGCATCGACGATCCGTCGAACCTGTCCGCGCAGCGGCTCGACGCGCTGCTCGCCGAGCAGGAGCGCGCCAATCAGGTGCGGGCCAGGCAGGTCGAGGGCCTGGTCGACTACGCGCGCAGCGCCGACGCGATCGACAACTTCAACACGCTGCACAATGTGCGCAGTGCGCTGGCGTTGCGATTCGGCGTCACCCCGGACGCGCTCACGCCGGAGGTGATCGCCCGCGGGCTCGCCGATCCCGCGACCCGGGTGGAATTGCATCGTCAGCGATCGACGAACCTCACCGAGTACGCGAAGCTGCTGCGCGCGCTCGACCCGACCGCCGTCGATGCCGCGCGCGACGCGCTCGCCCCACATCTGGGGTTGCCACGCGGTGGGCTGCCGCTGGACGCGGCCGCGTTGGCCGAGGCCCTGTCGAACCGGGCCGCCCGCGGCCGGCTCGACGATCTCACCGGGCCGCTCGCCGACTATGTGCGCGCGCTGGCAGAGGTCGATCCGTATGCCGAGAACCTGGTCTACAACCCGGAAGCCGACCCCCGCGCCATCGGCGACGACCCGCCGGTGCACGACCGCGATGCCCTCGACTTCCTGCGCGAAGTGGGCGCCGACGATCTCAGCGACCGGTCGCCGCTGCCTGCCGCGCCCGAGGACGCGGTCCCGGGTCCGAGCCGCGATCACGCCCGCCTGCTCGGCGTCGACCTGACCGACGCCGACGACCCGCGGGTCGCCCAGGTCTACCAGTGGTTCCGCGACGGTCGCATCGACAAGCACGAACGCCTCACCCTCGAACAGCTCGCGCAGGTGCACGAGGAGATCCGCAACGAGATCCGGCAGCTGGCCGCCGATATCGCCAGGCTGCGCGAGTTGCTCAACGAGCCGTTCGTCACCGATCCGGAGATCGGTGGTGCGGACCCGGCCGCTCTCGATGGACCGTCCGCGGGGTCGTCGCCACCTGGCACTCCCGGTCTGCCGACAGCCGGTCCGGCAGTACCGGGCGCGCCTGTGCGGCCGGGTTTGCCCGCTGGTCCGGAAGCCTTCGGCGACAACGGAACTCCGCCCGCCGACACGAACCGCACGCGGTCGGAGAACGCCGATCCTGGTACGCGCAGCGAGGATGCGGGGGCGCCCGCTGCCCTCGATTCCACGGCGAACGGTGCCGACCAGGCGAGCTCACCGCCGACCGGCGATGGATCACGTGGCGCCGAGGGATCGCGCGATGGTGACGACAGGCGCGACGGATCGCGGGGAGACGACGAATCCGGCGATCCGCCCACTCCCACTTCCGCGCCCGGTGGCCCGCCCTCGAAGCCGCCGGCGCATCCGCCGACCGCGCTGAGTCCGGAACCCGAACAGCCGTCGAAGAATTCGTCGCCGCGCGACAGCGGTCTGCCGAAGCCGCCCGCCGAGCTCGCCGTGCCCGGCGACGCCGACCTGGTTCAGCCGGACAGCGACCCGCCCGCCGACCCGCCGACCCGCGCCGAGCAGCGCAGCGATCTGATCGACGACGTGCGCCGATTCCTTCGGGATCTCAGCGATCTGCCGCCCTCGGTCCACGCCGACGCGCCGCCACTGACCCCGGAGCAGGCCGAGCAGGTGCGCAGGCTCGCCGACGCGTTCGGTCTGGATGAAGCCCTCACCGGTCAGCGCGATCCGCTCGGCGCGGTGGCCGAGATCGCCGACATGGCGCGGGCTCGCGGATTCCTCGACAACGCACTGGATCCCGATGCCGAACTCGGTGCGCCGATGCGCTACCCCGACGACTACGGCCCGCTCGATCTCGACCAGCTGCAGGACGGGCTCGAGCACTGGCGGGTCGAAGGCGACCCCGAGGCGCTCGCGGAGACCGCCGACGACCTGCGCCGGGCCGGGCTCGACGACGGTTCGCGTCCCGGTCTCGGCGCCGAGCCGGAACCGGCCCCGCAGCCGCAGCCGCTGCGTCCGTCCGCGGTGCTGCCGCCCGACGATGGTGCGCAGCCGGGTGGGCCGCGGATGGAACCCGCGCAGCGGGCGCTCGACCGGCTCGCCGCCAGGTTCGGCGTCGACGTGACCGATCCGGGTGCACTCGACGCGGCGCGTTACCGACAGTTGTTGCGGGCGGGCGCGGTCGAGGCGTTCGCCTCGGCGGTGCGGCACGCGGAGGTCGCCACAGATCCGCAGCAGCGGGCGGTGCGCGAGGCCGTCGCGCGGCGATGGGCCGCCCGGCTGGGTCTGCCCGGCGATCCGGGTCTCGTCCGCGCGGCCGACGACATCACCCGCTTGCGTGCCTCGGCGGCCCGCGACGCCGCCGACCTCGCGCACCTGGACCGGCTGGCACGCACTCAGCTCGACGACCGGATGCTCTCCGTCGACGTCGAGGGGGACCGGACACTGCTGCGGCGGGTCGAGGACGGGCCCGACGCCTGGCATCTGGAACCCGTGGCACCGCCCGAGCCGATGCCACGAGCACCGGCCACCGAGAAGGTGGTCGAGACACCGAAGAAGAACTGGCTGCGCAGGCTCTGGGGCCGGATCGTCAACCGGCCGTTCCTCGGCGAGAACCCGAAGTACCCGTCGGGCTCCACCCTCGACAGCGCGGGTCAGTCGATGCTCGGCGACAGCGCCGGGCTGCCGCTGACCACGGTGAAGGATTCGACGCCGAACGCGCCCGGCGGCGAGTACGACCAGCTGCAGGTCAAGTTCAACCCGGTGCGCATCCTCAAAGAGGGCATCGAGATGTGGCGCAAGCGCGAGCTGGTGCCGATCCTCAAGCACCTGTCCGCGCGGATCGCCGATCAGGCCGGCGAGTTCCTGCCGCTGCGCAATCTCGACGGCACCGAGTACAAACCGTGGATCTCCGATGCCGATCCGGAGCTGCGTCGTCGGATCGAACAGGAATTGCGCGATGCCGGGCTCGAGCACTTGCTCGAACCGGAAAGTCTGACGCCCGAGGAACTGGCGGCCAGGCAGACTGCTGAACTGCCGGAAACCGTTGACCAGCACCAACTTCGCACCGAACCTGAGCGGGCTCCCGAACCGGCCGAACCGCCGCCGCCGTGGTTGCGGGACGTGGTCGACGCGGTCAACCAGCGGATCGCCGACGCCACCGTGCTCGACGCGCTCGCCGGTGAACTCGGCATGCGGATCACCGATTTCAGCGAAGACGGGCTGCGCCGGGCACTCGACGAGGCGAAGTACCGGCTGCTGCGCCGCGACGGTGTTATCCAGGCGCTGGCGGCCGCCGCGCGGTTGTTCAACGCCGAACACGCCGACATCCCGTTCCGGCCCGCCAACTTCTTCAGCAAGGACCCGCTGGGCGCCTACCTCAAGGAGGTCGTCGCCGCCAGGGGCGAGAAGTTCAGCTTCGACATGCTGAACTGGCGCGGGGTGAACAACGGCGGCGAATGGGTCGACCTCTGGCCCGATCTGAGCGACGACGGTGGCTCACCGACCGTCCACGCCGAGGACGCGCGCAAGATCTTCGACGACGCGCTACGCCGGGCGGGGCTGCGTGACGAGCGGTCCACGTGGGCGCATCTGGCGGGCGCTGATCTCGAGGCGCTGGTCAAGAATCTCGACGCCGAGATCGCGAAGCTGCGCGATCAGCTCGACGGCGATGTCGGGGTGTTCGATGAATTCGACCGGCGGATAGCAGATTTCAACGACAGCGATACCGGCGATCGGCTTGTCGTCGACACCGAGAACGGCAAGATCGCGATCGTCGACACGGGCGCCGGGCACGAAGCCGCGTTGGCGCGGGCGCTCGCCGAGGCCGACGCGGACTTCATCGACCGGCTCAACCGTGGCGAGGTCGACATCCAGATCAGGATCGTCGGGGTCGATGACCAGGGGCGCGTGCTTGTCATGGAAGTCGACGCGCCGGATGTGCGTCACCTGCGTGGTGAGCTGGACGGTCGCACCGTCGACGCGACCATGGTCCGCGACGGCACGGGTCCGTGGCGGATGGTCGAGGTGCCCGCCCGGCACACCGCGCCGGAGGCGAATCTGCCCGCTGTCGCCGATGCGGTGAATCAGGCTGTCCAGGAGCCGCGTTCGCTGGCGGAGGTACGCGCCGAGGTCGCCGACGTGGCGCGCCGACTCGGGATCGATGATCCGTCGAACCTCGCACCCGAGCAGTTGAACGATCTGCTCACCGAACTGGACCGGGCCAACCAGGTGCGGGCCAGGCAGCTCGAGGGCCTGGTCGACTACGCGCTCAGCGTCGACGCGGTCGACAACTTCAACGCGCTACACAACGCACGCAGCGCGCTGGCGCTGCGGCTCGGTGTCGACCCGGGCGACCTCAGCCCGCAATCGGTCGCCGGTCGCCTCGCCGATCCCACGACCAGGGTGGAACTGCACCGGCAGCGTGCCAACGACCTCACCGAGTACGCGAAGCTGCTGCACGCGCTCGACCCGGCCGCCGTCGATGCCGCGCGCGACGCACTCGCGCCGCACCTCGGCTTGCCGCGTGGTGGGCCGGTGCTGGATGCCGCCGCGCTGGCCGAAGCGTTGTCGAACCGGGCCGCGCGCGGCGATCTGGACGATCTCACCGCCCCGCTCGCCGATTACGTGCGGGCGCTGGCCGAGATCGACCCCTACGCCGAGAACCTCGTCTACAACCCGGACACCGACCCGCGAGCGATCGGCGACGACCCGCCGGTGCACGATCGCGATGCCCTCGACTTCCTGCGCGAAGTGGGCGCCGACGATCTCAGCGACCGGTCGCCGCTGCCTGCCGCGCCCGAGGACGCCGTCCCAGGCCCGAGTCGCGATCACGCCCGCCTGCTCGGCGCCGACCTCACCGACGCCGACGACGCGAAGGTCGCGAAGGTCTACGACTGGTTCCGCGACGGCCGCATCGACAAGCACGAACGGCTCACCCTGGACAAACTCGCCGCGGTGCACGAGCAGATCCGCGACGAGATCCGTCGGCGGTCAGCCGATATCGCCCGATTGCGCGCGTTGTTCGACGAGCCGTTCGGCACCGACCCCGGGATCGGGGGTACGGAAACGCCCGCGCTGGGCGATGGGCCGTCCGAGGGCGTGCCTGCATCGGATCCGAACGGTTCGCCGAGGCCTGGCCCGGCTGTGCCCGGCGCGCCGCTGCGTCCCGGCTTGCCCGCCGGTCCGGCGACCAACGGCGACACCGCAACCCCGCCCGTCGATCGTTCCGCAGGCCTGCCCGCGGCGGAAAGTGCTGAACTCGGCGATGCGAGTCGCCCCCGCCCACCTGCCACTGGCCAAGAACCCGCCGTGACCGGCGAGAGTCCTTTCACCCCACCGGTTCTCGACTCGGTGACCGACCCGGGTGATCCCGGCGTGCCGACGGAGCCGCAGCCGGGCCGGGGCGCACACCGCCCGACGGCTGAGCCAGAGGCCGAGGGTTCGGCAGAGCCCGGCGATGGCTCGCGGCGGCACGCCATTGATCCTGTGGCCGAGAACGAAGCGGACGAGAGTCGGCCCCACCCGCGTGATCCGGCCGCACCACCGGTGCTCGACCCGGTGACGGACCCGGGCGATCCCGGCATTGCGACGGATCGGCGGCCGAGCCGTGTAGTCGACCGGCCTGGGGCCGAGCTCGATTCCGATGGCGCCGGTTCGTCCGAGCCCGCGGGGGCGAATCCTGGTGACGGGTCGGGCAGGCGTCCTTCCACGGATCCGGATTCGGGTGCCGATCCGAGCAGGTCGGATGCGGATCCGGACAAGGGATTCGATCCGGGCGAGCCGGGGTTGCCGCCTCGCTCGTCGGACGGGGATCGGCCTGGCGCACGTCGGGAGTTGCCGGGGTCGGCCTTGCGGTCGCATATTCCGCATCCGCCGCACGAGTACGAGGTAGAGCTCGAGGTGCCGGTCTTCGACGCTGTCGAATGGCCGGTTCCGCCACTGAGTTCGACGCCGGACCCCCAGGAACCACCGGAGCCCGCGCGACCGCCACTGCCGCCGCTTCCACCGGAGCAGCCGTGCCCGCCGGACCAGCAGGATCCGCCGTGTCCGCCCGAAGCCCCCGAACCCCCGTGCGCGCCGATGCCCCCACAGCCGGTGCCGCCCGTACCGGCGGATCCGCCACTGCCGCCTGTGCCGACGGAACCACCTGTGCCGCCGCAGATACCGGTCCCGCCCGTGCCTCCGGGCCTGCCGGAGCCGCCTGTCGAGCCGTCGCCGACGGATCCGCCACCGAATGAGCCGACGGTGCCGTCGTGGCCGGTTCCGCCGACTCCGCCTGGTGGTGGACCCGGCATGCCTCCACTCCCGCCGTGGGTGACCCAGCCGCCGGGCAATGGTCAGCCGTATCCGCCGGGGAACGGTCAGCCGTATCCGCCGGGCAATGGTCAGCCGTATCCGCCCGGGAACGGTCAGCCGTATCCGCCGGGCAATGGTCAGCCCTACCCTCCGGGGAACGGTCAGCCGTATCCGCCCGGCAGCGGTCAGCCGTATCCTCCGGGCAGCGGTCAGCCCTACCCTCCGGGTAACGGAAGCCCGGATTATGGACAGCCAGGTCGCCAGCAGCCGGGTAGCGGCAATCCGCAGGGTGGTGCTCCCATGTACCCGCCGCCGGTGATGCCGCCTGCCGGTGGGCGGGGTGACAACCGCAGGCCTTATCGGCCGGAGTACCGATCGCCGACCGAGCGAATCGTGCTGCTCGTGCGGCCGTACGGCAGTGGTGTGCCGGCCGAGTTCGATCCGCGGTCGGGCTCGTTGCGGCCCGCAGCGCCGGGGCAGCTCGGTGCCGACGGCTTGTACGCCGATCTCGGCGGGGTGACAGTGATCTTCTATCGCCTCGCCGACCGGCTGATAGTGCAGGTCGGCGATCAGCCGATCGAGCTCACCGATGCCGCGCACGTGGGCTGGGAATGCTCGCGGCAGCGGATGACACGGTTCACGGTCGCGGTGCACGGCAGGCCGATGGGCGAGCTGATCTACCGTTCGCTCCCTCCGGAACTGGACCTCGGCCTGCTGATCCGTAACGTGGTTGCCGATCCGGCGGGCCGGATGACAATCTTCAGCGACCGAGTCTGAGGCGATCGGAGAGGTGTGCGGGTGAGTGACGATCCGATCGAACGCAGCGATCCGGAGGTGACGATCGATCCTGCGACGGGCAGGCTGTCGTATCGGGGTGAGCCCTACAGCGGCGCGGTGACCCAGACCCGCCCCGACGGCACCTGGCGGGAGTACTGGAGCTACCACGAGGGCGACCGCGACGGCGACTGGACGGGCTGGCACCCCGACGGCACGATGCGCTACAACGGCGAGTTCTACCGCAACCGGCCGGTCGGCACCTGGCAGGAGTGGTACCCGGACGGCTCCCGCCGCCTCGAGGACGTCTACGACATCGAGGGCACCTTGCTCACCCACTCGCGCTGGAACGAAGCGGGCGAGCTGGTCGAATTCGAGGACGAGCGCACCCGCAAGGGCATCGCCGCCGACGCTGTCGCGGCCGACGATCCCGAGTTTCGCTGGGACGACGGGGAAGGCCGCATGTACTACCGCGCCGAGCCGTTCACCGGTCAGCAGTTCCTTCGCCCGGCGCCGAGCAGCCCGATCACCGATCTGTCCACTTACACCGACGGTTACCCCGACGGGCCGACGCGCGGCTGGTACCTCGACGGCACCCCGCGCTACACCGGCGACTACGCAGACCGGCACGCGGTGGGCCGCTGGTGCGAATGGTTCCCCACCGGAATTCGCAAGGAAGAAACCGTTTTCGCTCCCGACGGCGCGCTGCTCGCCCGGACCGAATGGGACGAGACCGGTGCCGTGACCGCGCGGTACGGCCAGAACCGGGACTAGGCAAAGGAGTGCGCAGTGGCTGACGAGCTGGCCGGGGATCCCGATGTCGGATTCACCCTCACCACCGTGGTGGCCGACGACGACGGGATCACGGAGCGGGCCGCCGCGCTGAGCCATCGCATCGCGAAAACGCTGGCGGCGCTGGGCCCGCCGGGTTGGACCAAGGTCGAGGCGTCGTTCGCGATGACGGCCGCGGCCGAGGTGTCGATGGTCGTGTTCCACGACGAGCAGGATCGGTTCGCCCGGGTGTTCCCGAGTCCGGAACTGCTCGATCTGCTGCGTGAGCACCGGCACCTTTCCGCCTCGATGGGCGACGGGCCGTGGTGGCGCTACCTGCTCACCCTGAGCAACGCGGGCCGGATGAACGTCGAATTCGACTACGGCGACGACCCGTTCCCGGACGATCAGCTCTTCCCACCGACGGTGTACCGCACCGACATCGAGATCTATCCGCGCGAACGGCTGCCGATCTGGCTGGCCGCCTATGTCGGTCACGGCAATCGGCAGATCCGCAGTCCGCTGGCCGCGGCCGAGCAGGCGCGCGCCGACACCGCGGCGGGCCGCAACGCCATCGGTTCGGCGCCGGACGTGGAATTCCCGCCGCTCGATCTGCTGGCCCGTCGGTGGGCGCTGATCGCCGCCGCGTTCGTCGCGATCGGTTCCAAGTGGGGCCCGCGGGTGACGCCGGCCTTCCATGTCTTCGAGGGCTCGAAACACAGCGGCTCCACGCTGTGTCTGCTCCCGGGCGATCGCGCGGTGCTCTCCGGCGGGGTGTGGGACGCACCGGAACTCGACGCCGTCTACAACAAAGACCTGCCGATGCCGCAGTTCTACCTGGGTGCCCCCGACTGGGTCGCCGAGCCGGTGATCAACCGCCGCGCCGAGAACGGTCTGCTGACCTTTTGCTACTGGTGGGAGGGCGGACGCTGGTATCGCGGCGCGTCGGCCGGTGCCGATGCGCTGGCTCCCGCCGTCCCCGGCATGTGGGACACCAGGACCGTGATCGAGGTGCTGACCGGCTTGCTCGGCGCGAAAGCGGGCCAAGCGCAGAAGGAAGCGATTCCCGGTCTGGTCGACGCCGCCGAGCGCGCGGCCGTTGCCAGGGAGGCGTTCACCCGTGTCTTTCCCGCCGACGTCTACAACGTCGATTCCGCCTGGTTCCAGCTGAATCTCGCCGGTTTGCTCGGCACCCACACCGTCGGCCTGGCAACCTGACGAACGGCGTCGTCGTGTTGCGCGGGTGTGCCAGTTGTGGTGTGCTCGCAGATCGACGGGCTGGGCGCGACGGCTCGCGGGTCGGAGGGAATCGGGAATGGCCAACGAGCACGCCAAGGCACAGATGGCAGACATCCTCGAGACTGTGCAGACCCAGATGCGGGCGATCGCGCAGGTACAGCAGGATCGCGCCAAGATCATCGCCAGCGCCACGGTGCGCAAACGGGTGACGGTGACGGTGAACGCCGACTACAAGGTCATCGAGACGAAGTTCACCCCCGACATCGGCGATCTCACCTTCACCGAGATCGCCAAGGCTGTCACCGAGGCCGCACAGCAGGCCGCGACCGAGGTGGCGGGCAAGACGCAGGCGCTGATGGCGCCGATCCAGAACGAACGCGCCCGCCTGCCGAAGATCACCGAATTGGTCGACGACATGGACGGTTTCGCCATCCCCCAGCCGGTGGAAGCTTCCTTGGAGCCGCCTAATTCGCCTGAGCGGGAACGACTCTCCACCGACGAAGAGGACGGATCCCGAGACCCGTCCCGACCCGCGACCGACGCGGGTTGGTGATCGGAGATGGTCGAGCCGTCGCAACCGGCGAGATCGCTGCTGTACATGCGTAATTCACCTGTCAGACCGTAGAATCGTTAGCAAGTGCGTGCGAATCGGCGGTCTCGTGACAGCGGTGCCGGGCGGGGCGCCAGGCGACACCGGTACGGACAGGGAGGGTCGACTTCATGACGGGACCATCGGCGCAGGATCAATGGGCGGGGTTGCGCTCGGCGGCCTCGGATGGATCGCTGATGCTCGAGCCGTCGGCGTTGCCGAACCTGGTCGAAGCCGCCAACAACGCCCGCTACTGGGTCAACTCGGTCAAAACGAACGTAGCCAATGTCGCGAACCTGCCCGAGTTCTCCTCGCTGGAGTCCGGCAAGCAGCTGTCGAAGCAGTTCGAAGACAAGGCCGGTCAGCTGACGACCGTGCTCGGCAAGCACGAGACGGTGCTCGACAATATCGCCAACACCTTTCTCGACGCGGCCCGGCACTACAAGGGCGCCGAGGACGGCAGTACGGTCGATCTGGACGCGCTACGCACCCAGATCGAGCAGGGCAGAAGCGCGGGCATGCGCAAGACGCCCCTGCCACCCACCGTCATCCAATATCCGGCGGTGGCGACCGCGGTCAACCTGCCGAAGATCCTGGCCGATGGCAAGACCTTCGATCCGGCCGGAATGAAGGCGGAGAATCCCGGCGGCTACAACTACAACGAGCTCCAGGCGATCATGGCTTCCCTGTCGACGGTTCCCAGTAGCCTGGCCCACAGTTCTTTGTACTGGGGTGATCTGGCGGGTTGGCTCAAAACAGGTTTCGACGACCTGAACGCCAAAGTCGAGGCGAGTAAGAAGAGCTGGACCAGCCCGGGCGGCGCGGCGCGCGCCATGTCGGCGATGTCGGCCTACCACGAGGCCAACGGACTGCTGGTCGATCAGACCAAACAGGTTGCCGCCGCGCTCGATTACACCGTCGGCTGGATCAACGCCACCTCCAAGGGGCTCGCGACGGCGCTCATGTTGCCCCGGTGCTACTCCGATCCCAACGGCACGCAAGCGCAGGCCGACAAGGAGGCCTGCGCCAAGAACGCCCGCCAAGTCATGTGGAACACCTACGTTCCCGGTCTCAACAGCACTACGAGCCACATCCCCACGCTGCCCGAACCGACCGCGCCGACATCCGGGAACGGAACCGGCGACGGGAACGGCAACGGAAATGGCAATGGGAACGGGAACGGCTCCGGAAGCGGTTCGGGCAGCGGCGGCGGCAGTGGCTCGGGTTCGGGAAGCGGCTCGGGTTCGGGCGACACCTCCGCCGGGTTCAAGCAGGCAATGGCGGAACTGCAGGGGCAGAAGCCAGGCCAGATCAGCGCGGGCCAGATAGGCGCGGACCAGACCGGCACCGGCTCGTCGCAGTCGAGCGGGGCGGATCTGGCGACCTCGGCTTTGCAGTCGGGGGCGGGTGAACTGACTTCGGCCTTGCAATCGGGGCTCGAGCAGGCGAGTTCCGCGGCGCAGTCGGCCTTGGGGCAGGTGCCCTCCGCCGCGGAACTGAGCTCGCTGGCGGGTATTCCGACCTCCGGGGCGCTCGGTTCGCTACAGGACCAGGCCAAGAAGGCGCTCAGCGCGGCAGGCAAGGGCAGCGGTGGTGGCGGTGGTTCGGGCGCGGGTGGCGGCGGCGCCGGTGGGGGAGGTGGCGCGCTCTCGCCGAGTCTGGACAGCGCATCCAAGCTGTTCCCCCGCGCCTCGGCCACCACCGGTGTCGAAGGGTTCCGCGCGGGCATCGCCTCGTCGGCGGGCGGTTCGCCGATGGGTGGTATGCCGATGGGCGGTATGCCGATGGGCGGCGCGGGCGCGGGCGCCGGTGGTCAGGGCCAGCAGAAGGAGCACAAGCGCGCCGACTACCTCGACTCGACCAGCCACTTGGACGAAGCGCTCGGTGACGCACCCATCGTCGCCAGGCCGGTGGTGGAACAGTGACGGCCACTTGGGAATTCACCGGCGACGAATTCGACGCGCTGTGGGCCGGTATCGACGAGGAGTACATGCCGGACCCGTTCATCCACAGCAGCGAGCCGAGCACCGCCGACGCGGCGGAGTTCGCGCTGAAGCGGGACTGGATGACGATCAAGCAGCGCTGGGGGCACGAGCTCGACGACATCATCGAGGTGCTCACCCATCCCGATATCCGGGTGATCGTGCGTGGGTACGGCGGCGGCGAGCGACTCACCGATCCCGCGTTCTCGGTGCGCATGCTCGCGGTGCGCAAGGGCGAGGTGGGCTATCTGGTGCGTCAGCTCCCCGGCCGAACCCTCTACCACGCTGCGGGATTCGTCATCTCCCGGCACGATGCGCTGTCCCTGGGTGACGTCGTCGCCGGTCAGTTGCCCCAGGCCGACGCGGGCCGCGGCCAGGAGATCCGCCTCGACGAACCTGCCGACGACCAGCTCGATCACTCGTACGGACGCTCGCTGGTTCAGCATTACGACGACGATGCCTCGGTGCGGACGTTGACCTTTCAGCAGGCGCCGCTCGACCGGGACGGCTTCATCGACATCGAGCAGGGCTGGTCGCGATTCGGTCCGCGCGGCATCGTGCGCCTGCGACTCGGCTGGCGCGACCTGACCGACGACGGTCGCTACGTGGTGGTGCCCGGCACGCCGCCGGTGGCTGTCGGCGCCGATCGCAGGCGGGTGGTTTCGCTGATCAACACCCAGATCGCCGAAGTTGTCAGAGCCATCAGGGACGATCGGGCGTAGTGATGTTCTCATCAGAGGGGAGGGGAGTCGTGGACGAGTTTCCGACTGAGTTCAGTGCCGCATCGGTGACCGGGGCGATCGTGGTACGTACCACCGAGCAGGGCCTACCGGTGGGGATCACCGTGGATCGCGATCAGATGCGCCGCGACCCGGATGAGCTGGCCGCCGAGATCCTGCGGTTGTGCCAGAAGTCGGCCAAGCGGGCGGGCCTGGCGCGGCGTAATCAGCTGGCGGAGGCCGGGTTCGACTCGGCGCTGCTGGCGGCTACCGGACTGCCGACCGAAGCCGAGGTCGCGGCGGCGGAGATCGTCGAGGAACAGGAATACGACACCGAACCGGACAGCTGGCTGCGGTCGGTCTAGCGAGCGGATACGGAGGGCAAGGCGATGGTCGAGACCATGGACGAGCTGATCGCGAAGGTGCGGGGCCAGCTCTATCGGCTCCAAGACCTGACCGAGGCGACCAATGGCATCCGGGCGCAGGAGACTTCGCCCGACGGCGCGGTGACGGTGACCGTCGACGGTGCGGGCGCCCTGGTCGGTTTGGCGTTCACCGGGGCGATCGCGAAGCTGTCACCGGCCGATTTCGAGCGGACGCTGACACAGACCGCACAGACCGCCGCGCACCGTGCGTTCGGTGAACGAGCCGAGCTGGTAACGGCCTACAACCGAACCGGCATATGAGATTCAACTGATCTTCACCGTTGATTGGTGTGGTGCCGGTTTCCGACGGGTAGATAAAGTAACGAAACACCCTGGGCTGTTTCGAGATTGGACGATAGCCATGAATCACGTTGCGGTAGTTCCGGATGCGGTGCGTGCGTACGCGGGTGCCTCGGCCACGATGGCGGCAGGGGTCGCCCAGGCGGGCGCGGTCGACCAGGCTGCCACGATGGCCGCCGCGGTGCCCGTGTTCGGCCTGATCGGTCAGGAGTTCCTGATGTCGTTCGCCTACGCGCAGGCCAACCATCTCACCTCGATGGCCGAGCTGGCCGCGGTGCACGCGGGCACCGCGCTGACCTCTGCCCAGGCGGCCGCTACCTATGAGGGCGCCGACGGGGCCTCCAGGCTGGGCCTCTCGGCGGTCGATCAGTAGCAATGACGTATCCAGGGGGAGATTCGGCGGGCGCGGCGGCGTCGGTCGATCCGACAGTGCTCGAGCTGCTGCGTGGCAGTTCGCTGGCGCCGATGCTCGACCAGCCGGTGAGCCAGGTGCTCAGCTCGATGGGGTTGCCGCAGTTGCCGCAGCTGCCCGAGTTCATCCAGTTGCCGGAAATGCCCGCGCTGCCGACGATCGACCTCACGGCGCTGATGCAGCCACTCACCGAACTCGCCTCCGCGTTCGGTACCGGTGCGCTCGGCGGCACGAGCGCGACGTCGGACACCGGCACATCGACCAATCCCGCCGAGGCACTGACGAATATCACCTCGGTGCTGGAGACGGTGATGTCGCTCGGCTCGACCGCGCTGCAAACGGTGATGCAGCTGTGGCAGAGTTCCGCGGCGACGGAGGCTACGACCAAGGCAACCGCCGCACAGGCCGATGGTGCCAAGCTCGCCGCCCAGAGCACCCAGGAGAAGGGCGTGCTCGCCCACGCGGCAGGCAACGTCGCCGTCGGTGGCGCCAAGCTGGCCGCGGTGATCGCTCGCTACTCGGCCACCCTGGCGCTGGCTCCGCTCTACGCGGTGACGCCAGGTGGTCAGGCGGTGCTGATCGCGGCGACCATGGAGGCGATGGCCGAGGGCTTGGCGATCACGGCCGAGACCAAGGCCGAGATGATGGCCCGCAGCGGCGAGATGGCGCAGGCGGGTGAGAAGGTCCCGGTGACCAACGCGCCGACCGGCGTCGACGCGAGCAGTGAGTCGCTGAGCCAGCTGATGAGCCTGATCACGCCGTTGATCAGTACGGCGAGCACCGCGGTTTCCTCGATCGGTTCGCTTGCCGGACAGGCGAGTTCGCTGTCGACGAGCACGACCGGTGACTCGACGACCGCCGGAACCGGGATCTCCGCGCCGGGCGAGGAATCCGCCGAGGAGTTGGCCGCCGCGAGCGGTGGCGGTGGCGGCGGTGCGATCGGTGGGGTCGGCGCGATCGGCGGCGCGGCCGCCGCATCGTCGCCGCTGAGCCCGTGGCAGGGCGGTCGAAGCAGCGGCCTCTCCACGGTCGGCGCCACCGGCGCGGCAGGCGCGGGCGGCACCACTTCCGGCGGCGCGAGCACGACCACGGCATCGGCGGGCGGTTCGTCGCCGGGAATGATGCCGATGGGTGGCGCCGGTGCAGGCATGCCGATGGCGCGCGCGGTGGAGGGTGGCGGCAACGAGGCCGTGCACTCGCAGCTGGTCACCGGAAATCACGGCGACGAAGTCGTCGGCCCGATCGCGGGGGTGGCGACCCCGGTCGTCGGCGCCGCCGAACCGGTGGTCACCGACGGGCCACCGGACAAGGAACTCTCACTGTGACGCGGTACGACCACGACAGGGGTAGCAATGAGTAACACCTTCGAATTCGATTCGGCTGCGGCGAGCAAAGCCGCGGCAGCGCTGGACGGCATCGCCGACCGGCTCACCACCGAGCTCACGGCGGTCGCCCCGGCGCTGCACGTTGCCCCGGCCGGCACCGAGGAGGTGTCGGTGCGCGCCGCGAACACGGCCAACGGCGTCGCCGACGACTACCTCACCGGCGCCGAGGCGGGCGCGCACGAAATGAACAAGTTGGCCGCCACCCTGCGCGCGCAGGTCAGCGAGTTCGACCAGATGGAAACCGACAACACCAGCGGCTTCAACGGACAATGATCGAACCACCGCAGCCCGGCTTCACCGGAGTGGTGTGGGAGGCGCGCGAGCCGGACAAGCTCGCCACCGACCTCACCACCGGTGCCGGCCCGATGCCGATGGCCGACGCGGCCGCCGCGTGGACGCGGCTCGCCGCGGCTTTCGGCGCGGCCGTGCTCGACTACGAGCAGGTGCTGCAGACCTTGCGTGGTTCCTGGAAGTCCGGGAGCAGTGAGCTTGTGTGGGAACGGATCTCGGCGCTGCGCGAGTGGTTGCTCGAGACCGCGGCGGCCGCGACCGCCAACGCGGCCAGGATGCAGGCCCAGGTCCTCGCCTACGAGGTGGCGGCCATCGCCATGCCCAATACCGCCGACATCGCCGCCATCACGGCGATGCAGCAGGCGCTCGAACAGGTCGGCACCGCCCTCGGCGCGCCGATCAAGGCGATCGCGGCGCAGACCGATGCCGACGCCGATGTGGCCAAAGCCGTTGCCTCCCGGGTGATGCGCAGCTATGAGGCGGCCACCGAACCGCTGGCGACGCCGTGGCTGCACGCGCCGCCTCCGCCGATCGTCCCGGAAGCCGCGCTGACCGGCGAGAAGTCGGGCCAGAGCGCGACGTCGCTCAGCGCGGCTTCCGCAACGATGCCGGGGATCGGCGCGATCGGCTTCGGCGCACTGCCGTCGATGCCTGCGCCGGTTCAAACGGCGTATCGCGCACCGACGTTCGTGCAGTCCGCCACCGCGGTGGGTGCCACGACGCAGTCGGCGCCGGTCACCACCACCCCCGCCGGGCAGTCCACGCCGCTCGTGCCCGGTGCGATGGCGCAAGGCGGGGGCCAGGACTCCGCCGCCCGCTTCCCCCGCGCGGGCCTCGCCTACGAGGAGTCCGACCAACTGGTCGCCGAAGGCGAGATCCAGGCCGCGCCCGCGGTGCTCGGCGTCGCCGAACGCGCCGCTGCGCAGACCGGCGGCACCGCCCCCGCGGAGGGACGGCCATGACCACGCTCACCAACGACGCGTTGCTCGCGGTCGCCGAGCGGCTCGGTGTGCAGACCCTGCCACTGGTGCTCGCCGTGGGCCCGCAGCAGGACACCTTCGAGGCCTGGCGCGCGGCCCGCGACACCGCGGTCGCCGAACTCACCGCCACCGGCATCTTCGACACCTACGGCGATGTCGAGCCCAACCTGGCCGGCGCGCTGCACACCCTGGCCCAACCCGACGCCGAACTCGTCGCCCGCGGCTACGGCGACGACGGCCCGCGGCGAATCTGTCTGGCCCGCCGCGGTTCCGGCCACGCCAGCGCGGTGCGCACCGGTGCGACCTTCGAGATCGTCACCGACACCACCGACGGATCGGCCCGTGAACTCGCCCGCCTGCTGCTCGCCGCGCTGCCGACCTGCGCGCCCGCCGAGGTAGCCGCGGTCAGCGTCTCGGCCGACGAGCTCGCGGCGCGCCTCGACGCCGCCGAAACAACCTCTCAGTACGTGGACGCGATGTATGCGCTCGGTATCGACGCGCACCAGGCGACCGTCCTCGGCGCGGCCTTCGGCACCTGCCATGGCTACATCGAGATCGTTGCCGTAGTCCACCACGACGGGCTGACCACCCGAGCCCCTGGCGCGGTCGCGGTGTACGACACCGCGCGCGGCCGGATCGTCGTAGCGCCGATGACGGCGCCCGACGGGCAGGTGTGGTCGACCATGACGCCGGGCACCGATCACCGCCTCACGCAGGCAATCGGTGCGCTCCTCGAGGGGCTTCCCGGTGGGGGGTGGCGGCCAGATTAAGCCATCTCTCGTTTCAATCACCAAGTAGGAAAGGTTCGGCACATGCCCCCTCAGGGACCAGTAGGCGTAGAAGCCGGCGGCGTAGACGGCGTCGTCTCCAAGCTCGAAAGCAGCATCGGCAACCTCCGCACGTCGGTCGGCCAGATCGACGACGCGGCCCAGGCCGTCCTGCGCGGTTGGAAGGGTGACGCCTCCGCCGAGTTCGTGAAGGTCGCCCAGGCCTGGCACGACGAGTCCGACGCACTGAACAAGAAGTTCGACCGGCTCACCGAAGCGGTCAGCACCGGTAAGTCCACCCTGGTGAACATGGACGGCCAAGGCCTGTCCGGTGGTGGTTCCACCGGCGGTGGCGGCGGCTACACCAATCTCTGACCGCGAATCAGAAACGAACAGGAACTGAGCTCATGACCATTCTTTACGATCCCGCGGCGATGAACGAGCTGTTCAGCGACCTGCAGACCTACGGCGGGAAGATGAAGGGCGAGATCGACGAACTCGAAGGCGCCGCTTCGGATTTCCGGAACAACCTGCAGGGTGATCAGGCGATCTCGACCTTCGACACCGCGCACAAGAACGTCACCACCGAGCTGGCCGACACCCTCGACAAGCTCGACAGGCTCGCCGCTCAGGTCGAAGCCGCGCTCAACCGCGCGCTCGAGGCCGACGGCAAGGTCGGCGACGGTTTCGCTGATTTCTAGGAGCGCCGGAGCGCTCGAGCGCGGCCCCTGAGGGGCCACCCGAAAAACGGGGCGGGACTCGTGCCTTCGGCACTTTGTCCCGCCCCGTTCTTCGGTCTGCCGGGCCGCTACGCCCGCCGCGCGGGTTTCCCTGAACTCGGTGTGACGCTGTGAAATTCAGCGAGCCGCGAGGGATTCGCCGATGTAGTGCATTTCGTCCGGGGTGGTCACCATCGACACCGTGGCGCTGCCGGTGCTGGTTCGGACCGTGATCCGGTTCGGGGCGGAGGGGTCCTGGATGAGGGTGACGTCGGGTGGCAGCGCGTCCGGATCACGTTCGGCGGACCGGATTTCGACGAAGGTCGCGCCGCCGAGGTGGGTCGTGGGGGTGATGCCGTCGAACACCAGGACGGTCGTGGTCGGATACGGAGCCGCGGGCACGGGGGGCGGTCCGGGCGGTGTCGGTGGGGTCGCGCCTGCGGCGCGTGGTGCGATCGAAAGAAGTTGGGGGGTAGCGAGGTTGGCGACCATCGACTGCCATGCCTGCGGGCGCGAGGTGTGGACGACGGCATGGGCGCCGAGTGCGGTGGCTCGCAGAACCACCTGCTGTGCGAGGTCGAGGTTGCCGATCACGTCGACATGGCGCGTGCCCGCGCCGATCAGCGGGACCGCGATGCCCTGGCCGCGTTCGTCGGCGCCGATCAGCTGGCCGCAGCCGGTCGTCGGCACGGCGATGTCGGTGAGTGCGGTAAGGGTGCCGCGGTAGCCGTCGCGGCCACCGAGCGCCTCGGCGGCACCGATGGGCAAGGTGTCGAGCAGGATTCGGCGTTGGCTGCCGGGGAGCTCGCGCAGACCGTCGATCGGGGCCTTCTCGAAGGGCTGCGCCGAGTCGAAGCGGACCACGGCGTTGAGCACCACGGTCCCCGCCTTGTCGCCCGCGCGGTCGATCCGGCCCGCGCCGGGGTGCAGGCGCACCGTGACGGTGGTCGACAGCGTCGGCAGCGACCAGATCTCGGCCAGCCCGTTGGTGCCGATCATCGGCGCGGTGAGCTGGTAGTGGGTCAGGTGCCTGCCGAACTCGGACTCGAGCCCGTGCGCCGACTCGGTCAGCCGCAGCGGATCGAAGCCGTAGGACAGTTCGCGCAATGCGCTGTTCATCTCCGTGGCGGTCAGTACCGCGGCGTCGATGCCACGGGTGGCCAGTCGATTCGCGACCCGGCGGGTGGCGATGATCATGGTGCGTAGCGCACCGGTGGCACCACCACCGCGCTTGTCCACCGCTGTCGCGTTGGCCAAGGGGTCGAGGCGCAGCACGAGCCAGCAGGTGCGGTGCGCGATGGCGGGCAGCGGGCCGAGAATCCGGTTGTAGAGGTGGGCGGCGGCGCCGGTGCCGGCGGTGCGCGCGCCGGTGGAGATCACGTCGATGCTCACCAACGCGACATCGAACTGCTCGAGGCAGCGCGCCACCTCGGTGAGCGGCAGCAACTGGTCGGCACTGAGCGAGCCACGGCGCAGCAGGGTGAGGGCGTCCGGCGGCGGATCGATCCGCAGCATGGTGAGCAGCAGGTCGCCGTCCCAGCGCACCCCGCAGCCGCCGCCCTCGGGCAGCGGTACGTCGAACGCGGGTGCCCGGTCGAGGGTGTCGGCGCGGCCGTGCAGGCGGCGGGCCGACCAGTCACCGATCCGCACCGCCGGTGGCCTTCGCCGGATCGGCACGAGGCCGATCAAGAGCACGGCCGCGGCGCCACCGATCGCACCGTAGACCGAATCCGTCGTCGCCAGCACGATCCAGGCCACGGTCGCCGCGAGTACCGCGGTGGGCACACACGCACGCAACGGATACATCCGGAACAACCAGAATTCCGGATCACGCAAGGTGTCGTAGACCTGTGCGCTGCCGGTTTCCCCGGCGTTCACATCGTTGTTCAAAATCGTTGTCCCTGCTTGGCATACGTCGAATCGTGGTGAAGGACAAGTTCCGGATTTACGGTACCGTGTCCGACGAGATGGTGATCGACTCAGCAATGGAGTACCTGTGCCGGCACAGCTGACAACCAAAGCCCAGGTCAATGGTTATCGCTTTCTGCTACGCAGGCTCGACCACGCACTGGTCCGCCGTGATGTGCGCATGCTGCACGATCCGATGAAGTCGCAGAGCCGGTCGATGATGGTCGGCGCGGTCCTCGGGCTGATCATCGTGGCAGGCGCGGCCATCCTCGGCGTTCTCAAACCGCAGGGCGCGATCGGTGACGCACTGATCGTCACCGGCAAGCAGAGCGGCGCCATGTATGTGGTCGTCGAGGCCGAGGAGGGCGAGAAGACCCTGCATCCGGTGCTCAATCTGGCTTCGGCCCGGCTCATCGCCGGCGACGCGCAGGCGCCGAAATCGGTGAAGGACGACAAGCTCGGGTCGCTGCCGCGCGGACCGCTGCTCGGCATTCCCGGCGCCCCGGCGGCGATGCCGGGTTCCAAGCAGGGGTCGAGCTCGACTTGGACATTGTGCGAGACCACCCCGCTGTCGGCCGCGGGCAGTGCGTCCGGGGCAGGCGGCGGCCTCACCACCACCATCATCGGCAAGCCCGAGACCGGTGACCGAATCGGTGCTGTCGGCGCGGACGAGGCGATGCTGATGCGCCACGACGACAAGACCTTCCTCGTGTACCGCGGAACCAGGGCCGAGGTCGACCCGAACAACTCGGTGCTCGCCCGTACCCTCGGCCTGACCGGTCAGCAGGTTCGCCCGATCGGTAGCGCGGTGCTCGGCGCGACCACCCAGGCCCCGCCGCTGACCGTGCCTGCCATCGAACGCGCGGGTGAACCGGGCCCCGGCAAGCTGTCGAACGTGCCGATCGGTGGCATCATCGCGGTGACCGGCGTCGAGGCGGCGGACAAGGAAACGATGTACGTGGTGTTGGCCGACGGCGTTCAGCGCGTCTCGGAGTTCACCGCCGGCCTGTTGCGCAACGCCGATTCGCGGGGCATGCGCGAGATCGCCGAGCTGGCACCGGATGTGCTCGACCGGATGCCGATCCTGCACACCCTGCCGATCGATGGCTTCCCCGAACACAAGCCGAGCCTGCTGTCCGC
Organism: Nocardia sp. NPDC058633; assembly: GCF_042717045.1. Taxonomy (NCBI): domain Bacteria; kingdom Bacillati; phylum Actinomycetota; class Actinomycetes; order Mycobacteriales; family Nocardiaceae; genus Nocardia; species Nocardia sp. NPDC058633. The sequence continues at coordinate 283,762 of NZ_JBHXRA010000005.1, forward strand.
CGAGGACGCCCCCGTGGCCTGCGTGAACTGGGCCAAGGATCCCGGCGAGGCCACCGCGCAGGGCAAGTCGGTGGACGGGCCCGCAGAGCGCGCCACGGTGACGTTGCTCGCCGGAACGAAACTGCCGCTGGCCGATTCGGCCAAGCCGGTGACCCTCTCGACCGCCGACGGCTCGGGCGACCGGATGGACGCGGTGTACCTGGCGCCGAGCACCGGCGAATACGTCCAGGTCACCGGGGCCGAGCCCGGTAGCCTACGGCGCGAATCGCTGTTCTATGTGGCCGACAACGGGATTCGCTACGGCATCCCCGACCCCGCGACCGCCGCGGTGCTCGGCCTCGGTGACAAGCCCAGGCTCGCACCGTGGTCGATCATCGGCAAGCTCGTGCCCGGTCCGACGCTGTCCGCGAAAGATGCATTGACCAGCTACGATTCGCTGCCCTCGGCCAGTAAATAGCCGAAACGGGCGAGGTCGGGCGCACATTCGCGCCGGACCCCCGCCCGTCGGCGTTCAGCTCAGGTTCGGGATCCGTCCGATATTGAGGGTGGCCACGATCCCGGCGAGCGCGGTCCGCATGTCCGGCTCCTCGATGCGCATCAGCACGTCGTCGTCGACCTCGGCCAGGTCGAGCCCGTCGGTATTGGCGAGCCGGAACTCGCGTTCCTCCTCCGCCGATTCGATCACGTTGCGGATGAAGCGGCCGTTACCGGCCAGATCGACACCGCGACGCGGCTGCCCGCTCTGATCGGTGCTCTCGAGGTTGTAGAGGTACTCGCAGGTCTCGATCAGGGTGGCCAGCGATTCGGGGGACAGTTGTGAATCCCGGCTGTTGGCCACGATTTCGCCGATCTGCCCGAGCTCGGCGGCGGTGTAGGACGGGAACTGCAGACGCTTGGCGAAGCGGGAGGCCAAGCCGTCGTTGGCGGCGAGCAGCCGATCGATCTCGCCGTCGTATCCGGCGATGATCACCACCAGCCGATCGCGGTCGTTCTCCATCCGCGCCAGCAGCGTGTCCACCGCCTCGCGGCCGAACGCGTCACCGCCCGAAAGTCCGGTCTGGATCAGGGTGTAGGCCTCATCGATGAACAGCACGCCGTCCATCGCGCTGTCGATCAGCTTCTCGGACTTGATCGCCGTGCCGCCGAGGTTCTGGCTCACGAAGTCGACCCGCTTGGCCTCGACCACCTTGTCGGTCTTCAACAATCCGACACCGCAATAGATCTTGGCGACCACCCGCGCGATGGTCGTCTTACCGGTACCGGGCGGGCCGGTGAAGGCCAGGTGCTGGCCACGGGACTGACTCGACAGGCCCTTGCCCGCCCGGATCTTGGCCAGCTGCGCCGAGGACTGCAATTTGGCCACCTGGTTCTTCACCGAGGCGAGACCGACCTGCTTGTCGAGTTGCGCGCGTGCCTCGGCGAGCACGGTTTTGGCGCGGTCCTCGGCGGCGGCTTCGTTCATCGAGGCCAACGTCGGCGCCGAGGCGGGATCCCACTTGTCGGTCCGCGCGTCGATCACCTCGCGGCTGGTGACCACGATCCGGAAGGTACGGTCGCGCATCGCCGTCGTATTGGCGGTGAAATCGGGCAGCTGCGAGTAGACCTGCTCGAACAGTTTCTGAGCCTCGGCCTCGTCGCCCGATTCCCGCAGGCACAGGCCGCGGTTGTACATGGCGGTGAACTTGGCCGACGGAATCGGGCCCGCCTCGGCCTGTTCCATCCGTCGGATGGCCTCCCCGAACAACCCGAGCTGCGCGCACGCGGTGCCGACCATCACGTTCGCGCCGGTGGCCAGGTACGGGTCCTTCCAGCTTTCCGAACCGGCCAGCACGGTCATCACCTCCGACCAGCGCTGCGTGTTGTAGTGCAGGATGCCGCGGATATAGGAGCTGATCCGATCGTCGATCTGCTTGTCGGGGTCGTCGGCGCGGCCCGCGCGCAGCGTTGCCAGCTCGTCGAGCACCTGCTCGGCCTGGTCGTAGTCGGTGTCGGCGATCAGCTGCGATGCCCAGGCCAGCCAGATCTCGGTGAGCCCGGACAGCGGGTAGTCGATGTAGAGGCCGGGCAGGAAGCGCCCGGCCATGGCCCGCGGCGCGAGGCCGATCCGGCGCTGCTCGCGACCGAGCGAATCAAGGCTGGTGCGATGCAGATTGAACAGCACCTCCTTGGTCACCTCGCCGGCGGCGGCGCGGCCGAGCCACGCGTCGCACATCGACGAATCCCATTCCGTCGCGCGCTGGAAAGCCAGCTTCGCGTACTCCTCGTCACGCGCGGACTCCTGACCGTCGATGGACAGACCGAGCGAGAGGACGCCCGCGTCGAAGGCGCGCTGAGCCTGGCGAATGTCTGGCATGTGGTGTCGGACCCCGAAATCTTCCTCTGATGGACAGCTGGTGTTCAATCCGGCGCCCACGACTTCGATCGCGCCGGTTTGCCATGTCCGTTAGATTAGGTAACGCTGCCGTGTGGTCGCAACGGAAGTAGTCAGCTACGACTGAGAGTTCATCACTGGTGTCGACGTTGTTAGGCAATGAGCCCGAACTATGCCGAGTTTCAGTGATCGGGGGTGATACGCAGCTCGACATCGGTTTGCCCGCCACGGTTCCGATCGCCGGATTCATCGGTGATCTGGTGGCGCTGATCCGCTCGCGGGATCCACGATTGCCCGAAGGCGACGAGGACTCCGCCCCCGTCCGCGCCCAGCACTGGACGCTGGCGCGACTCGGCCAGGACCCCCTGGCGCCGAGCCGCACGCTCACCGAGGCCGAGGTCTACGACGGTGAGCTGCTGGTACTGAGCCCGGTGACCCGCAAGGAGTCGCCCGCGCTGTTCGACGATGTCATCGATGCCGTATCCCGGCTCACCGCAGGCGAATTCCGCGGTTGGTCCGGCTCCGCGGCCCGCTGGACCGGGTTGGTGCTGGCGACCGTCTCGATCATGGCGGCGCTCGCGCTGCTGGTCGTCTCGCGCGTCGACACCGATCCGCTCGCCCCCGCGTTCGCGCTGCTCGGTACCGGGATCGCCGCGTCGGCCGCGGCCGGGATCGCCGCGCGCAAATTCACGGATTCGATTACCGCGAACTGGCTTTCGCTCGACGCGCTGCTGCTGTTGTTCGGCGGTGGCGCACTGGTGGTGCCGGGACAGCTCGGTGCGGGCAGCCTGTTGCTCGGTAGCGTGGTGCTGCTGGTCGCCGCGGTGGTCGGGTATCGGGTTACCGGGATAGGGGCCGGATTGTTCGCTGCCGCGATCACGGTCAGCGTGTTCGGCGCGGTGGCCGGTGCGATCCACCTGATCTGGCATCCGGGCCTGGCCAAGCTGTTCGCCGGAGTGCTCGTGGCGGCCGTCATACTGCTGTCGTCGGTGCCACGGCTCGCCGCGGTGACGGCCAGGCTGCCGATTCCGCCGGTGCCCACCGCGGGCGCGGCGATCGACCCCGCCGATCATGAACAGCGGCCGACCATCGAGGGTGTCGGTGCTGTCGGTGCGATCGCGCTGCCCTCGGCGGCCGGGCTCGGCGAACGTGCTCGGGTAGCGAATCAGATCCAGACCGGTCTCGTTGTGGCCTGCGCGCTCGCCGCGCTGATCGGCGCCCTCGGCGCGGCCGACCCGTTCGGCTCGTTCCATTCCGGCGGTGTCGCTCTCGCGACGGTCGCGGCGATCGTGCTGTGCCTGCGGGGGCGCTCCTACGCGGATCTGGTGCAGGCGGCCACGCTGATCTCCGCGGGCGCACTCACCCTGCTCGCACTGCTGACCGGCCTCGGCCTCGGCCACGAATCGCTCGAATTCCTCGCGGTAGCACTGTTGTTGGTGACCGCGGGTGGTGTCGTGGGGTTCGGCGTCATCGGACCACATGTCGAAGTGACCCCGGTGACGAGGCGGATGATCGAGATCTTCGAGTACCTGTTGATCATCACGATGATCCCGCTCGCACTGTGGGTGATGGATGTGTACTCGACCGCTCGCAACATATGACCGGCGCAGCCATGCGGCGCGCGCTGCTGCGGCTCACCTGTGCGGCGACCGTGCTCGGCACAGTCGCGGGTTTCCCGATGCCCGCGAGCGCGATCGCCCCGCCTCGGATCGATCCCGGCGCGCTCGACGCCGCGGTGGCGCTGAGCGGTAGACCTGCTCCGCTCGAACCGACCGAACAGCGTGAACTGTGTGCCGAGCCGGTGCTGCGCGGTAGCGCGCCGGTCGAACCGCCGATGTCGCAGCAGGTTCTCGATCTGCCCTCGGCGTGGCAGTTCAGCCGGGGGGCCGGGCAGAAGGTTGCCGTGATCGATACCGGCGTCAACCGGCATCCGCGACTGCCCGCGCTGCAGGCGGGCGGTGACTACGTGAGCGACTCCGACGGCACCGTCGACTGCGACGGCCACGGCACCTTGGTGGCGGGCATCATCGCCGCCCGGCCCTCACCCGACGACGCGTTCGTCGGTGTCGCCCCGGACGCGGAGATCCTGGCCATCCGCCAGCTCAGCCTCGCCTACGACCGCAAGGACCGACAGGGCGCGGTCAAGGAGGACGGTGCGCTACGCAGCGACGGCTACGGCAGTGTGCTCACCCTCGCCGGCGCGGTTGTCCGCGCGGTGGACATGGGCGCCACCGTGATCAACATCTCCGAAGTGGCCTGCACCGCAGCCGGTTCCAATACCGCCGACGGTGCGCTCGGCGCCGCCGTGAAGTACGCCTACGACCGCAATGTGGTGGTCGTGGCGGCGGCGGGCAACGTGGAGCAGGGCGGGCCGTGCCAGAACCAGAACGAGGGCACCGGCTGGAGTTCGGTGACCACGGTCCCGTCGCCGGCCTGGTTCACCCCGTACGTGTTGTCGGTCGGCTCGGTCGACGCCAACGGCCAACCCTCGGCGCTGTCGCTGCGTGGGCCGTGGGTCGGGGCCGCCGCGATCGGCCGCAATATCGTGTCGCTGGACAGCAAGCCCGGCGGCACCGGGCTGGTCGACGGCGTGCAGACGATGGAGGGCGTGCAGCCGATCGACGGAACCAGTTTCGCCGCACCGTATGTCGCCGGGTTGGCCGCGTTGATCCGGTCACGCTTTCCGGAACTGTCCGCGCAGCAGGTGATCGATCGGATCACTCGCACCGCGCACGCGCCGGGGCGGGGCCGCGACGACGGCATCGGCGCAGGTCTGATCGATCCGCTCGCGGCACTCACCGCACCGTTGCCCGCGGAGCCGCCGAGCAGCGGCGCGGACGTGGGTCATCCGATCGCCGAGCCGTACGCGGCGCCGGAACCGGATTCGCGACCACGGCAGGTCGCCATCGCCGGGTCGGTGTTCCTGTTGGCCGCCTTGGGAATCGGCGCCGCGTTCGGGTTCCCGTTCCGCCGACGCGGCGTTGACCTCAATCAGGAATTCGAGGAGTAGAGGGATCGATGGCAACCGAAGGTTTCGTCCGTCGCCCCCGGATCGCGCCGCCCCGCGCACCGGGCGGTGAAGTAGCACTCACCCCGCCGCCGGAGATCGAGCGCGCCATCCCGTCGCCGCTGATGATGAAGCTGATGCCCGTCATCATGGTGGTGGCGGTGGTCGGCATGATCGCGATGATGGTCTCGATGGGCCGTAACCTGCTGGCCAATCCGATGATGATGATGTTCCCGATGATGATGCTCATGTCGATGGTCGGCATGATGGCGGGCATGCGTGGCGGTGGCCCCAAGCGCGCTGTCGAGCTCAACGAGGAACGCAAGGACTACTTCCGGTATCTCGATCAGGTGCGCAAGGACGTGCGGACCACCGGCGTCAAACAGCTCGAGACCCTCGGCTGGAGTCATCCCGAGCCCGCCGATCTGCCCTCGCTGATCGGCAGCAGGCGGATGTGGGAACGCCGCCCCAACGACCCCGACTTCGGGCATGTGCGGGTCGGCGTCGGCAGCCACCGCCTCGCCACCAAGCTGGCCAGGCCCGAAACCGGTCCGCTCGAAGACCTCGAGCCGGTGTCGACGGTGGCGCTGCGCCGTTTCGTGCGCACACATTCGGTGGTGCACGAACTGCCGACCGCGGTCTCGCTGCGTGCGTTTCCCGCCATCAACATCGGCGGTGACCTCGACGAGGGACGCGAGCTGGTGCGGGCCGTGCTGATGGAACTGACCACCTTCCACGGGCCGGACAATCTCGTCGTCGCCATCGTCTGCGCCGACCCGGACGCCCACTGGGCCTGGGCGAAATGGCTTCCGCACGTACAGCATCCGTCGGTGCGCGACGGACTCGGCTCGGCGCGGATGATGTACACCTCGCTCGGCGAACTGGAGTCGGCGCTGCAGGCCGAGCTGATGGAACGCGGCCGGTTCATGCGTAATCCGCAGCCCACCCAGGGCAGGCTGCACCTGGTGGTCGTGATCGATGACGGCTACATCAGCGGCAACGAGCGCACCATCAGCGAGTCCGGCCTCGACTCGGTGACCGTGCTCGATCTGACCGCGCCCGAGAACGGACTCGCGGCGCGGCGCGGCCTGCAACTGGTCGTCGCCGACGGTGTGGTGTCGGCGCGCAGTGCCGCGGGAGTGGAACGGTTCGCCACGGCCGACGAGGTCAGCCCGGCCGAGGCGGCGGCCTTCGCGCGCTCGCTCGCCCGCTACCGGCTCGCCACCGCCGCGCAGATCGTCAGCCTGGGGGAGGGCACCACCAGCGACCCCGGCCTGATGGCACTGTTGCGCATTCCCGACGCCGCCCAGATCGACCCGGCCAGGGTATGGCGCCCGCGGACCGCGCGTGAGCGACTGCGGGTGCCGATCGGTATCACCCCGGACGGCACGCCGGTCGAGATCGACATCAAGGAATCGGCCGAGAACGGCATGGGCCCGCACGGCCTGTGCATCGGCGCAACTGGTTCCGGCAAGTCGGAATTCCTTCGCACGCTGGTGCTTTCGCTGGTCACCACTCATTCGCCGGACGCGCTCAACCTGGTACTCGTCGACTTCAAGGGCGGTGCGACCTTCCTCGGCCTCGACTCGCTGCCGCATGTCGCGGCCGTGATCACCAACCTCGAGGACGAGCTCTCGCTGGTCGACCGCATGAAGGACGCCCTCGCCGGTGAGATGAACCGCCGCCAGGAGCTGCTGCGCTCGGCGGGCAACTACGCCAATGTCACCGACTACGAGAAGGCGAGGGCGGCGGGCGTTGCGCTCGATCCGCTGCCCGCGCTGTTCGTAGTCGTCGACGAGTTCTCCGAACTGCTCTCGCAGAAACCGGATTTCGCGGAGCTGTTCGTGATGATCGGCCGCCTCGGTCGCTCGCTGCACGTGCATCTGCTGCTGGCCTCGCAGCGTCTCGAGGAGAACAAGCTGCGCGGCCTGGAATCACACCTGTCCTACCGGATCGGTCTGCGTACCTTCTCGGCCAACGAATCACGCGCGGTACTCGGCATCACCGATGCCTACCACCTGCCCAGCGTGCCCGGCGCCGGATACCTGAAAAGCGATGCGTCCGAACCGCTTCGGTTCAACGCCAGTTACGTCTCCGGTTCCTATGTCGCGCCGGTCGGCACGGTCATCGACGACGACGGCGCGCCGATGGGCGGCCAACGGCCGGTGGTGTTCACCGCGGCCCCCGTCGAGGCGGTCGAGGCCGAGCCGGAACAGCAGGACAGCGACCCGATCCTGCGCGGTCGGCCGGAACTACCGCCGCCGCCACCCAGCGGCCCGGCCGCGGAGGAGGGCATCCCGGATTCGTTGCTCGACGTGGTGGTCAAGCGGCTGACCGGGCACGGCAGGCCTGCCCATGAGGTGTGGCTGCCACCGCTGGACGAATCGCCGACCGCCGATATGCTGCTGCCCGATCCGGACTGGCGTTCGCCGGTGAACCGGCACGGCCAGCTGTGGATGCCGATCGGTGTCGTCGACAAGCCCTACGAGCAGCGCCGCGACGTGCTCACCATCAATCTCGCGGGCGCGCAGGGCAATGTCGCGGTGGTCGGTGGCCCGCAGTCGGGTAAGTCGACCACGCTGCGCACGATCATTCTGGCCGCAGCCGCCACGCACACTCCCGAGCAGGTGCAGTTCTACTGCCTCGACTTCGGTGGTGGCAGCATGGCCGGTCTGGTCGGGATTCCGCACGTCGGTTCGGTCGCCGGTCGTCTCGATGGCGACCGGGTGCGGCGCACCATCGCCGAGCTCACCTCCCTGATGCGCCAGCGCGAGGAACGGTTCGCCGAGCTCGGGATCGAATCGATGACCGAGTTCCGTCGGCGCAAGTTCTCCGCGCACGAGGCGCGCCAGATCAACGGGACCACCGCCGCACCCGGCGACCTGCTCGCCGCCGACCAGTTCGGTGACGTGTTCCTGGTGATCGACGGCTGGGGCGCCATCCGCGAGGAATTCGACATCCTCGAACCGTTGATCAACGCCATTGCCACCCAGGGGCTTTCATTCGGCGTTCACCTGATGATCGGTGCCTCGCGCTGGGCCGAGATCCGACCGGTGGTCAAGGACCAGGTCGGTACCAGGCTGGAGCTGCGCCTCGGCGACCCCGGCGACTCGGAGATGAATCGTCGTACCGCCCACCAGGTTCCGGTCGGCAAGCCGGGCCGCGGCCTCACGCCCGAGCAGCTGCACATGCTCATCGCGCTGCCACGCCTGGATTCCGACTCCGACCCGTCCACGGTCGCCGACGGTGTCACCAGGGCGCGCGAGGAACTCATCGCGCTGTATCCGGGCCGCAGTGCCCCGCAGGTGCGCATGCTGCCGCTGAGCTTCCCCCGCGATCAGGTCATCACGACCGCCAAGGAACAGGGCGTCACGCTCGACCGCACCAAGGTCGTCGTCGGTCTCGGCGAATCCGAATTGCAGCCGCTGATCCTGGATTTCGGCCTCGAACCGCACTTCATGGCCTTCGCCGATGTGGAATGCGGCAAGACCACGCTGCTGCGCAACATCGTGATGAGCATCGCCGAACAGTCCGACGCGTCCGAGGCGCGGATCATCATGATCGACTATCGACGCACCATGCTCGGTGTGCTCGAGGGTGATCAGCTGGCCGGGTACTCGACCTCGTCGCAGACCTGTGGGCCGATGATCGCCGAGGTCGCGGGTTACCTGTCCAAGCGAATCCCCGGTTCCGACATCACCCAGCAGCAACTGCGCGAACGCAGCTGGTGGTCGGGCCCGGAGATCTATGTCGTGGTCGACGACTACGACATGGTGGTCACCGGATCGGTCAACCCGTTCGCCCCGCTGCTGGAATACCTGCCGCAGGCTCGCGATATCGGTCTGCACCTGGTCGTCACCCGCCGTATCGGCGGTGCGTCGCGAGCCCTGTACGACCCGGTGCTCGGCGCGATGAAGAACCTGTCGGTCCAGTCGTTGATCATGAGCGGTTCCCGGGACGAAGGAAAGCTGATCGGCGACGTGCGCCCGAGCAAGATGCCGCCCGGCCGTGGCACGCTGATCTCCCGCAGCCAGGGCATCGAACTCGTCCAGATCGCCGACCTGCCACCGATGTAGCGCAGGCTCAGCCGGGGAAGCGATCCATCAGCGGGAGCGCCGGGGCGCCGGAACGGCGGTGGGTCGGCCGGTGGACCTGCGGCCCGAACCAGCTGTCGGTGCGGCGTTCGAACAGGGCACAGGACGGGCCGGTCGTCGACGGGTCGGCGAAACGGGCCAGGGTGAAGCCCGCGCGGCGGTAATACTCGTGGAGTTGGCAATTGGCCGTCCAGGCATCGAGGCGGACCCAATCGCGGTGCTTCTGGTCGGCCAGCCGGGCGGCGTGGGCGAGCATCCGGTGCCCTACCTGTAGCCCCGCGAACCGCAGATCGACGATCATGAAATGCACGATCACCGACTCCGCGAGCTCCCACGCCGACCACAAACCCGGATCCGCACGATGGTTGATAGTGATCGTCCCCGCCGACTCACCGTCCACCTCCGCGATCCACGTCTCACCGCGATCCAGCGCCCGCCCCACCGCACCGGCGAAGATCTCGATCGGACGTCCGCGCCCCGCCACCGTCCACTGATCCGACCCGCGTGCCGTCAGCCACGACGTGCGCTGCACGCGCAGGCGGCAGATCAGCGGCAGGTCGCCCAGGGTGGCCGGGCGCAGGCGCACCGTCATGGCAGCGCGACGGCCGACCGGGGTGCGATGCCGAGGGTGCGGGCGATGACGTCGGTGCCGGTGGTGTCGCCCAGTTGGTAGGCCAGCTGGTTGCGGCCTGCCAGGGAGCGGTGGCGGGTGGCGCGGGTGACGCGCTCGTGGTTGGCGCCGATACGCAGGTGGTCGAGCAGGACGGTGCCGGTGGCGACGCCGAGTACCGCCGCTTCCTCGGCCGTGGCGGCGCGGGCCAGCACAGTGTCGCGGTGGGCGGTTTCGCCGTAGCCGCGGTCGGCCAGGCGGCGGGTGGTGCCCTCGGGGATGTCGTGGGGGGAATCGATGCCCGCGGCCTCGGCCAGGTCGCGGGGGTAGAAACTCACCTCCCACGACCACGGTTCGTTGTCCAGGTACTGCACCACGGTGCGGGCGAGTACCCAGGAATCGGTGGCGACGCCGAGCCAGCGCGCGACTTCGGTGTTCGCCGGTTCCATCCTGGTACTGAATTGCTTGGAGGGTTCCCGGTTGGCCGCGCGGGCGATCTCTTCGAAGATGTCGTGCGCCGACTTGGGCCGATCACGCCGGATGTGGTCGGTGACCACCGACTCCAGGACTTCTTGGTTTCGCACGATGGTCCCGCGGGAAGTCGCTGTGTAGACCAAATTTTCGGCGACGAGCACTTGTATCGCGTTGCGCGAGGTGGTGATCGAGACCTGCATCTGATCGGCCAGCTCGGAGTGGCTGGGCAGCCTGTCGCCCGGTTTCCATGTGCCCGCGCGGATCTCCTCACGGAGAAGGTTCGCGATCCGGAGATAGGTCGGACCGTCCGCCATCATGCTCCTCGGTAGGTCGTGCAGGTAACGAAGTGTACTCGTATCGGTTACCTACGGCCGAGTAATGCTTGACAGAGAGCTTGCGAGGTTTATTGTAATGAACGTCCTGATCCGGTGCTCTGCGGCGATGACGGCGAGGCAACGTGGCTGGTTCGGAGAGTTCAACAGTTGTAATGGCTTTCCCCGACACCGTGCGAAGTGTCGATACCGCCGGGCTCCCGGCAGCTACTGGCCTGTTACCCCTCTCCGACATTCTCGTCCGGGCGTGTCGTGGGCATCGGGTGGTCGGTGGACCGCTGCTGTGGTTCGCGCGCGACCTGGCCGTGCTGCACGAGAAACGGGTGGTCGGGCGCGGCGGACGGGTCGATACCGACCCGGAGGTGCTGCGCGAAATCGACTGTCGCCGTGGTGAACTGGTGCTGGCGATCGACGACTGGGTGCTGCGTGCGATACCGCAGCACCGTCTCGGCGCGACGCTGCACACCGAGACCGTCGGCGCGGTGATCGACCGCATGGCCGAGGCTTCGGTGCGTGCGCACCACGCCCTGATGACGATGGCCGCTCACGACGAGATGTTGCATTGCGCGTGGCATCACCTGGCCGAACTGGCCGACGCCTACGACGATCTGGTGCGTGACGTAGTGGCCGGGCGCAGGCGTTTGCCGGAGTGGTGACTCAGCTCGACGCTCACCACGCCCACGCTGTTCACGCGGGCGTGGTGCGGGTCAGCTGAGGCGGTGGTGCTGTGCGCCGAACTCGTCGGCCACCGTGGCGGCCAGTTCGACATAGGCGCGCTTGGTGCCCTTGTGCAGGCGGTGCAGGTCGATCTCGGCGCCCTCGGAGAGGTGTTCGTCGAAGGGGATGATGTGCACCGCACGGCAGCGGGAGAGGAAGTACTCGCGCAGCTGCTGGATGCCGACGTTGGGTGAGCCCTCGCGGGGGAGGTTGATGACAACCACGGCGTTGCGGACCAGGTGGTCGTGACCGTGCAGGGACAGCCAGTCCAGGGTGGCGGCGGCACTGCGGGCGCCGTCGATGGCGGCCGAGGAGATCAGCACCAGGGAGTGGGCGAGGTCGAGGACGCCGCTCATCGCCGAGTGCATCAGGCCGGTGCCGCAGTCGGTGAGGATGATGTTGTAGAAGCGCTGCAGGATCCGGGCCACGGCCCGGTATTCCTCGTCGTTGAACGCCTCCGACGCGGCCGGATCACGTTCGCTGGCGAGCACTTCCAGACGGCTCGAGCCCTGCGAGGTGTGCCTGCGGACATCGGAGTAGCGCTGGATCGACGGGTCGAGCAGCAGGTCGCGCACGGTCGAGCGAGTCTGGATGGCGACGCGCTGTGACAGGGTGCCGAAGTCGGGGTTGGCGTCGACGGCGATGACCCGGTCGCCACGGATCGAGGCGAAGATCGAGCCGAGACCGGTGGTGGTCGTCGTCTTGCCGACGCCGCCCTTCAGTGAGAGCACCGCGATGCGGTAGTCGCCACGCACGGGTTGGCGGATGCGGGCCACGAGTTCCTGCAGGCGCAGCTCCTCGGCGGACATCCCGGGGTTGATCGCGCCACCGGACACATGGTGCACGGCCTTGCGCCAACCGCTGCCCGGCGCCTTCTTGGCGCGCTTGACCGGGACGTTGTCCAGCGAAGGCTGGTAGCCCTGTGGCTGTGCGCCCCAACCCGGTTGACCGTACGGCTGCTGGGGCTGCTGGTAGTTGCCCGGCTGCTGATACTGCTGCGGTGCTGCAACGGGCTGTTGGTACTGCTGGGCGTGGGTGCCGTCGGGCAGGTACTGGCCCGGCCCGTTGGGCTGCTGATATTGCGGCGCGGGCGTGCCGTCGGGCAGGTACTGCGGGCCGGGTCCGTTGGGCTGTTGGTACTGCGGCGCGGGGGTGCCGTCGGGCAGGTACTGCTGGCCGGCGCCGTGGGGCTGCTGGGCGGGAGCCCTGTCGGGCTGGTAGGGCTGCGACGGACCGTTCGGCAGGAACTGCTGTTGCGCACCCTGATTCGGCTGTTGGTACTGGGGAGCCGGGGTGCCGTCAGGCTGATACGGCTGTGCCGGTGAGCCGTCGGGGTGCTGATGCTGGGTGGGAGCGGCATCGGGCCGCTGCTGTGCGGCACCGTCGGGTCGCACAGCGACACCGTCGGGCCCGTAGGTGGGCAGGCCGTCGGGCTGTTGATGCTGCGCCGGGGTGCCGTCGGGACGCGGATACGGTGAGACGGCATCGGCCGCCTGCACGAATTCGCCCGAGCGGTAACCGGTTTGCGCGCCACCCTGCCTGCTCGCCTGCTCCGCGCCCGGCCCACGGCCCTGCAGCCGCGGATCGTCGGACCGGAATACCTCGGTCCGCCCATCCGGCCCGGGCGTCGGCGCGACCGGCGTCGGATCGCCGGGAACCGAGTTGTACTGCGTCGCAGGATAAGTCGAAGGCTGCACGGTCTCGCCCGACGCATATGGCGATCGCTGCTGCGCGGACTGCGGCGCGACGGATTCACCGGAGCTGTAGGGAGACCCGTCCTGTGCCGCGGATTCACCGGCGGCGTGCGGGGATCGGCGTCCCGTCTGTGCGGCATCCGGTTGCGGGTCAGGCCCGGCGGAGTCCGACGGCGAGTGCGACTCGGGTGTGACAGCAGGTGTCGGCGCCTGGGACTCGGGTGCGCCCGCGGCTGTCGGCGCCGGCGTCGAGTGCGATGTGTCCCCGGGAGTCGTCGAGGGCGTGCCGTCGGCGAACGGGTCCCAGGGCGCCTGCGGTTCGGTGGCGGTCGCAGGGGTTTCGGGGGAGTGCGGCGTGGTCGCGGGGGCGTCCTCGTCGGGCATCGACCATCCGCCGACCGCATGACGTGCGCCGGTCGTCGGCGAATCCGTCGGCTCGGCGGCGGTCGTCGCCGCCGCGGAGTCGGGTGTACCGGTCGCCTGCGTCGACGGCGCGGCTTGCGACTGGGCCTGCTCGACCTCTCCCGACGACACCGGCCGCGATCCGGAGTCGGACTGCGCCACCTCGCGACGAGAGGAAGCCGACTCGTCGGGAACGGGTGTGGTCGATGTGCCGGTCGTGGATCGCCGGTGCTCGTCGCGGGGCGGCACCGACTGCGATGCCGAGTCGGCGGGCTGCTCGATGTCGCGGCTAGGGGTGACCGACTGCGGTGGAACGGTCAGGCGTGGTGGGGCCTGGGTCGGCCGGACGGGTGGGTCCGGCAGGGGAGGAGGAGGGGGCAGCTCGGGGCGCTGCTGGGTCGGGCCGAGTGGGGTGAAGCCGTTCGACGGTGGGGCAGGGGTGCGCGTGGGGAGCGCGCCTGCACCGTGATCGGTCGACTCGGCGGGCGGCGCGGGCACTACCGGGCCCGCATGAGCCGACGGCACGGACTGAGTCGGCGAGGCACTCGTCGGCGAGGGTGCCGCCGATTCGGCACCGGTACCTCCGCCGGTGGGCAGGGGCCCGTTCGAGGGAGGCGTGCCGTGGGAGGGCGTCTGCCCCGCGGATGTCGGGGCATGCTCGACCGGTGGTCGACCCGTTGGCCACGGCGCCGAGCTGGTCGGCCCAGGCCGGCCGGTGTTCCACGGCATCGAGTCGGACGCTGCGGGACCTGTGGTCGCAGACGGCCCGTGGGTGTTCGACCACGGTGTCGAGTCGGTCGGCGACGCCACGTTCGGCTGCGGTGCGAGTGGGTTGGGCGCAGTTTGCCTGCCGACGCTCGGCTGTCCGGGCACCGGCTGATGCGCCGCCGCGTCGCGACCTGTCCGGTGGTGCGGGGACTGCTCGTGCACCGGCGGCGACTGCTCGCGGCTCGGCGGCTGTGGATAGTCGCGGCTGGGCTGCTGGTGAGAGGGGCCGGGGATCAGCGGGTCTGCTGGTGGCTGGGTCGACCAGCTGGACTGGGGAGTCGGCTCGGCATGGTGTCGCTGGTCGACGGGCTGGGCGGACGGCGCGGACTGCTGAGCGGCCTCTTCGTCGGCCTTGCGGCGGCGCCTGCCCTTTTCCTTACGGGGAGCGTCATCGCCGCGGCCCATGAAGCGGCGGCGTTTGGGTGCCTCGTCGATCTCGTCGTCCTGGGGCAGGTTCTCGACCGGAGCCTCGTACCCGACCTGTGTGACGTCGCTTTCCGACAGCCACGGCGGCAGCATGGGGAGGCTGTCGTTGTTGCGGCTCACCGGCACGCCTCGCTCACCAGGGTCCCCCGATTCTGATCGACCCACTTATCCGACGGGGTGGAGTTTACGCGACAACCCCGACGACGTGGTGGGCGCCTCAACTCTGGGCCCGACCCTCGAACGCCCGCCGTCAGCCCGCCGGATCTGGGACATCGGCCCGGCCGATAGCGCAGCGCGAGGCCCGATCGAGGTGTACGGTTCGGGGCACTTTTGCCTCTGGCCGCCCGGCCCGGTAAGCTTGAGCGGCGGTGCACCTATGCGCCGACTGTTCGCATGCATGTCGACTGTTCGAAGTCGGCCGTTGCGAGTGAGCAGCACGAGTAATCAAACTCAGGTTGAGCGTAACCGGGATCGCGGAGGATATGGCGAAGAAAGACGGGGCCATCGAGGTCGAGGGTCGAGTTGTCGAGCCGCTGCCCAATGCGATGTTCCGGATCGAGCTCGAGAACGGTCACAAGGTTCTCGCGCACATCAGCGGAAAGATGCGGCAGCACTACATTCGTATCCTTCCGGAGGACCGCGTGGTCGTCGAGCTGTCGCCGTACGACCTCTCACGCGGCCGGATTGTCTACCGCTACAAGTGAGCCTGCCGACGTCGTGAGCCCTTCGGCGCGCGACGTCGCACAGCGTCCCGGTTTCGGGACGCACCCCAGACTTCCCCAGTCCTCAGGCTGGGGAAAAACTGTGTTCACACCCCCTGTGTGGACCAACAAAAGATTGGACGGACGTGAAGGTTAATCCGAGCGTCAAGAAGATCTGCGAGAAGTGCAAGGTGATCCGCCGTCACGGTCGGGTCATGGTGATCTGCGACAACCTGCGCCACAAGCAGCGTCAGGGCTGATTCCACGTTCCCGAGGCTTGCCGAGGGGCCGTTCTACGCAGCACCACCGGGCACCGATCGTCTGATCGGAATGACCGAAAGAAGAACTCCCAGATCCAGCGCGTACGCACGTGTGCGCGCCATCCACCGGCACGGAGGCCGGTGCCCCCATTCTGTACTCGGGGGGACGGACGGGGAGCAGACCTCCGCAACCATTAAGGAACCTGCCACATGGCACGTCTGATGGGCGTTGATCTCCCGCGCGAAAAGCGCATGGAGATCGCGCTGACCTACATTTTCGGAATCGGGCGCACCCGCGCCGCCCAGATCCTGGCCGAGACGGGCGTCAGCCCGGACCTGCGCTCCAAGGATCTCAGCGACGACGACCTGTCGAAGCTCCGCGACTTCATCGAGGGCACGGACTACAAGGTCGAAGGTGACCTGCGCCGCGAGGTTCAGGCCGATATTCGTCGCAAGATCGAGATCGGCTGCTACCAGGGCATCCGCCACCGTCGTGGCCTGCCCGTTCGTGGTCAGCGCACCAAGACCAACGCGCGTACGCGCAAGGGTCCGAAGAAGACCGTCGCCGGCAAGAAGAAGTAGGGATAGCGTATGCCTCCGAAGAGCCGGGCCGCTGGCCCGAAGAAGACTCAGAAGTCGCGTCGCCGGGATAAGAAGAACATCCCGCACGGCCACGCGCACATCAAGAGCACGTTCAACAACACCATCGTCTCGATCACCGACCCCGAGGGCAATGTCATCTCGTGGGCGTCGTCGGGCCACGTCGGTTTCAAGGGTTCGCGTAAGAGCACCCCGTTCGCCGCGCAGCTCGCTGCCGAGAACGCTGCCCGCAAGGCGCAGGAGAACGGCGTCAAGAAGGTCGACGTGTTCGTGAAGGGCCCGGGTTCGGGCCGCGAGACCGCGATCCGTTCGCTGCAGGCCGCAGGCCTGGAAGTGGGCTCGATCTCCGATGTCACTCCCCAGCCGCACAACGGCTGCCGTCCGCCCAAGCGGCGTCGCGTCTAATAGCGGGAAAGGAAAAAGCTCAAAATGGCACGTTATACAGGCCCCATCACCCGCAAGTCGCGTCGTCTGCGCGTCGACCTCGTCGGAGGCGACCAGGCGTTCGAGCGTCGTCCTTACCCGCCCGGCCAGCACGGCCGCGCGCGGATCAAGGAATCCGAGTACCTCATGCAGCTGCAGGAGAAGCAGAAGGCTCGCTTCTCGTACGGCGTCATGGAGAAGCAGTTCCGTCGTTACTACGAAGAGGCCAACCGCCTCAAGGGTAAGACCGGCGACAACCTGCTGCGTCTGCTCGAGTCGCGTCTGGACAACGTCGTGTACCGCGCCGGTCTGGCCCGTACCCGTCGTCAGGCCCGTCAGCTGGTCAGCCACGGTCACTTCATCGTCAACGGTGTCAAGGTGAACGTCCCCAGCTACCAGGTCTCCCAGTACGACATCATCGATGTCACGGAGAAGTCGCTCTCGACGCTGCCGTTCCAGGTGGCTCGCGAGACCGTCGGCGACCGTCCGGTTCCCGGTTGGCTGCAGGTCGTCCCCGGCCGCCTGCGCATCCTGGTGCACCAGCTGCCCGAGCGCGCGCAGATCGATGTGCCGCTGACCGAGCAGCTCATCGTCGAGTACTACTCGAAGTAAGCGCTCAACGGTGGGGGTCGCTGTGCGGCGGCCCCCGCAATCACTGACGAGGCATCAAATAGCGGATGCCCTGAACAGGAAGTAGATCCTCATGCTGATTTCCCAGCGTCCGACACTGACCGAAGAGGTTGTGGCGGAGAACCGCTCGAAGTTCACCATCGAACCCCTCGAGCCGGGCTTCGGTTACACCCTCGGCAACTCGCTGCGTCGTACCCTGCTGTCCTCCATCCCGGGGGCCGCGGTCACGAGCATTCGCATCGACGGCGTCCTGCACGAGTTCACCACCGTCCCCGGCGTGAAGGAGGATGTCACCGACATCATCCTGAACCTCAAGGGCCTGGTCGTGTCCTCCGAAGAGGACGAGCCGGTCACCATGTACGTGCGCAAGCAGGGCCCGGGCACCGTCACCGCTGGTGACATCGTCCCGCCCGCCGGCGTCATCGTGCACAACCCGGACATGCACATCGCCACCCTCAACGACAAGGGCAAGCTCGAGATCGAGCTCGTCGTCGAGCGGGGTCGCGGTTACGTGCCCGCCGTGCAGAACAAGGCGACCGGCGCGGAAATCGGCCGGATCCCGGTGGATTCGATCTACTCCCCGGTGCTCAAGGTGACCTACAAGGTCGAGGCCACCCGTGTCGAGCAGCGCACCGACTTCGACCGTCTCATCCTCGACGTGGAGACCAAGAACTCCATCACGGCCCGGGACGCGCTGGCTTCGGCCGGTAAGACCCTGGTCGAGCTCTTCGGCCTGGCCCGTGAGCTCAACGTCGAAGCCGAGGGCATCGAGATCGGCCCCAGCCCGGCCGAGGCGGATCACATCGCCTCGTTCGGTCTGCCGATCGAGGACCTGGACCTCACCGTTCGGTCCTACAACTGCCTCAAGCGCGAGGGTGTGCACACGGTGGGCGAGCTCGTTGCCCGCACCGAGTCGGACCTGCTCGACATCCGCAACTTCGGCCAGAAGTCCATCGACGAGGTGAAGGTCAAGCTGCACACGCTGGGCCTCTCGCTCAAGGACAGCCCGGCGTCGTTCGACCCGTCCTCCGTGGTGGGTTACGACGCGAGCACCGGAACGTGGAGCGACAGCGGCACGTTCAGTGATACCGACGGCGGCGAGCAGGACTACGCCGAAACCGAACAGCTTTAATACGCCCAGGAGAAACCCACAATGCCCAAGCCCAAGAAGGGTCGCCGGTTCGGCGGCTCGGCGTCGCACCAGAAGGCGATCTTCGCCAACCTGGCCACGGCGCTTTTCGAGCACGGTCGGATCACGACCACCGAGGCCAAGGCCAAGGCGGTGCGTCCCTACGCCGAGAAGATCATCACCAAGGCGAAGGCCGGCAGTCTTGCCGACCGTCGTGAGGTCATGAAGGACATCCGCAACAAGGACGTCGTCCATGTCCTTTTCGCCGACATCGGTCCCTCGTTCGAGGGTCGCGAGGGTGGCTACACGCGTATCACCAAGGCGCTGCCGCGCAAGGGTGACAACGCGCCGATGGCCATCATCGAACTCGTCCGCGAGAAGACCGTGACCAACGAGGCCGACCGGGCCCGTCGTGTCGCCGCTTCGCAGAAGACCGAAGAGGCTCCGGCCGCTGAGGTCGTCGAGGAGACCACCGCCGACGAGACCGTGGCTGCGGCCGACGCTCCGGCCGCGGAGGCCACCGAGGACAAGAAGGACGCCTGACTATCAGGAGTTCTGCCGAGCCCGTCACCCCTGTGGTGGCGGGCTCGGTTCTTTCTGTGCGTGATTGCGGGAGGTTGCGATGGAGCAGACAGTGACTCGGGTGCGGCTCGGGATCAGTTACGACGGCACCGATTTCACCGGCTGGGCACGTCAGCCGGGGTTGCGCACGGTGCAGGGTGTGCTCGAGGAGTCGCTGTCGAAGGTGTTGCGTGAGCCGCTCGCGCTGACGGTCGCCGGACGCACGGACGCGGGAGTCCACGCCGAGGGGCAGGTCGCGCACTTCGACACGGTCGGCGAATTCGATGCCGACAAATTGATCTATCGCATGGCCAAGTTCTTGCCCAAGGATGTGCGGATCACCGAAATCCGCACGGCCCCTCCCGAATTCGACGCCCGTTTTTCCGCGATGCGCCGCCACTACGCCTACCGACTCACCACCGCCCCCTATGGCGCGCAGCCGCTGCAGGCGCGCGGGGTGGTGCCGTGCAAGCCCGGTGTGGACCTCGAGGCCATGCGGGAAGCCTCGCGAAACCTGCTGGGCCTGCACAACTTCGCTGCTTTTTGCCGCCGCCGCGAAGGCGCGACCACCATCCGCGAACTCCAGCGCTTCGACTGGGAACGTCACGGCGACCTGCTCACCGCCTATGTCAGCGCCGATGCCTTCTGCTGGTCGATGGTCCGCAGTCTCGTCGGAGCCGTCCTCGCGGTCGGTGAAGGCCGACGCACCCCGGAATGGACCAAGACCCTGCTCGCCGAAACCGAACGATCCAGCTCGGTCACGGTCGCCCCCGCGCACGGCTTGAGCCTCATCGCCGTCGACTATCCCGCCGACGCCGACCTCGCTGCGCGCAACAGCCAAACCCGCGAAACCCGAACTGTGCCGCAACCCGACGGTGGCTGCTGCGGCGAGTGACGGCCGCGTCGCCTTCCGTTGTCGGGGGTGGCATTCACCGGCGATGCTAGATTTCTTTCGAGCAGGGCATCGGCGACAGAAAACAGGTGCAGACGATGGATAACTCCGCGGCCGCGCTGTTTACGACCGACCCGCGACAATCGGTCGCCGTGGCAATCCGCGCGAGCACGCTCCCTGTCGCGGTGCCGTAGCGACGGCGACGATGACGGCATTCGAGGGTTTTCCCGAGATCTGCTCGACCGCGCAGATCGCGGCTCCGGATGCGTTCGGGTACTGGGAACATCTGGTCACCGGTGCGCTCACCGAGGTGTCGATCGCGCCGACTGTGCCGCGCGCGTTCGAAGGGCGGATCAGGTCGGCCGACTTCGGTGATATCTCAGTGGGCACGGTGGTCGCCGAGGGCCACGAATTGCGCCGGACGCGACGGCATATCGCCGGAGCCGACGATTTCCATGTCATCGGCAGCGTCGTGCTCGCGGGGCGGGCACAGGTGGAGCACGCGGGAAATCGCGTCGAACTGATGCCGGGCGCGATGATCTTCTACGACACCTCGAAGCCGATTCGATGGCGCTCGGAGGGCTTGATCGAGGATCTCACCATTCGGGTGCCCCGGCAGCAGGTGGTCGACTACCTGGGGGTTCGTGCCGACGTGCTACCTGCCGGGATGGTGATCGGGGAGGGTGGCGTCGGGCCGATGCTGGCCAGATTCTTCCGGCAGGTCGCGCAGTTGCACAGCACCGATCCGGCGGCCGCGGCGGTACTCGCGGGCAGCGGCATCGATCTACTCGGTGCGGCGGCCACCATCGCGGCGGGCGGGCATCCGGGCCCGGCTCAGATCGCGGCGGTGAACGGGCAACAGGTGCTGGACTATCTGCGCGCCCATTTCACCGACCCCGGTTTGACGATCGACCGGATCGCGGACGGCTGCCGGGTGTCGCGGCGCACGCTCTATCGGGTGACCGGGGAGTTCGAGGGCGGACTCGGGGCGGTGCTGCGGGGGATGCGGCTGGAACGGGCGCGGGTATTGCTCGCGGCGGACGACTTCGGTTCGGTCGCGGCGGTGGCGACCGCGTCCGGATTCGCCTCCGAGCGACAGTTCTACCGTGTGTTCAGAGCGGCGACCGGCATGACCCCGAGCGAATACCGAGTAGTAGCTCGCTCCGGCACTCGCGGTGAATGGCGAGGACGACCGGGTCCGGTGCAGTGATATGCCTCACATGCATGGTTCATAATGAAAGACTCCTGTTGGGTATTCGCTGGAATTGCCGGTGCTAGCTGCATATTCTGTGGCGACCGGCCATACCGTTCGGAAACATTCGATGGAAACGAACCGGTTGATCTGGCAGGCTCGGCATGGAGGAGCCCGAAGATTGTGCGACGCCAACTGTTTGCTGTTCGGTTCGGATAGGGAGCGAGGTGGGTGGCATGGAGGTCGCGAAGACCCGCGCCGGCGAGAGCGAATCGTTTGCCGAATGGGAGTCGCTGCTCTCGGAGAGTTATGTCCCGCTGATGGCAGACCCGGGGGATGGGGGCGCCTTCCACGGCCGTATCGAGCGCACCAGCCAGCCCGGCTTCGATCTGTCGACGATCAGCTCGGGCGCCCAGCGCATCCGTCGCACCCCCCGCGGGATCGCGAAGACCGACGGCGAGTACTTACTGGTCTCCATCCCCACCGAAGGCTCCGGACTGCTGCATCAAGACGATCGGGTCGCGTCGGTTCGGCCCGGCGACATGGTCTTCTACGACACCTCGCGCCCATATCGCTGGGATTTGGGTGGTCCGTGGGCGCAGGTGGTCGTGCAGACACCGTTGGAGGTGCTGCGCAGGCAACTGGGCTCCGGTTTTTCGGCGTTGCCGACCGCGGTGACAGTGACCGCCGACAGCGCGGGCGGGGTGGTCGCCGGCTTCTTTCGTGATCTGGCTCGGATCCAGCAGAGCGCACCCGGCCACGCGACGGTGCTGGCCGAGAGCGGCGTCAAACTGCTCGCCTCCGCGGTCCGGCTGGCATCGGGCGAGATCCCGACGGGTGAGCCCGCGCAAGCGTTGTCCCGGGAACAGGTGCTCGCTTTCATGCGAACCCGATGTGCCGACCCGAGCCTGACGATCGACGACATCGCGCGGGCCTGCCTGGTATCGCGTCGAACGCTGTACCGGCTGTTCGGTGATGTGGAAGATGGGCTCAGCGCCGTGTTGCGGCGCATGCGGGTGGAATGCGCGCGCACGCTGCTCGTGCGATACCCCGGGCGGGCGACGGCGACAATCGCGATCGCGTCCGGGTTCGCCTCCGAACGCCACTTCTTTCGCGCGTTCCGGTCGGAGACCGGGATGACCCCTGGTGAATTCCGCATGATGGCGACGAGCGCGCTGCCGATCTGACCTCGCCGTGCATCGCACGGAGTATCGCGACGGTTTCGATCAGCCGCCGGAATGCCGCTTCGGAAGAATGGTAGACAGAACGCATCGACATCAATGGTGCGTGCCCGAACGGAGTTCGACCGTAAACGGTGGATTGGCACAGACGGTCAGTCGGCTGGCACAGGATGACAGTTTGCGGGGCGCCATTCTGCGAGAGAGTGAATTGAACACTCTTCACTGGTTGAGCGACAAGGGGGCACGATGAGTCGGGTACGCGTGGCTGCGGTGCAGGCCGAGCCCAAGTGGTTGAATCTGTCCGCCGGAGTCGAACAGGCAATCGAATACATCGAGACGGCCGAACGTGGTGGCGCGCAACTGATTGCCTTTCCGGAGACTTTCCTGCCCGGATTTCCGTGGTGGATGTGGCTCAATTCGGTCGACTGGGGTGAGGAATTCCTGGCCAGATACCTGGCCAACTCGCTGACCGTCGACGGGCCCGAATTGCGTGCCATCGCCTACGCGGCTCGTCGAAAGGGCGTGCACGTCTCGATCGGTTTCGCCGAGCGGGCCGGGCGCGAGGTCTTCATGTCCCAAGCGTTGATCGCTGCCGACGGCACCATCGGCGTCGACCGCAAGGCTGAACCGACCGGGCTCGAGCGCACCGTTTTCAGTGCCTCGCCCGGTGGGGGGCCGCTGGTTCGCGACACTGCGCACGGCCGGATCGGAATGCTCGGCGGCGCCGACCATCTCCGCGCCGACCTGCGCGGACAGATGCACGAACAGCACGAGCAGATCCATGTCTCGGCGTGGTCGGGCTTCACCGTGTACTACGGCGAGGACAAGGAGTGGGGGCCCGATCTCAATACCGCCGCCAGTGTCCGCTACGCGATGGACGGGTCGACTCATGTCATCGCGCCAGTCGCGGTCGTGCCCGTGGCGGGCTGGGAGGTCGTCGACGCGCGCACGCCCGAGCGGCGCCTGCTGCGGGGCGGTGGCGGGGTCTCGCGGATCTTCGGTCCCGGTGGGCTCGAACTCGCCGCGCCGCTGGCGGAGGGCGAGGAAGGACTGCTCTACGCCGATCTCGATCTCAGCCGCACTGTGCGCGTGGCCACGGCCGCCGCCTCGCGCGGGGATTGCTTGCAGCCCCTCCGGGTGTCGAGTGGTCGGATCGTGCGGCGGGCACCGGTGCGCGCCGCACTGCCGGGGGCGTGAGGCGACCGAGCCGGTCGCCGGTCACATCGGGCGATCACCGTGGCACCGGGATCAGGACCTGACCAACCGCGCAATCGCGTCGGTGGCCTCTTTGATCTTGGCTTCGGCCTCGGGTCCGCCGGCCACCGCGGCATCGACGACGCAGTGCGAGATGTGATCCTCCAGCAGTCCCATCGCGACGGCCTGTAGTGCTTTGGTCATCGCGGAGACCTGGGTGAGGATGTCGATGCAGTACTTTTCCTCTTCGACCATCCGCTGTAGCCCGCGCGACTGGCCTTCGATGCGGCGCAGTCGCTTGAGGTAGTCGTCCTTGGCGGTGATGTAGCCGTGGCCTGCGTGGCCTGCGTGGCCCGCGTGCTCGTCGCCGGTCGCGGTGTCGGGGGTGGGTGTGGTCACCGAAGGTCTCCTCGCCTGCCTGGTAGCTCGCGTGGCGAACTAATACCCCCCTAGGGTACAGTTTCGCGTCGATATTGTCAGGTGACGGGTCCCCGGTGGTGCGCGCGGTCGGCCCGGGCGGAAGAATCGACGCCATGAGTTCGCTTCCCCGGCCCGCACTAGCCGTCATCGGCGGCAGCGGTTTCTATGACTTCTTCGACAACGACGCGGTACACGTCGAGGTCGACACACCGTATGGCGCGCCGAGTGCGCCGGTGGCGATCGGGGAGGTCGAAGGCCGTGCCGTCGCTTTCCTGCCCAGGCACGGCAAGCAGCACGAGTTCGCGCCGCACACCCTGCCCTACCAGGCGAACATGTGGGCGTTGCGTTCGCTCGGGGTGCGTCGGGTGTTCGCGCCGTGCGCGGTCGGCAGCTTGCGTGCCGACTGGGGGCCGGGCACCGTGGCCGTGCCGGATCAGCTCGTCGATCGGACCTCGGGTCGTCCACAGACCTACTTCGACGGCGGCGGCATCCATGTCTCCTTCGCCGACCCCTATTGCGACGATCTGCGCGCCGCCGCGGTGAAGTCCGCCGGTGAGCTTCGCGTCGAGGACGCCGGCACGATGGTCGTCGTGCAGGGTCCGCGCTTCTCCACCCGCGCCGAGAGCCGCTGGTTCGCCGGGCAGGGCTGGGACCTGGTCAACATGACCGGCCATCCCGAAGCTGTTCTCGCTCGCGAACTCGAAATGTGCTACGCGGCAGTCGCTCTCGTCACCGATCTGGATGCAGGCCTGGAAGAGGGCGACGGTGTGCACGCGGTCGACGTCTTCGCCGAGTTCAAGAAGAACCTTGGACCGTTCAAGGAACTCATGCGCCGCGCGGTCACCGCCGTCGACGGCACCGACACCTGCGAGCGCTGCCGCGTGCACGTCGGGGTTTCGCTGCCCTTCGAACTGCCCTGATCAGCCCGAGAGCGCGGTGACCTGCAACTGAGCGAGCACGAAGGCGGGCGCCGCACCGCCGCCGGGCAGTGGTGACACCTCGACGTCGACGGTGAGCCAGCCGCCCGCCTCGGCGGCCAGCCGCAACCCGCTCAACTCGGCGCGCGTGGCACCGGCCAGCACCTCGGCGCGCAGCGCGACGATCCGGGGCCGGTCGTCGGGATGCGGGACGGTTCGCTCGTCGACCCCGCGCCAGGTCAGTCCCGGCATCGGCTCGGTGACCCAGCGCACCGCCCGAACCTGTGCGGTGTCGACGATGACCAGATAGAGGCCGGGCTGGGACTCGCGCAGCAACTCGAGCGTCGCGGCCTCGAACGACTTATGTTGCGGTGCAACGCTGTCGGTGACATCGACAGCGACCCCGCGCCACGCGTGCCGCTGCTCGCCGTCGCCGTTGCGGGCGGCCACCAGCAGCGAACGCGGGCCGATCCGCGAATGGACGGTGGCGACTCCCGACCACCGGCTCGCGGGCTCCGAACGATGCAGCGCGTCGACGAATTCCAGAGCCCGATCGAAGCGCTCGATTCGCTCGAACGGCTCGGCGCCGGTGTATTCGACCGGTGTCGAACCGAAATGGGGCCCGAGTCCGGCGGGGTGCACGCGCACGACGCGAGCCTGCGCATCCACCTGAAAAGGGGCGACGCGCAGTTGGTCATCGGTGCCTTGGGGCCCGACCCACACCTTCACCGCATGCGCGGGCGCACCCGGCCACGGCACCGGCTCAGCACGAAATCGTAACTCCGACCACGGATTTCGCGACTTCGGCAGTATTTCGTCCACCGGCATGCCCGTGTCATGTGCCGCCGCGATCAACGGCTGCAGCCTGGCCGGAACGGCCCGCTGATAGGACGCCCACTCGCGCGGCGTGGTGCCCGCGGTCAGCATCGACCAACTCCGTGGTGTCCCCAGCGTCTCCACCAGTTGCCAACGTCCGATAATCACGCGCGACCCCCTGCGCCCCATGTTCGAAACCGACCGTCCTATCGTGCACGAGTCGACCAGCGGCTCCGGTACCGGGGCATTGCGGTGTCGATAAGCTCGGCGGCATGAACGCACCGCTGCGCTTGGAGGTCATCGTCGCCAGCACCCGCCCCGAGCGATTCGCGCCGGTGGTGGCGGGCTGGCTGGTCACCGCACTGGGGGAGCGGCCGGATTTCGAGGTGGGCGTGCTCGATCTGCGCGATCTGGCGTTGCCCGTCGACCTCATCGACACACCGGAGGTCGACGCATTTCGGGCCAGGTTGGCCGCCGCGGACGCCTTCGTCGCCGTTACCTCCGAGTACAACCACGGCTATCCGGCCTCGCTGAAGACCGCGCTCGACAGCGCCAAACACGAATGGCGAGCCAAGCCGATCGGATTCGTGTCCTACGGCGGGCTGTCGGGTGGGTTGCGCGCGGTCGAGCAGTTGCGTCAGGTGGTCGCCGAGCTGCACATGGTGTCGGTGCGCGAATCGGTGAGTTTCGCCCAGGCCAAGCGACGTTTCGATGCGACCGGCATGACCGACGACGCCGCCGCGATCGACGCCTGCGACCGCATGCTGAACCAATTGGTCTGGTGGGGAACGACTTTGCGGGCCGCCCGCACCGTCGAACCCTATCCGGGCTGACCGATCAGGCGCTTGCCATCGCGCGCTGACCGCGCGGCTGACCGATGTAGGTCGACTCCCGGGGGATCGACACCAGCGTGAGGTTCACTCGGGTCGTTCCCGTGCGCAGGACGACGCGGTTGCCGATCGCACCCGGCTGGAAAATCTCCAGGTCGGGGCGGGACGCGGGCCAGCCGTTGGGGTCACCGGTGAGATAGATCGTGGTGACACCGGCGTGCGGGGCGGGTGCGAGTACGCCGTCGACCACCGTCGCGGTGAACGCCGCGTCGGACTGGTGAGTTTCGACGGCGATGGTCAGCCGCTCCGGGTTTCCGACAGTGGTCACCAACTGCTCCCAGGCCTGCGCTCGGTCGGTCCGCACCAGCACGCGCTCGCCGACAGCCAGCGCGCGGAACACCAACTGCTGGGCCAGATACAGCTCGCCGGCCACATACACGGTGGAGATGCCGGCGCCGACGATCCTGGTGGCGACGCCGTTGCCCTCGTCATCGGAGCCGAGCAACTGCCCGCAGCCCGAAGACGGCAGATGCAGCGCGCCGATGACGTCGATCGGGTACTCGATGGTCGGGATCGTGTCGTCGACGCCGGGAACCGCGATCGGCAGGTGTGCCAGCAGCGCGTCGCGGTGACGTCCGCTCATCGACACCATGCCCGTGGACTTGGTCTTCTCGGGCAGCTCGCGCGCGGTCAACCGCCATGCGGCACCGACGCTGACGGACTCGGCATCGCTGCCGGGACGCAACCGCACGGCCACGGTGGTGCCCCGCGACGGCGCGACCCACAGCTGCGCGAGCAGGTCCGAACCCAGTTGCTTGGGATCCACCGCGCTGCCGATGTTCACCGCGTTGCCGATCTCGGCGTACTTCCAGCGCTGGCTCAGCGTGCGCGGATCGAGGCCCGCGGTGATCTGCTGCACGGCCTTGCGGATCTCCGGCGCGGTGAGGATGCGCGCGTTGCAATCGGCGTCTTCGAGCGTGCGCATGATCCGCTGGGTGGCGATGGTGACCGAACGGGAAGCGCCGTCGGTGCCGCCACCGCGACGAGCCGTCGCGTCCGGGCAGGCCACCGCGTCGAAACTGATCGCGAGCCACACCGTGCGGTGCGCGGTCGCGGGCAGCGGACCGAGCAGCGATTCGTAGATCGCGCCCGCGGGCGTGCCCGACCGGCTGCGGTGGCCGTGGCTGATGATGTCGATTCCGCTGAGCAGGATGTCGTGCTGATTGAGGCACGCGGCCAGTTCCGGCAGCGGCAACAGGTGTGAGGCGTGCACGGCCGTGCGGGCGATTCTGGTCAGCCCGCCGCGCGGGGGCAGTACCTCCACGACGGTGACCACGCGACTGCCGTCCCAGTACAGGCCCAGCGAGCGCCCGTCGGTGTCGCGGAAGTCGACGGTGTCGCCGAGTGTGTATTCGCGCTTGCTCGAATAGCGGCGGATGGTCGAGATCCAATCGAGGATCGTGCGCTTGCCGATCGGGATGAGCGGCAACACCGCCACCGCGACGGCGATGCCGAGCGACGGCAGCGGATCGAGCCCGCAGATCAGCGCAACAACCCCCGCGATCAGGCCGAGGACCTGCGCAATGAGTAGGTGCGGCAACGAAATTCGACCGAACAGCGGGCGCGGTCCCGCGCCGGTGAACTCAGCCATTCGTTCCTCCCCCAGGTACCCGATTGTCGATCGGCCGATGGCCGAATGCGAACAACTGCTGCCGGGAACTGTACTGTGTTGCCCGGACGAGAGCACTGTTCGGGGGAGGAACCATGCCTTCAAAACCCACAACGCGCTGGCAGGTCAGCGGATACCGCTTCCTGGTGCGGCGGATGGAGCACGCCCTGGTGCGCCGGGATGTGCGAATGCTGCACGATCCGATGCGCGCGCAGACCCGGGCCTACGTGGTCGGACTGGTGCTCGGACTGGTGGTCCTCGCCGGTTGCGGCATCCTCGCGCTGCTGCGCCCCCAGGACAAGATCGGCGACAGCAAGATTCTGATCGCCAAGGAATCCGGCGGCGTCTATGTGGTCATCGACAATGTGGTGCACCCCGCGTTGAACCTGGCCTCGGCCCGGCTGGCAGCCGGGGAGGCGTCGAAGGCGGCGATCGTCAAGGAATCCGAACTCGGCAAGAAGCCACGCGGACAGCTGATCGGCATCCCGGGCGCCCCGTCGTCGATCCTCTACGACAAGGGTGGCGAAGGCCGCCCTTGGTCGGTGTGCGATCAACTCAAAGCCGATGGTTCGGCCGACCTGACCACCTCGGTGGTGGCCGGACCGCTGGACCTGGGCACCAAGGCTGCCCCGCTCGATAGCGGCCGCGCGCTGCTGGTGAAGGGCAAAGATGCCACCTATCTGGTCTATGACGGCAAGCGTGCCCGCGTCAACATGACCGATCGGCCGGTGGTGGTGGCCCTCGGTATCGTCGACGCCACCCCGCGGGTGATCAGTGAAGGGCTGCTGAATGCCATTCCGGAGGTGTTGCCGATCATCTCGCCCACCATCACCAACGCCGGGGGAACGCCGTCGTACTCGGTGAGCGGGCACAAAATCGGTGACGTGGTGCAGGTATTCAACGAACCGAACCGCAACTACGTCGTTCTGCACGCCGGGTTGCAAGAGATTTCACCGCTGACCGCCCAGATCATTCGCTACAGCTACAACTCCACGATGTCGGGCACCACCATCCAGTCCACCGAGGGCGCCAACGCCAACCGGTCATCCGAGCTCAAAACCGGCGCCTACCCCCAGGACGTCCCGAAATTGGTTGCGGCCCAGGACGCCCCGGTCTCGTGCATCACCTGGGCCCCGATCGCGGGCGCGACCACCAACGCAGACGGCACCGCCCGCGCGACCCTGGCCCTGTCGACCGGTGTCGCTCTGCCGACCCCGGACAAAGCCAAACTCGTGGCCCTGGCCCAGGCCGATGGTGCAGGCCCGCAACTCGATTCGGTCTACATTCCGCCCGGCGTCGGCGCCTACGTGCAATCGACCGGGATCGAACCCGATAGCCGCCGAAAAGACAGCCTGTTCTACATCGCCGACACCGGCGTGCGGTTCGGTATCAAGGACGCCGACGCCGTGAAGGCGCTAGGCCTCGAGGAAGTGACCGCCGAGCCCGCACCCTGGCCGATCGTGGGTTTGTTGGCCGGTGGGCCGAGCCTGGGCCGTGCGGACGCCATGGTCGCCCACGACGGTGTAGCCCCGGACCCGTCCCCGGCGCCGCAACCGGTGGCCTCGATAAATTAGTTCCGAATCAAGGGAACCGAAACGTGCCCGCTCGCGTCAAACCAGCAACTCCAACGCCAGGGAAGATGTGCGGGTGTATGCCTGCTCATTCCCCCTGAGAGCGAGTGCCAGAGCTGGCGGGCCAACCAGTCCCGCCCGACCGCGGCCAACTGCGAATACAACCCCGCGAGCAATCACCTTCCCTTCTGGAACAATCCGGCGGGGTACATCGCGGCAACGTCCTACTGATCTGCTGGCAGTTCGGGCCCGCACCACCTCGGTGCGGGCCCGAACTATTCAGTCCACCGGCATCGAACCGAACAGTCGCCGCAAGGACAGCCTGTTCTACATCGCCGATCATCGGACTGCTCGCGGGTGGGCCAGGATAAGTCGGGAAGAGGCGATGGTCGCGCACTACGGTGTCGCACCGGATCCGTCACCCGCCGAAAAGCTTGTCGCCGAGGTGAATTAATCAGGCGGGGGCGTCGGTCGGCCGGAATCGGAGCGGAGTTCGGCGACCTCGGTCCGTAGGGCTTTGACCTCGTCCACCAGTTCGCGCAGCATGTTTTCGGCGCGGTCCGAGGCGTCGTCGACAGTCTTGAGCTGTTCGACGACCCAGCTGGTCATGGTCCCGATGGCGAACGAGATCAGGCCGATGCCCAAGGTCATCAGGATCAGCGAGACGAAGCGGCCCTCGGTGGTCACCGGGTAGACATCGCCGAAGCCGACCGTGGTCACCGTGACCATGGACCACCACAGCGCGTCGCCGAAGGACTCGATCTTGCTCTCGGGTGCGCCGTATTCGGCGTCGAAGAAGGCCAGGCTCGTCAGCAGCATGATGAGCACGGAACTGGTGGCGACGAAGGTCACCAGGCGGGTGCGTGGGTGCGTCGCGCGGTTGAGGGCATCGAGCAGGAGCAGGGACGCGCGCAGCAGGCGCAGCGGACGAAACGGTGGCACCAGCACGACCAGCAGGTCGAGTGGATGCTTGCGGACGAAGCGCATCCGGTCGGTCGACAGCCGCCATCGCGCCGTGAAATCGACAGCGAACACCACCCAGATCGCCACATCGGCCCACAGCAGGGCGGCATCCAGCCGTGGCGACGCGTCGGTGTCGAGCACCCGCCATGCGTACATGATGACGAACACCACCGCGAGCAGCATCAACGGCAGGTTGGTCGCGCGCTCCCACTGTTGCCTGCGGGTGAGTGGGCGTTCAATTGACGAATTCATACAGCTACCTGGGTCGACGGGTGTTCAGACCACAGGACCGTACCCTGCTCTTCGGTGGAGCCGGTCAGAGATCGTCGACCGACATCCCGAACTTGCGGCGGATCGGGAACGACGCGAGGACTCCGAGTACCAGGATCAGGCCGATGGCGCCGGACCCGATCAGGGCCACATTGCGGGCGGTGTTGTCCGCGGGCGGTGGCGGTGCGGGTACCGCGAGCTGCTGGCTGCGCGCCGGGCTGGCCTGCTTCGGCGGAAGCTCCTTTGGCACTTCGTTCGTCAGCGCGGCGACAGGGTCCACCGCGCCGTAACCGATGTACGGATTCCAGCCCTCGGCCGGTGCGTGGGCGGTGGCCTGCAGACGCTCGATGACCTGTTTGGCGGTCAGATCGGGGAACCTGTCGCGCACCAGCGCGGCGACACCGGCGACATAGGGTGAGGCGAAACTCGTTCCGCTGTAAGCCATGTACTTGCCCTGGTTGTCGTACTTACCGTCGGAGATGCCAGTGGTCCTGGCATCGAGCGAGGTAATGCCTTCTCCTGGTGCGGCAATGCCGACCCACGGGCCGGCGACAGTGAACGACGACGGTGCGCCGTTGGCGCTGATCGAGCCGACCGAGAGCACGTACTCGTCGTACCAGGCCGGGTTCACATAAGTGCGGATGGTGCTCCACAGATCTTGCGCGGGTTTGAGGGGGTCGGGCGCGGGATTGCCTGACTTGCAATCGCCGTCGGAGTTACCGGCAGAGCTGATGATCACCGCGTTCTTCTCGACTGCCGCGTATTGCAACGCGGCTCCGAGCGCACGGAAAGCAGGCTCGTTCGCCGGCGAACTGGTCGGGCAGGAAACCAGTGAAATATTGATCACGCCGGCGCCGAAGTCGGCCGCGCGTCGAACTGCACTGGCGAGCGAGGAGACCTTTCCGTATCCGTCCGGGAAATCATCGGGCGACTTGTTCCGTCCGGCACCTTCGGCCTGGTAGAGCGTGCTGTTCTGGCGAATACTGAGGATGCGGGCCTCGGGTGCGACTCCGGAGAAACCTTGACCTTCGACCTGGGTCGCGGCGATGATCCCCGCCACCACGGTGCCGTGAACATCGCAGTCCTCTGTGCCGTTGCCGCCGGCCGCTACGTAGTCCCCGCCCGCCCACAGATCGGGCAGGCGGGGATGCGGTTCCACGCCGGTGTCGATCACCGCGACGAGTTGTCCTGCGCCACGGGAGAATTGCCATGCCCGCTCCAGATCGAGTGAACGTTGGCTCGGCGGGATCACCGCCAACGCGTTGCTCGCCTGGGTGCGAAAGCACGCTCCGTTGGCACCACTGCCTTTTTCGGTCTTGTCCGGCGGCGCGGCGGGGTCACCGGCGGGCAGCATGCCGGGATCGATCGCAGGTGGCCGGTCCGCGTGGGCGGTGCCGGACAGACCGAATCCGGCGTTCAGACCGACGACAAGAGCGACGGCCGTCAGTCGAAAGCCGAGCCTCACAGCCCGCGAACCAGCGAGTAGAGATCGGCGACCCAGAACACCAGCGGCAGCACCGCGGCGACGAACGCGTACTCGAGCAACTCGGCGGCCCGGCGCATCGGCGGTGTCGCGGATTGGTTCGGCACGATCAGGCCCATCACGAGCGCCGAGATCAGAATCACCAGCGCGGCACCGAAAACCACCAGGGGCTGGCGCATTTCGAGCGCGACGCCGACCAGCATGATCAGCACGATCGACGAGCCACCCGCGATCAACACGATGGCCTGCTCGGCGCCCGCGTAGGTGCGGCTGCGGAACATCAGCACTACCGCGCACACCAGCGCCAGCGAGATGCCGGGCCAATAAGGATCCTCGGCGCCTGCGTTGGTCGCCAGCAGCGCGCCGACCACGGTGACCAGCGTGGTCGCGCTGACCAGACCGGCCAGATAGTTACGGGCGCGCTCCGACCGCGCGCGCAGGGCGTCGAGGGTGGGCAGGGCGCGGTGATCGTCCGGGTCGTCCTCGGTCGGATCGATCGGGGTGCCGGGGGAGGGGACCGGCGGCAACGGCAGCTTGGCCAGCAGCATCGAAACACGGGGCGACAGTGACAATCCGACCAGGCCGAGCGCCGCGACGCCCGCGCCGATCGCCTTGACCGGCTGGTCGGTGAGCAATCCGACCAGCGCGGCGGGCACGGCGAACACCGAAACGGTCGCCGTGCCGATGAACAGCGCGAGGCCGATGCCGGTGACCCGCCAAGCGAGCACCGCGATGGAGCCGAGCAGCGCGAATCCGAGCAGCAGATGCGCCGCGCCGTAATGATCGGGTACCAGCAGCATGCCGCTGGTGAGCGCGGTCGGCAGCGCGCAGCCGCCGAGTACCAGTGCGGCCGAGGTGTCGTGGTACATGCGGCTCAGCACCGTGCCCGCCACGACGCAGAGGATCGCGACGAACAGCGCCAGCGACCCGGATACCCAGAACGGCAACGCATCCGGCGCCGCCAGCAGGCCGAAGCACCCGACAAGCATGGTGATCGCGGCGAGCACCGAACCGGTGATGCGCGCCGTCTTCGGCGTCCAGCTGCGGTAGTGCTCGGCGTCGGCGACCGCGACGTTGTACATGATGTCGTCGAACAGTGGTGTCGGCGCAGCGTGCGAGGCGCTCTCCAGCATGAGCAGTTCGCCGTCGCGCACGCCTTGTTCACCGAGGCTCAGCGAATTCGAGAACGGCGGGTGGCCGATGCGCGCGAGCACCCATTCGGCGGGCTCGTAGCGTTCGCCGTCGTTGTCGAAATCATTCGAGCGGCTGTGCTGCGCGACCATGTCGACCACGCTGGGGATGACGAGGGCGACCGGCACATCGACCGGAATAGCCATGTCTACCTGCGTGTGCTTGGCCAGGATGGTTACTCGGGCAAGGTCCGGCGCGCGTACGATGCCGCGCGCGGAGTCCTCTTCCACATGATCGAGTCGCGCGTGCGTCAAAACTCCCCCAGTTCCGTCTCTACCTCGTGTTTCCGCTCGACCGCTCTTAACGGTCGACAGTTTGCGGAACCCACCGTTCGGACAGCAGAATGCCTGACGAACCATACGACATGTCGGCCGCGACCTCTACACTGAGCCCGTCGCGACGATAGATGAGCGAGTAGTCAAGCAGGGGGAGTCTTCGACCATGAGCACCGTCAGGTTCCAGCGCCGTGCCCGGCGCGAGATGCCGCGTACACCGGGCGGCGAGGTCACGTTGCAGCCGCCGCCGGAGATCCCGCGGATCACCCCGGGCAGCCTGCTGATGAAGCTGATGCCCGTCGTGATGGTGGTCGGCATGGTCGGCATGATGGCGCTGATGTTCACCCAGGGCAGCGGGATGCTGTCCAACCCGATGTCGATGATGTTCCCGATGATGATGATCATGTCGATGGTCACCATGTTCGGGCAGGGTGGCGGCAAAGGCGCGAAGGCCGCGGAGGCCAACGAGGACCGCAAGGATTACCTGCGCTACCTCGATCAGGTCCGAAAAGACGTCGACGAGACCGCTGCTCAGCAACGCGCCGCCGTCGAATGGAGTCACCCCGAGCCCGGCTTGATCTGGATGCTCGCGGGCACCAGCCGGATGTGGGAGCGCCGCTCCGGCGACAAGGATTTCTGCCACGCGCGCATCGGCCTCGGCGGACAGCGCCTGGCGACCCGGCTGGTTGCCCCCGAAACCGGACCGGTCGAGGAGCTCGAGCCCATCGCCGCGGTGTCGCTGCGTCGCTTCGTGCGCGCGCATTCCACGGTTCCCGACCTGCCCACCG
Organism: Nocardia sp. NPDC058633; assembly: GCF_042717045.1. NCBI lineage: Bacteria > Bacillati > Actinomycetota > Actinomycetes > Mycobacteriales > Nocardiaceae > Nocardia > Nocardia sp. NPDC058633. Next base: position 318,613 of record NZ_JBHXRA010000005.1, read on the forward strand.
CCATCGCGGTGAAGGGCTTCGGCACCGTCGCCCTCGACGGCGACCGTGCTCAGGCGCGGGACATGACCCGCGCGATGTTGTTGCAGCTGTGCATGTTCCAGGCGCCCGACCAGGTGCTCGTCGCCGTGGTCTGTGGCCCCGACACCGCCCGCGAGTGGGAGTGGACCAAGTGGCTTCCCCACACCCAGCACCCCGAGGTGCAGGACGGCGTCGGCACCCAGCGCATGTTCTACGGCTCCATCCGCGAGGCGATGAGCGGCCTGCATCCGCTGCTCGGCAACCGGGTGCGCTACTCGCGTAACCAGCCGAACAACCCGAACATGGTGCACGTGGTGATCGTCGTCGACGGCGGTCTGCTCGAGGCCGAGGACGATCAGCTGCGCGAGTCCGGGTACGAGGGCGTCACCATCATCGACCTGTGCAATTACGCACCGCGCCTTGCTGTTTCGCGCGGCATCAAGATGGTCGTCGAAGACGGCGAGTGCCTCGGGCGCGGCGCCACCGGCAACCAGGAACGCTTCGCCACCATCGACCGGGTCAGCGCCGAGCAGGCTCAGCAGCTCGCCCGCAGGCTCGCGCCCTACCGCGCGGCGACCCAGCGCAGCAGCGATGTCGAGACCGACGAGACCGAGACGATCTCCACCTGGTCGCAGCTGATGAGCCTGGGCGACATCGGCAACTTCAACCCGGCCAGCGCCTGGCGGCCCCGCTACGGCCGCGAACGTCTGCGCGTGCCGTTCGGCATCGGCGCCGACGGTGCCCCGGTGGAACTCGACATCAAGGAAGCCGCCGAGAACGGCATGGGTCCGCACGGCCTGTGTATCGGCGCGACCGGTTCCGGTAAGTCGGAGTTCCTGCGCACCCTGGTGCTCAGCCTGCTCGCCACCCACTCGCCCGACCAGCTCAACCTGGTCCTGGTCGACTTCAAGGGTGGCGCGACGTTCCTCGGTCTCGACGGCGTCCCGCACGTGGCCGCGGTCATCACCAACCTCGAGGACGAAGCCGACCTCGTCGACCGCATGAAGGACGCGCTGGCAGGCGAGATGAACCGCCGCCAGGAAGTCCTGCGCCAGGCGGGCAACTTCGCCAACGTCTCCGAATACGAGAAGGCCCGTGCGGCAGGCGCCGACCTGGACCCGCTGCCCGCGCTGTTCGTCGTGCTCGACGAGTTCTCCGAACTGCTCACCCAGCACCCCGACTTCGCGGAACTGTTCGTGATGATCGGTCGCCTCGGCCGCTCACTGCAGGTCCACCTCCTGCTCGCCTCGCAGCGTCTCGAGGAAGGCAAGCTCAAGGGCCTGGAATCGCATCTGTCCTACCGCATCGGTCTGAAGACCTTCTCCGCCAACGAGTCCCGTCAGGTCCTGGGCGTCCCCGACGCCTACAACCTGCCCAGCACCCCCGGTGGCGGTTACCTGAAATCCGACTCCGGTGAGATCCAGCGCTTCCAGGCCTCGTACGTGTCGGGTCCGTATGTCGGTGGCGGTTCGGCCCGCGAGGTCACCAGCGCGGGCATCGTCGGCGGCGAAATCGACGTCAACGCCCGCCCTTTCAACGCGACCCACGTCGGCTTCCGCACCGCCGATCGGGTCCCGCTGCCGGTGGAGGCCGAGTTCGAGCCGGAGCCGGTCGGCGATGAGAACGAGCAGATGTCGAACCTGAACATGCTGGTCTCGCGCATCGCGGGCCACGGCCGCCCTGCCCACGAGATCTGGCTGCCGCCGCTCGAGGAGGCGCCGACCATGGATCAGCTCGTGCCGCGCTCGATCCTCACCGGCGAGTACTCCGCGATCGCCACCCTGCGGGCGCCCATGGGCATCGTCGACCGTCCCTACGACCAGCGCCGCGACCCGTTCGTCGTCGACCTGTCGGGGTCGCGAGGCAACGTCGCGATCGTCGGTGGTCCGCAGTCGGGTAAGTCGACCGCGCTGCGCTCGATGATCATGGCGATGGCCCTCACCCACACCGCCGAGCAGGTGCAGTTCTACTGCCTCGACTTCGGTGGCGGCACGATGACCAGCCTGCTCGGCCTGCCGCACGTCGGTTCGGTGGCCAGCCGTCTCGACGAGGACCAGGTGCGGCGCACCGTCGCCGAGATGACCACGATCGTGCGCACCCGGGAAGCCAAGTTCCGCCAGCTGGGTATCGAGTCGATGGTCGAGTTCCGTCGACTGCGCTCGATGGACCCCGCGTCCAGCCCCGCCGCCGCGGGCGCACACGAGGATCCGTTCGGCGATGTGTTCCTGGTGGTCGACGGCTACGGCTCGATCCGCCAGGACTTCGACGCGCTCGAGCAGGTCATCATGAACCTTGCCGTGCAGGGTCTTTCGTACGGTGTGCACGTGGTGATCGCGCTCGCCCGCTGGGCGGAAGCCCGCCCCGCGCTCAAGGACCAGATCGGTACCCGCATCGAGCTGCGCCTCGGCGATCCGATGGATTCCGACCTCGGCCGCAAGTTCGCGTCGCTGGTTCCGCAGGGTCGCCCCGGTCGCGGTATGACCGCAGAGTGCCTGCACATGCTCACCGCGCTGCCGCGGATCGACGGCTCTTCCGATCCGTCGAACCTGGGTCAGGCAGTGTCGACCGCGGTCGAGACGATCGCGCGGATGACCCCGGGGCGTCCCGCCCCGCAGGTTCGCATGCTGCCCGACCAGCTGCCCCGCGAACAGCTGCTGTACCTGGCGGGCAACTGGCCCTCACGCGTCGATCCGTCGACGAAGTGCATGCGCATCCCGATCGGAATCAACGAGGCCGAGCTCGCACCGGTCTACATCGACTTCGCCGAGAGCCCGCACTTCATCATCATCGGCGATTCCGAGTCCGGTAAGACCACCCTGCTGCGCTCGATCATCGAGGGCATCGCCGCCTCGAACACCCCGAACGAGGCGCGCTTCATCGTCGGTGACTACCGCCGCTCGATGCTGGGCATCATCCCCGAGGGTTACCAGGCCGGATACGGTTCCACCGCACCGCAATTCACCCAGAACATGGCCGACCTCGCGGCCTATGTGGCCAAGCGGACCCCCGGTCCCGAAGTGACGCCACAGCAGTTGCGTGAGCGTTCGTGGTGGACCGGCCCCGAGCTGTACGTGCTCGTCGACGACTACGACCTGGTCGCCACCTCGTCGGGTAACCCGGTCTCCGCGCTCGTCGAGCATCTGCCGCACGCCCGAGATCTCGGCTTCCACCTGATCATCGCCCGTCGCTCCGGTGGCGCCAGCCGCGCCATGTACGAAGCGACGCTGGCGCGGATGAAGGACCTCGGTTCAGCCGCACTGATCATGAGCTGCAGCAAGGACGAGGGCGTCATGGTCGGCACCACCCGTCCCGGCCCCAAGCCGGTCGGCCGTGGCACCTACGTCACCCGCAATACCGAGGGCCTGGTCCAGACCGCCTGGATGCCGCAACCGGAATGACCGTCGTCGAACTCGTTGTCAGCGAAGCCAAGGTGTGGGCGCGTGGCGCCGCCACCCACTGGGATGTCGCGCCGTCGGTGGTGTTGGGCAGCAACGGTTCCGATCTCGTCGTCGGTGAGGCGCTGACCCCGCCCAGCCAGGCGGTATCGGCGGTGCAGTACTTGGCCGGCGGTGTGATCGCGCTGCCGCCTCGGATGCCGACGGTGGGCCAAGCCCTGTCCGCGGTACTCGGGGCGATCATCGACACCCTGCGCGTGACGCCGTTGTGTGAGCGGATCGTCGTCGTGCACCCCACGTCGTGGGGACAGCCCGAGCTCGATGTGTTCGGCACCGCGGCACAGCAATTCACCCACGAGGTCGTGTTCGAGACCTGCGCACTGCGGGCGTCGGCGGTCGACATCACCGCCAGCCGTAGCCGCCGCACCGCGATCATCGAGTTCGGCATGCTGTCGACCTCGGCCTCGTCGGTCGTCTACGACACGAACGGCACCCATGTCGAGGCGGTCGAGTTCGAGCCCAACCTCGCCGCCTCCGAACTCTCCGGGGAAGAGGGTTTCGGCCATCTCGCGGCACTCCTCGGCCGCCTGCTCGCCGATCGCCCCGCCGATGTCGTGCAGGTGTTCGGCACCACCGATCCCGCGGTACTGGCCGCGATCACGGCGGTTGTCGAAAGTGTTTGTGGTGCAGGCGTGCCCGTGAGCACCCTGACCGGAACAGACCTCGCGCGCCCCACCCAGAAGGCCCCCGCCTACACACCGACCATCCCGCCCGCGGCCGAGTGGATGCAGCCGCTGCGCGAACGCGCCGCCGCCACCAACCCGGTCGACCGCCGCCCCCTCTACATCGGCGCCGCGGCCCTCACCGCCGTCGTCGCCGCGGCAGCGATCGGCGGCTTCTTCCTCTTCGGCTCCGGCGACCAGGAAGCCACCGCCGCCGTCGCGACCACCGCCGCCGTCGCGACCACCACCGCGCCGACCACCACGTCCACCTCGGCCCCGGCGCCCACGTCGTCGAAACCGAAGCCCCGACCCACCTCCGCGACAGTCGGCCGAGTCGCTCTGGAGATTCCCGCAGGCTGGCACAGCACCACCGCCACCGAAAGCCGCACCGACCTCGTCCCCGACAACGCCGCCCGCCAGCGCATCACCATCACCCAGAAACCGGTCACTCCCGGTGCAGGCTACGACGAGGTCGCCGCCGATCTCACCGCCCAAATCGCGACAAAGCCGGCAGGCACAGTCACCCCCGTCCGCCAAGACGTAGTCTTCGCAGGCCGCCCCGGCCTCGCCTACGAGGAACGCCCCGCCGACGGATCAACGGTCCGCTGGCATGTCCTCGTCGAACGCGGAGTCCAGGTCAGCATCGGCTGTCAGTACGCCGAAAATGGTTGGGACGGTGTGGTTTCCGCTTGTGAGCAGGTGGTGGGAGCGGTTCACGTCGGGTCGTGAATCACGCCGCCCTGGCGAGTGACGCACTCGTCTGCGGCTCGTCAGGCCCTGGCGGTGACGTCTGGGCCAGACTCTCCCCGCCGGTTGAAGCGGTCAGCGTCTGACCAGTCCAGCTGCGAAAGCTGGCGCGAGGTCGATGTTGCTGGTCAATGCCCTCGACTGTCCTGAAACCAGTCAGGCCCCGGCGACGAGCCGGGGCCTGACTGGTTGCGGTACTGGGATCAGAACAGACCCGCGAGAGCGGTATCGGTGCCCTGCAGATCCGAGTTTCCCTTGGCGACAAGCGTACCGGCGCCTTCAAGGGTGGTGTTCAGCTGCTGGACGTGGGTGTTCCACTGGGTCTGCAGCTCGGTGAACGAGTCGTTCGCGTCACCCTTCCAGTTGTTGGTCACGAAGTCGGTGACCGTCTTGTGGAAGTCTTCCAGCATGGACATGACGTTGCGCGCTTCGGCAACGATCGCCTGTGCACCGGCCTCGACTTCGCCGAAATTCGCGGAAATCCGAGTGGGGTCGTTGGCAACCATCTGAGCTCCTTGTCTAAGAGTTTTTGTGTTGAGAGTGGGTCAGAGAGCGGGCAGGTCGAGGCTGGAGACCTGAGCCTTCACCTGCTGGGCGAAGTCGGTGTCCTGCTCCTCGTACTGGGAACCGGCCTTGACCAGCTTCTCAGAGGTCTCGAGCAGCTTGTCGTTGAGCTTGTCGGCCTGGAAGTAGTAGCGCTCCATGAAGGAGTCGAACGCGGTACGCGCCCCACCACTCCATGTGGCGGTGGTCTGGTCTTCCTTGGTCTTGAGGGCCTTGATCGCGGACATCAGGTCGAGATGCCTCTGCTTGATGTCCTTCGCGAAGTCACCGATTTTCTCGTTGCTTGCGTCAAGCTGTCCTGCCATTGTGGCTTCCTTTCGGGTTCGATCCTGGCTGCTCGTCTGGGATCGTTTTCCCAGTTCATATACTTGGACGTCGGCCGACTGCTTTCGGTTCCATCCAATCGCCAGAAAGTTCAGATTTTTGCTGACCGAGATCTCGCGAACCTCTGCGGTGCGGCGTTCAACCTGGTCAACCATCGATTCTGGTCGGTGCATGCCGACGCAGACGATCTCGAGAGTCAGCCCCTGGTCCCCCTCCTCCCACTGTGCTGACCGATCGACGGCGAGTGAGCTGGCTCCCGCACATACCCTACCGAACCGACCGGGCGTGCGCGATCCCCTTCCACCAGCGGGCTACTGGCTGTTGGCAAGCACAGCGTACTGAGCCGCTGCGCGCTGCTGCGCATCCTGCGGTTGTGTGCTCCACACGGTGCCGACGTAATTGCGATACCGCACAACACACGTGAAATGCTTCGCTGACGACCAAGGCATGAGCTCTTCCGCACACTTCGCATCAGGGACGCCGACCGGGTTCATAGCCGCATCCGGTTTGGCAACCAAACTGGACCACAGCGTTTTTGCGGAGTCTTCGTCGCGGCTCCGGAACAGAATTGCGCCATCCAGCAGTTTCGAGGAACCGGTTCCAAAACTCTGTGCGATCCCGTTGGAGTAGCTGTAGGTCTGTGAGGAGTATGCCTGACCCATCGTGACATACTCGACGTTTCCGGCCGAGTACAGCTTCTTGGACGATTCGCGGTCAGTTTCGAAGTGCAAGAACCCATGAGGTCTGTTCGTGGCCATGTCGCCGACGCCCGGTACCGCAGTTTTGGACGGGTCCAATACTCGCCGCTTCATATCTTCTGGATCATGCTCGGCACGTAATACTTCTTCAGGTGACAGCGGTCGGAGTTCATCCAGCATTGGCAACTGTACCGTGTAGGTCTTTTCGACCATCGACGTCAGCATCGACAGATCAGCACTTGCTGTCGAAACGAAAACGCTTACGGTGTAGTTTCCGTGAGCGATAGTCGACCCGATGGTCGGTGTCCCAGGACGCCAATGTGCGTAGGCAGTCGGAAATTTTGAGATCGGCACCGTCCTGTTTTCTTCCGGATTTACGTTGAAATCCGATTCCTCGAACTCGCGTGAGGCCGTGCTCGCCGCATCAGCGCTTGGAAACTGCAAGACGGTCACAGTAACGAGTGTCGATGTCGCTGGAACCTTATTGTGTGGAACGGGTTCGGTATCGCTGCTTCCTGATACGAATCCGAACTGCATCTTGTTGCGCTTGGCAACGTCTTTGCTTTGCTCGGCCATGGAACTGGCAACATCGTCCGGTTGGTCAACGGCGTGGATTCCGGTGCCGTAGCGGAGCTTTGAATCAATATCGCTGCCTAGGACGACATGATCTGCGAGCCGGGTGATGGCCAAACTGGTTCCACTGCGGACGGAGTGTGTGTACGAATAGTACGAGTCCATCGGCTGGGTCGGGTACTTTCCTGCCTCGAGCTTTCGCACGTCGATTTCGCCGGCACCCGGGCTCCCTGCCACCGTCTGCCCGCATGCGCTGACCGCAAGGACGGTCAGGGCAATCGCCGTTTTTCTCATACCTGGAATTTTCATCGCGGTGTCTCCAAGTTCTCTTCTGGTCCCTACTTGGCCTTGGCCGCGAGCATCGCGTACTGGGCAGAGATTCGCTGGTGGGCATCGATCAGCTGGTTGGAGCGTGCCTCGATGACATAGCGGCCGTAAGCGACGGTGCAGTGGAATCTCATCGTGAGAGAGTCTTTAACCTTCAGTTCAGTGCACCGTGCAGCAGGAAGGCCCTTTGGTGAACCTGCTGATCGGAGCTTCCTGTTCAGTGCGCCGTGCGCCTCGCTGAGTAGCTCTGCGCCTTCGGCGTCTTTGGTTTGGTAGAGTTCGGTGGCGTTGATGCCGAGCCATTCCACTCCGGCCGTCTCGAAAAGTATCTTGTCGCTCTCGGGTTTGGTGCTGATGTGCAATGCGCCTTGTTGGTTGTAAATACCCGGTGGATTCTTCGTGGATTCTTCGCCTTGGCGAGAGAGCGAATGGCCAAGAAGTTGATCGCGGTCGAGTTCCGTCTCGGTGAGTTTATCGACCGGCGTCGGCTCGAACTTCTCGATACGAGGCTGAATGGCCGCCCAGTTCTTAGTCGCCATTGTGGTCATTGCGCTGAGATCAGTCGTCCCTACTTCGATCTTCGCGATGTCTTTGATGGTGGTATATACGACGATCTGTTTGTGTGCCTTTACGGCAAAAAGCTCCTGTCGGGCAGGGTCCCAGAACGCCTGACCTTCGGGATATCCGGAAAGTTCGACAACGACTCGGCTTTCCTTTCTCGCCCGTTGGCTGCGCGCCAGTGCAGCTGCTGCGGCAGTCGCTGATCCTTCGCTATCGAATACCATTGCCGCATTCGTGAGGATCTCGGAGATAAGAATATCTTCATGTGATTGTGCCCAGCTATAGAATCCGCCCACAAATCCAGGTGCGTCTTCCGTGAAGGTGTCGCCGACCGTGTAGATCCGCTCGATGAACCCATATACAGAGTTCGAATCCATACCGGATTGAAATTTGAACCGGCTGTCTACCTCGAAAGGTGTCGGCAGATAGTTTCCGAGACGTTGGCCTTCGGTCAGGCGAGCCCGGTCGGCATTTTGCTTGCCGATCGTTCGCGGAGCCGTCGAATAGCTTCCGATGTCGAGTGCCGAAATATCTGCAGGCGCAGGCTGTTCGACCTTAGGTGCCTCGTCCGAACCGCATCCGGCAATTCCGAATATGATCAGAGCAAGACTCGCTGCCACAAATGTCGATGGTGCCCGCAATTGATCCCCTCCAGTGGTCTATACGCAGGTGGAGGACATGCCGAACAGAGCTTGATCCCCCGGCGACGAGCGTGTTGGTCCCTAGCCGACCGTCAGCATCGCACGCGTCAACATAGCACCTCGAGCGAAGCGAAGACGACCTCAGATCGCCCGGCTGAGGTCACTTGATCCGGTTGCGCAGCACCGGCACCAGCTTCTGGATCAGTACTTGCTCGGAGCTCTCCGACCAGTTCCGGATAGCGGATATGGTGGCGGGATCATCGACAGGGATGACAGTTGCCCGGGACCGGGCGAGGTCGTCAGGCAGGCCCGAAAGCCCGCCACCTCCTGCCTTTTCGTCGCTACGGACGGCGAGAATATAGGTACTGTCGTCGGCCTTCACCCGATCGAAAACCCCATCCAGAGGACGGGGCGAGGCTTCGTCGGCGCGCTTTGTGTACTCGAGGTTGTAGACGAAGCCGAGGTCCTGCAGGAACGTTGTCTGTGGAGTGGCACCGAGGTATATAGCCATCTCGCGATTGGTGAGTACGTCGACCATGGTGATGGTCTTACCCGCGAAGCTGGGATTTTCAGCGCGCGCCTTTTCCCGCGGCGTTTGCGCCGCCGAGGGCGCGGCAGCGGACGTAGGCGAGGTCCCCGGGTCCCCACCCGAGTCGCTGATCGCCCATATGCCGATGCCGGCGGCCAACGCGACGACAACCGCCGCTGCCGCACCGATGAGCGCGAACCGCCTGCTCTTCGGGCGTTCCGGCTGGGGTTGCGGGCTCTGGTAGCTCCCTGACAGCGCGGAATACGACATGCGGGGATCGGTGTTCGGCCGCGTATCGGGCACCTGGATCGGGTACGTAGGCGAGGTGTTGTGGCCGGTCGGGTTGAACCCGGGGGTGAGGGCGCCGGCTGCCGCGTCGGTGAATTCGCGGCAGGTGGCGAAGCGTTCGGCGGGGTTCTTGGCCATCGCGCGGGCGAAGACGTGGTCGATGGCGTGGGGGAGGCCGGGGCGGATGCGGGTTGCCTGGGGTGGGGGCTCGTGCAGGTGGCCCATCATGACCATGGCGGGTTGGGCTGCCGGGTAAGGGTTTTGGCCCGTCAGGAGTTTGTAGAAGGCGCAGGCGAGGCTGTAGATGTCGGCGCGGTGATCGAGGGAGGCGCCGCTGAGCTGTTCCGGCGGGGCGTAGGCGATGGTGGCGAGGAAGCTGCCTGTTTGGGTGAGCTCGGTGGCGTCGTCGGTGGACTTCGCGACACCGAAGTCGGTGAGCAGGACGCGTTCCTCTTCGCCGTCGCTGCTCGACAGCAGGAAGTTCGCGGGCTTGACGTCACGGTGTAGGAGGCCGCGGCGGTGGGCGTAGTCGAGGCCCTTGCCGACCTCGGTGGTAATACGTAGAGCGCGCAGCGGGGTCATGGCGTGCGGGTCGCGGGCGAGCTCGGCGGCGGCGTCGGTGCCGTCGACGTACTGCATGGCGATCCACAGCTGGCCGTGCTCTTCACCGCGGTTGTAGACCGAGACGATGTTGTTGTGGTCCAAGCCCGCGGCGAGGTTGGCCTCGCGTTCGAAGCGGGCGCGGAACTCGGGATCGCGGCTGAGCTCGGCGCTGAGTACCTTCAGTGCGTCCATCCGGGGCAAGCTGGGGTGTTTGGCCAGGTAGACCGTGCCCATGCCGCCGGCGCCGAGCACCCGCTGCACGCGGTACCCACCGACGATGGTGCCGTGGCTCATCACCATCTTTGACGATCTCCTGACTCAATTCCGCACACTGCCGCTATTCCGGCTGGAGCATATCGGACTCGTAGGGTGCGGGCCGATGTGGGATTATCGGGTGTTGGCGAATAATGCATATTGCGCGGCCGCACGTTGATGGGCATCCAAAAGCTGGTTGCCGCTGACTATTCCGACGTATTCGTTGTAGGCGAGGACGCAGCTGAAGCGTTTCGACGCGCCTGGGCGTTTGTTCTCCACGCAAGCGGCGTCGGGGAGGTTGGGTGGGTTGGCGGCTTCGGCTTCTACCTGCCAGGGGAACAGTTGTTCGGTGACCGCGCGGCGGGCTGCCCGGGGGTCGGGGGTGCGGATGCTGATCGAACCCCAGGACAGTGCTACCTGTTGGGCGCTCATCTTGGTGAGCTGTTCGTCGACGTAGTGGCGGTCGGTCGGGAGCTGGTCGCCGGAGTAGTGCAGGATGCCGTGTTTTCCGGTGACCAGGTAGTAGCCGGAACCCTCGGGGGTGGCCAGTTGCTCCGGGTTGAGGGTGCGCATCAGGAGGTGGTCGGGGTCCCAGGGCAGGGTCATGACCTGTTCGTCGGTCAGGGGTGTGGTTTCGGCGAGCGCGGCGATCTGCTCGGTGTAGGCGTTCGAGGCGAGGGCGGTGAGCGCTTGCTGGTCGGGGGTGGCCACCGACAGCAGGAAGGCGATCACATAGGGGCCGTGGGGGAGCAGGGTGCGCAGGAAGGGGGAGTCGGGGCGCCAATGAGACAGGGCCGCGGGGTGTCCGGGGATCGTGACCGGTTGGTTGCGGCCTTCTTGCATGCCGAAGTCGGTGTCGTGGAACTCTTTCGCCGCGGCGGCGGCGCGGTCCGCATCGGGGAACTGCAGAACCATGGTGGTGGCGGTGAGCTTGTTGTCGGGCCGTTTCGTCGGCCAGCCGAGGTCGCTCTCGACGCGCGAATCCATTGCGGCGCCACTGGACTCGAAGCCGTACAGCATCTTGTGCTTCTTGGCGACGGCCGACATCGCGGGCCCGTCGCCGAGCTCCGAGGGCATCACACCGGCGGAGACGGTGGTGGCGCGCTTGCCGTAGATCATCTGGGCGTCGACGTCGCGGGAGTTGATCACGTAGTCGGCTATCCGCATCGCCGCTACCTCGTACATCTCGTAGAACGGGGGAACGGGGTCGTCGTCGTGGGCGTTGAGGGGCTCGGTCGGGTACGAGCCGACGTCGAGGGTGCGGACATCCATCTCTGCGGGGAGCGCCTGCCCGGAGAGGGTGGAGCCACACGCGGTCAGGACCGTGGCCAGCGCGGCTATCAGGGCATATCGGATTCTCATCGGGCGTTCACCAACAATGCGTACTGGGCGGAGATTCGCTGCTGGGCGTCGAGGAGCTGGTGGGACCACACGTAGGCGGCGTAGCGGTCGTAGGACACCGCGCAGTAGAAGCGGATCGCGATCCGTTGCTTCCTGCCGATGTATTCCTTGCACTGGGCGCTCGGCAGGTTCTTCGGTGGCGCGGACGCGGTGAATTTTCGGGTGACGCCGCCGAGTTCGTCGCGGACACCCTGGGCGCCGACGATGTCACGGGCCCGGTAGACCTCGGCGCCGTCGTTCGCGTAGAGGTCCACGCCGTGGTCGTCGATCATTTTCTCGGCGCTCACCGGGTCGGAGAGGAAGTGGCGGGCGGTGCGTCCGGCGTAGACGCCGGGTGGGTTGATCCAGGAATCCTCGCGGGGGCGGGGTGCGGTGCGGCCGAGCATGCCGTCGCGGTCACGTTGCAGTGTCATCAGCTCGGCGCTGGGGGTGGGGGTGAACTTCGCGACCGACGGGACGATCGTGTCGAGGCTCTTGCGGGTGAGGTCGAGCAGGGCCTGTTCGTCGACCTTCTCCAGCCAGATCTTCAGGTAGTCGTAGAACCAGGTGTAGATGACCAAATGGCCGGTGGCGAACCATGACCCGATGGACTGCTGGTCGGGTTGCCAGTGAGCGATGGCCGCGGGGTATCCGGGGATCTCGATGCGCTGATTGTTCGGGGCGTAGCCGAAATCGAGTTTTTCCAGTTCGGTCGCCGCGGTGGCGGCCTTCTGCGCGTCGGGGAAGATCATCACCGCGTTCACCATGTCCAGGCCCATATTGTTGGGCTTCGATGCGGCCGAGCTCACGAAACCGCCGATGAAATCGGGGGCGACCTCGGCGAAGCGGTCGACTGCCATGATCTTGCCGAGCGCGGCGTCGGCGTCGAGGAAGACCGACGCGATCGACGGATTGGTGTGCACGAACCGGGGGTCGATGTCGGCGGGCGTCGGCACGAAATCGCCGAGGCGTTCGGCCTCGATGAATCGGGCCTGATCCATGTTCGCGACCGTTCCGACCTGGCGGGGCTGGGTCGGATAGTTCCCGACGTCGAGCGTGGCGAGGTCCACCGGGGCATCGGTGGCGGCGACCTCGGCGGGACCCCCGCAGGCAGCGACGATGGTGGTCAGCAGTGCGGTCGCCAGTACACAGGCGACTCTCGTGGCGCGCAACGCGATCATTCCTCCCCGAAACGATGGTCGGGCGGAATCCTACGTCACGGCATCAGCGCAGGGGCAGCCTTGCCTGCCGGTAGCCGACTCACAGGCTGTTGGCCAGCAAGGCGTACTGGGCGGTGATCTTCTGACGGACCTCGGGTTCGCCGTCGGCGCTGACCATGGCCAGATAGCGCTTGTAGGCGACATAGCAGCGGTAGACGTAGTCGTCTTCCTTGTTGCCGTTGTCGTTGAGTTTCAAGCAGGTCGAGGTGGGGACGTCGGCGGGGGCGGTGATCGGGTCATAGTGGCCCGCCGAGTCGATGAGCCCTCGCATGAGCGATTGAGCGGCGGACTGGTCGCGGACCCGGGTGACGGCACCGCCTTCGACGACCGCGTGCGCTTCGACTCCGGTTGCCTCGACCAGGTTTTGGCGAGCGGTGAGGTCGGCTGCCTTGTTGATGAGATGTTCGGGGGCGTAGGAGGCGAACGAGAACTGGCCGGGGTGGATGGTGGAACGGTCGTCGACTACGGCGCGGGCCAGCAGCCCGGTGGGGTCGACGGGCAGATCGGCGATCTTGTCGGTGGGGGTGGGGTCGAACTGGGCGAGCTGGGCGAGTTCGGCGGCGAGGTTCTTGTCGATCCAGGACGTGAGGTCGGCCGCGTCGGCGCGGGGGCGCTGGATGAACAGCGAGATCACGAACTCTTCGTGGGCCAGGAACGCGCCGATGGTGGGAACGCCGGGGCGCCAATGCAGGTAGGCGTCGGGATACTTGGTGGAGGCGAGTGTGCGGTTGTCGGGGGAGACGGCCAGGTCGACCTCCTCGAGTTCGCGCGCGGCGAGGGTGGCGGCGGTCGCGGTGGGGAAGCGGAACAGGGCCGTGGTGAGCGCGGTCGTGTCAGGGCCGGGACGGGTCTGGCCGTCGGGATCGGCGCGGTCGGCACCGAGTGCGACGTAGCCGGTGATGAATCCGCGCTTGTCCAGAACGGGTTCGGACACGTTCGCCACGAAATCCAGCGCGCGTTCGATATCCGGGATGACCACACCACCGCGTCCGTGCGACAGCGAGGGATCGATGCGCACCGCGGGCACTACCGCCGCCGACATCCGTGCACCTTCGACGATCGCGCCTCTGCTGCCCGCGGTGTCGGTGTAGGTGTGCCGGTCGGTGGCGAAAGTCCCGGTCTCGAGTCCACGCACATCGGGTTCACCGGCGACGGGTGTGCCGCTGACCGCACAGCCGGTGAGGGTGATCAGGGCGCCACACATGGCGAGCGCGATGCGAACTGTGGTCGAATCGATCATCACAAGCCCCTTGATGTCCTCGGCGGGTACGAACCTCCGCCATCGGTGCGGCTCCGCGCACGAGACCGACGAACGCTTCGCGGCTGCGCCCACTCGATATGAAGTTACCGGACCGAACCCGCCCAGGGGGACCGATGTGGGGTGCTTGCCATACTCTGGATGACATGGCGACCCCCCTGCTGTGCAGTTCCGGTGGAGGCCGATACCTGTGAGGGATCGGCAGGTCGAAGTGGTGCTCGGAAGTCACGCGGTCGCGCGGGTCGCGGACGCGGTGATCGTGGTCGCCCATCGCGGGCAGGGCAAGCTCACGCCGGGCGATACCGCGGCGATCGCGCTGGAATCGCTGGCGGAGTTGGTGCGTGAGGCACACGAGCAGGCGCCGTCGGGGCCGGGTTCGGTGGTGGCGCGTGAGGCGACCCGATGGCTGATGAAGTACGCCGAGCAGATCTCGCCGGGGGTGCCGATCGATTTCGGGGTGCTCTCGGCCGCCGACAACGGCGGCGTGGCGATCTTCCTGCACGGCTCGGTGACGGCGCTGCTCGCCGATGACCGGGGGTCGGAGTACTACCGCGGCAGCGATGCCGCGTTCACCGTCGACCGGGTGGCCTCGGAGCCTGCGAAGGCTGTCGCGCTGTTCGTCGACGACGCGAAGGGCCGCATCCCGGATCTGCCGCCCGAGCGCGGAATCGGTTGGCTGGTCGAGGGAATCGCGCAGGCGGGCGGGGCCGTGGTGTGGTCCAACGACGTGCGCAGCCGGGTGCGGACAGCGGATCCGGCGGGCCGAACACAGGGGCCGCCATTGCCTACCGCGCGTATCGATCGCGAACCTCGTGCGCCGCACTCGGATTCGCGTCACGCCGAGCAGCCGGCAACGGGAATGCAACCGGCCACGTCGATGCTCGACGCTGTCACCGGCACCGCGCACGGCACCGTCGACACACCTGTCGCCGACCCGCACCACGCCGAAACCCGGCTCGCCGGAACCAATCCCGCACCCGAACCGGATCCCGACCTGCAACGTAGGCTCGAGGCCACCGCCAAATCGACGGTGCTGGCGGTGAAGGTGATGGGATTCAAATGCGCGCGGGCGCATCCCAGCGATCCGCGCTCGGCGTTCTGCACGGTGTGCGGCATGCCGGTCGACCAGACCCAGGCGCTGGCCGAGGTGGTTCGCCCGCCGCTGGGCATGCTCGTGCTCGACGACGGCATGACCTACCTGATGGCCGCCGACGCGGTGATCGGTCGTGACCCGGAGAACTCCGAGGCCGCCCTGCGCGGACTCGTCCCGCTGCGCATCGACGACACCTCCGGTGGCATGTCGCGCGCGCACGCCGAAGTGCACCTGGTGAATTGGGACGTACAGCTCATCGACCGCGGTTCCACCAACGGAACCCGCAGCAGGCACCCCGGCTATCGAGACTGGGTCCGCCTCACACCGAATCAGCCGATGGTGCTCGTCCCCGGCACCGAGGTGATGATCGGCAACCGAGTCCTACGCTACGAACCCGCCGCCCCACCCCCCTTCGGCTGACAGACCCCTCAGCACCTACCGCACTCCCAGCCCAAACGACCCGACCCTGAGGAGGGTCCGCCGCGCAGCGGCGGTTCGCGGCCGTCCCGTCGATCAGGTGCCGTTGCGTAGGCGACGAAGGAGCAAGCAACGGCGCCTGATCGACGGGACCGCCAGGGCCGCGAACTCGAGCGCGCCAGCGCTCCAAATATTCAGCTGTACCGGGACATGCAGGTGGTTTCGCCGTTGAGGACCCCGGCTCGGAAGGCGTCGACGCGGGAGAATCCGCTGGGGACCGTGTTGCCTTCGGCGTCGCTGGCGGCCAGTCCGTCGGTGAGCAGGCCGGAGACAGCTTCGTCGAGGTCGCCCGCGGACAGTTGGATGTCGCCCTGGCTCACCGGGCGACCCGGCTGGGCGAGGCGGCCGGTGACGACCCCGGACAGGCAGGCCGCGCGCAGGCCGGTTTTCGCCCCGGTCAGTTGCTGGCCCTGACTGCGCTGCACGGCCAGGGTGTAGCGCGAGATGAACACCACGTAGCCGTTGTAGTCGCCGCTGACCTTCACCGGCAGCGGGCCGTCGTCGTCGGTGCCGGTGGAGCCGCGTTCGGCCAGCCCCGCCACATCGGTGGCGATGGTGTTCTTGGCGGGGCAGTAGGTGACCGGATCGGTGACCGCGCCGTCTGTGCAGTCGATGCGCGAGCCCGCGTAGTCGTAGGTCGGCGCGTCTTTCACCGGCAGGATGGCCTGCAGTGCCTTGCTCAACTCGACGAGGTTTTCCTTGGAGACGGGGTATTCGCCGCGACCGCTGTCGCCGGAGAAGCTCTGTGGGAGAGTGCCGCGACGCGAGTCGATCTCGTCCTCGTCGATGCCCTTGCAGCCACGCGGCCCGTCGGTGAACCCGATCTGCACGGCGGTGACGCGTTCGAAGGCCGAACCGTGCACGCTCTCCGGGTCGTCGGGATCGGAGTCGCGAATCGAAACAGTGGCGGCGAGAACGGAATTCAGGCCGTCGGACGTGTTGATCGTGAAGTGCTCCGACTTGCCCTCGGCGACGTGACGCATGAATGCGCCCGCGAAGCAGTCGGCCTGCTGTTCCTTCACCAGGACCGGCGTCTTCTTGGTGACCATCTTGGCCATGGTCTGGATGGCGTGGCCGTATTCGTGGGCGAGCACCATCACCACCGACATCGTGCCGAAGGTCTCGCTCATGGTGGGCAGCAGCATCTCGCGGTCCCAGCCGATGGAGTTGTCGCTGCGGCAGTAGGCGGCGTTGACCAGGTGGTAGGTGGTCTCCTTGCAGAATTCGACCGCTTGGCTTCGGGTGGCGCGGGCGTTCCACGAGATCAGTTTCTCGACCGGGTCGAAGGTCTCACCGGGGAATTCCGCGCCGAACCCGGCCTGCCAGTAGGACTGGATGTCGGCGATCGCGTTGAGCGCCAGCTGGTCTACTTCGCCGCCGTCGCCATTGGTGGCGGTGAGGGGCGAATCGGCGACGCCGGTGCGTGGACCGTTCGGCCCGCCGGTGGTGGGCAGGCCTGCCACCTGGAACGGGTCGGCGTAGATCGAGACTCCGTGCCCGTCGATCGCCCGCGTGCAGCCGACACCCATCAGCGCGCATAGCACGACAGAAATCGCAACGAACACTTGGGCTTTCGGCATACGTCCCCCTGGTCGGCCGGATACACGTGCAGGTCGATCGCCGGATCGGGCGCAAAGCCGTCTCGGGGGCACCGCCGATGTCCGGGCGATGGCATAGTATCCGCTCCATGTCTTCACCGGGGGCGCAGACCATCACCGTGCGCCATGATGGAACCGAACGAGTCTTCGAAGCGAGCCAGCAGATCACCATGGGCCGCGCGCCCGAGGTCAGCCTGTTCGTGGACAGCCCGCTGGTCTCGCGCGTGCACGCCACCCTGCGTTTCAGCAACGGCGCCTGGGTGCTCGCCGACAACGGGAGCACGAACGGCGTCTTCGTCGACGCGCGCAGGCTGAACCAGCCCGTGTCGATCGACCGGCCCACTCAGGTACGTCTGGGCGACGCGATCACCGGACCGCTGTTGCACCTGGTTCCCGCGGCGCCGGGGGCGCGCCACGCGGCGACCATGGTCGCACCACCCTCGCAGCCGCAGCAACAGCCCCATCAGCAACAGCCGTATCAGCAACCGCCGCGCCCGCCGCAGCAGCGTCCCGGCTTCCAGCCGCCTTCGCGCCCACAAGCGCAGCAGCCGCAGTACGTGCCGACCTCACAATTGCCCGCGCAGCCGCAGGACAACATCAACATGACCCGCCGCGCCGATTCGTCGATGCTGCCGCCGGTGCGCAAGGCCGCCTCGACCGAGCCGGTCGCGCGTGGTGACCGTGTTCCGCCCGGCGGCCTGAGCATCGGCCGCACCTCGGACAACCAGATCGTGGTGAACGATCCGCTGGCTTCGCGTGCGCACGCGAAGCTGCTGTCCTCGCCCGAGGGCCTGGTGATCGAGGATCTCGGCTCGGCCAACGGCACCTTCGTCAACGGTCACCGTCAGCAGCGCTCGGTGCTGCGCGAGCGCGACATCGTCACCATCGGCAACATCGACTTCGTCGTCACCCAGGGCGCGCTGGCGCATCGGCAGAAACCGGTCGCCGAGCAGGGGCTGTCGGTGCACGGCGTCGGGTTCACGGTCGAGAACAACAAGCAACTGCTCGTCGATGTGAACATGACGGCGGGGCGCGGCACGTTGACCGCGCTGATCGGGCCCTCGGGTGCGGGCAAGTCGACGCTGTCGAAGCTGATCGCGGGCAATACCCAGCCGTCCGGCGGTGTGGTGACCTTCGAGGGTCGCAATCTGCACGCCGAGTACGAGGCGCTGCGTTCGCGCATCGGCATGGTGCCCCAGGACGACGTGCTGCACCGTCAGCTCACGGTTCGCCAGGCCCTCGGCTTCGCGGCCGAGCTCCGGTTGCCCCCGGATACCACCAAGACCGACCGGCAGAAGGTGATCGACGGTGTGCTGCAAGAGCTTTCGCTCACCCAGCACGCCGACACCAGGGTGGACCGGCTCTCCGGTGGTCAGCGCAAGCGCGCGTCGGTGGCGATGGAGTTGCTCACCGGTCCGTCGCTGTTGATCCTCGACGAGCCGACCTCGGGTCTGGACCCGGCGCTGGATCGGCAGGTCATGCAGATGCTGCGCGAGCTGGCCGACGCGGGCCGGGTGGTGATCGTGGTGACCCACTCGGTCGCCTGCCTGGACATGTGTGACCAGGTGGTACTGCTCGCTCCCGGTGGTAAGACGGCCTTCGCCGGTCATCCGGGTGGTGTCGGTGCGGCGATGGGGACCAGCGACTGGGCGGAGATCTTCGCCGAGGTCGCGGCGAACCCGGATCAGGCCTTCGCGAAGTATCGGTCCAGGCAGGCGTATGTGCCGCCGCCACCGCCCGCGCAACCGAACCGCGGCAACGTGGGTGCGCCGCCGCAGTCGAGTGCGATGCGGCAGTTCAGCACGTTGGCGCGCAGGCAGTTGCGGTTGATCTTCTCCGACCGTGGGTATCTGATCTTCTTGGTGGTGCTGCCGTTCATCCTCGGCGCGTTGTCGCTGGTGGTGCCGGGTAGTGACGGGTTCACCGAAGGTGCGCTGGTACAGCTGCCCGATGGCTCGTTCGGGCGCGAAAGCGGCGGCGAGGCCCAGCAGTTGCTGGTGGTGCTCATCCTCGGCGCGTGCTTCATGGGCGCCACCCTCACCGTGCGTGACCTGGTCGGTGAACGGTCGATCTTCCAGCGGGAACGCGCGGTCGGCCTGCTGCCCTCGGCCTATCTGATGGCCAAGATCGTTGTTTTCAGCGTGACTGCGTTCCTGCAGTCGGCGGTACTGATCGGCATCACGTTCCTCGGCAAGAAGCCGCCGGGCGCGGGTGCGCTGCTTCCTAGCGGCAGCGTCGAGCTGTATTTCGACATCGCGATGACCGCGGTGTGCTGCGTGGTGTTCGGCCTGCTGATGTCGAGTCTGGCCAAGTCCAACGAGCAGGTGATGCCGATGCTCGTGGTGATGATCATGGTGCAGCTGGTGATGGCGGGCGGTCTGATCCCCGTGACCGACCGGGTCGGCCTCGAGCAGGTGTCGTACCTGTTCCCCTCACGCTGGGGCTACGCGGCTGGTGCGTCGACCGTCGATTTGAAGACGCTGGTTTTCGGCTCGCAAGACGACGCACTGTGGACCCATTCGATCGGGATCTGGATTCTCGACATCGTGATGCTCGTCGTGATCACCTCGATCCTCGCGCTCATCACCTGGAGCCGACTACGACTCAAGAAGTCGCAGGCATGAGCGGCGCGATCCGCCAGGTCAGCATCGTTTCGGCGGGCAAGATGCGCGTGTCCGCCGTCGACCGGGCACACTTGAGCCTGTGACCGTTCGAGTTGGGGCCCTACATCTGGGGTGGGACGTGGTGTCCGTGGCCGCGGGTGGCGGCGCGACCCCGGTCCGGCCGGTACAGGTCGAGGGCACATACACCCCGCCCGCCTATCTGCTCGCCGATGCCGCGGGCAGATTGCACACCGCCGGTGTCGACCGGCAGCGACCGGATCTGGGGATGGCGATCGCCGATGTGCGCGACATCCTCGGCCACCCGCAGATCGTGATCGCCGGCGCCACCTGGCCGGCCGAACTGGTCTTCCGGGCGCGGCTCTACAACCCGCTCGCGGCGATCGGCAAATACCTACAGGGCAAGCCGCAGGTGGTGGCCCTGCCGTATCCGGACAGCTGGCCCGAGGACAAGGTCGACGTCTACGCCGCGCTCGTCGAGCAACTCGACGTGATCGTGGAACCACTGCCGGAAAGTGTCGCGCTCTCGGGCTATGTGCGCGCGCTCGGCCTGGTCTCCCCGCCCAGCGAACGGCATCGCACCGGTATCGGCGCCACCGGTATCTATTCCGACGGTCGGTCGCTGCTCGTGGTCGCGGTACACGGCGACGACGAGCAGCCGACCGAATCGACGGAGGTCGCGGTCGGCGCCGAGGCCCTGCGCGACGCTCGTACCGCCGACAACGTGGTGATCGAGGCGATGGCCGCGGCCCGTTCGATCGGCGCCGATACCTCGACGGTGCTGCTCGCGGGCAACGTCTGCTTCAACGACGCCCTGCGCTTCGCCTTCCAGAACCATCTCGGCCAGCGCCTGCACGTGGCCGACCACCCGATGCACGCGCTGGTCCTCGGTGCCGCGCATCTGCTGGTCACCGAGCCCGACCTCGAGGAAGACGACGACTACCCGGAGCCGAACCACCCCGGCCAGGCGGTCGCCGCGCAGGTCGGGTGGGGTGCCCAACCCGCCGCACCGCCCGCCGCCCAGCCGCCCGGACCCGCCGGCTTCGTGGCCGGACCGCCCGCCGGGCAGCCCCCGAGGCCCGCCGGTGGCGCACCACGGCACGCGCTCGAGCACGACGACGCCGAGGGCGAGGACCGTCGCGCCAAACTGCTCGGCAAGGTGAAGAAGGGGTTCTTCGGCACACCGGCCGTGGTGGGCGCGCTCGCGCTGGTCGCGTTCCAGCCGGATCCCGCCGTCGCCTCCGCCGCCGAGCAGGTGAGCTGCGCGTTCACCCCGTATGCCGACACGGTCCCGCGCGAGGGCATCGCGACCGCGCGCGGCCTGCTCATCGGCGACGACCGCGCCTGCGCCACCCCCGGCATCGACACTCTGCGCTACCTGATTCCCGGTCCCGCGCGGGCGACCGACCCCGGCCCGCCGGTGGTCATCTAGCTCCGCGGGGCACTCGCGTCGCGTCCGTAGCGGTCGGCATCGCCCGATGGTGGGTCGGTGATGCGTGGCTGGTATCGTGGCTCGTTGGCGTGTGGAACGTCGAACCGTTCGCGGATCGGCGTCTCCTCGATGTCCTGGGTCTCCACCGGCCGCCAGGGCAGTCTCGATCCACACATCAGGGCCGGCAACACCGACGACAGACAGGGATCCACTGTGCCTACGTACAGCCCCAAGGCGGGTGACGTCACCCGCAAGTGGTACGTCATCGACGCCACTGACGTAGTCCTCGGCCGTCTCGCCGTGCAGGCCGCTGGCCTGCTGCGCGGCAAGGGCAAGCCGACCTACGCACCCCACGTCGATGGTGGCGACTTCGTCATCATCATCAACGCGGAAAAGGTTGCCATCTCCGGCAACAAGAAGAACGACAAGCTCATCCACCACCACAGCGGACACCCGGGCGGCCTCAAGTCGCGCACTGTCGGCGAGGTGTTGGCGACCCGTCCCGATCGTCTCGTGGAGAAGGCCGTCAAGGGCATGATCCCGAAGAACAAGCTGGGTAACGCGATCGCGGGCAAGCTGAAGGTCTACGCAGGCCCGAACCACCCCCACGCCGCGCAGCAGCCGGTTCCGTTCGAGATCAAGCAGGTGGCCCAGTGACCGCTCCTGAAGAGTTCGCAGCCGAAGAGTTCGATGTGGCCGAAGAGGTCATCGTCGAGATCGTCGAAGACGGTGAAGGCTACGCCGAAGGCGAATACGTCGAAGAAGAGCTGGCTTTCGAGCCGCTCGCCCTCGACCGCCCGGTGCAGACCGTCGGCCGTCGTAAGGAAGCCGTCGTTCGCGTTCGCATGGTGCCCGGTTCGGGCAACTTCGAGCTCAACGGCCGCACCATCGAGGATTACTTCCCGAACAAGGTGCACCAGCAGCTCGTGAAGTCCCCGCTGGTTCTGGTCGAGCGTGTCGAGAACTTCGACATCTACGCTCGCCTGGTCGGTGGCGGCCCGTCGGGTCAGGCAGGCGCCCTGCGTCTGGCTATCGCCCGCGCGCTGATCGTGGTCACCCCGGACGACCGTCCCGCCCTCAAGCGTGCCGGCTTCCTGACGCGTGACCCGCGTGCCACCGAGCGTAAGAAGTACGGCCTGAAGAAGGCCCGTAAGGCGCCTCAGTACTCGAAGCGCTGATTTACGGTCTGCCGGCCGCCGTCTTCGCTTAACTTGGTCGAGACGGTACGGTCGGCGGAGCACGTGTGCGAGAGCAGGCTTCCAGCACGGCTGGTCGCCTGCTCTCGTGCTGTATCTGGGGAATCGACTACGGGTAGAGGGTTGTATGGGACGGCTGTTCGGCACAGATGGTGTTCGTGGGCTCGCCAACGAGTCGCTGAGCCCGGAACTGGCGATGCGCGTCGCCGCCGCGGCAGCGCAGGTGCTCTCGCGCGGCAAGAAGCGCCCGGTCGCGGTGCTCGGTCGCGATCCGCGTGCCAGCGGCGAGATGCTCGAGGCCGCGGTGACCGCGGGCCTGACCTCCGTCGGCGTCGATGTCCTCTCGGTGGGCGTGCTGCCCACTCCGGCCGTGGCCTATCTGACCGGCCTGTACGACGCGTGCTTCGGCGTGATGATCTCCGCCTCGCACAATCCCATGCCCGACAACGGGATCAAGATCTTCGCCGCGGGCGGGCACAAGCTCGACGACGTGATCGAAGCTCGGATCGAAGCCCTGGTCGCCGAAGGCGTGACCGTGCGCCCGACCGGCGCGGGTATCGGCCGGGTGCGTGGTGACTACACCGTCGAAGGCACCCATGAACGCTATGTCGAGCATCTGCTCGAATCCACCGGGCAAGATCTGTCCGCGCTGACCGTCGTTGTCGACTGCGCTCACGGCGCGGGCGCCGAGGTGGCGCCGCAGGTATATCGCGAGGCCGGTGCGAGGGTGATCGCGATCAACGCCGAACCCAACGGGCTCAACATCAATGATGGTTGCGGTTCCACGCATCTGGACACGGTGCGCCGCGCGGTCCTCGAACACGGCGCCGACCTGGGCATCGCGCTCGACGGTGACGCCGATCGTTGCCTCGCGGTGGACGCGGCGGGCGAGATCGTCGACGGTGACGCGATCATGGCTGTGCTCGCGCTGGCGATGCGCGAGGCGGGCGAGCTCGTCGACAACACGCTCGTTGCCACCGTGATGAGCAACCTCGGCCTGCACATCGCGATGCGCGCCGCCGAGATCACCGTGATCACCGCCGCTGTCGGCGATCGGTACGTGCTCGAGGAGTTGCGGCGCGGCGGGTACAGCCTGGGCGGCGAACAGTCCGGGCACGTGGTGTTCCCGCGGTTCGGCACCACCGGTGACGGGGTGCTCACCGGCCTACGATTGATGGCGCGGATGGCACAGACCCGGCGCACGTTGGCCTCGCTCGCCTCGGTGATGACCACGGTGCCGCAGGTACTGGTGAATGTCGCGGTGTCCGACAAGGCCGCCGTCGCGGCGGCGTCGGAGGTGCGTGAGGCTGTCGCCGAAGCGGAACGGATCCTGGGGGAGACCGGACGGGTTCTGTTGCGGCCCAGCGGGACCGAACAGTTGGTGCGGGTGATGGTGGAGGCCACCGATCCGGCGCAGGCACGTCAGCTCGCCGACGATCTGGCCAAGCGGGTCGCCGCGGTCTAGTCGCGGTGATCGGGATCTGTGGCGTGTTCCACTGGTCGCCACTAGTATCGGGATACGCCATCAGGACCTGTGTGCCCCCTGGCGCGTGTGTGCTGCTCGGCGCAGGCGGTTGTTTCGGCGCGCAGTCACGATTCGAAGGGGGCTGACATGGTGCCGCCGCCGCCTGCCCGTAGCTATCAGGATCAGTACCCGTACGAGTACGGCGAGGCCGACCAGCCGCACCGCTGTGGCGGTGCCTGTGGACGACCGGGATGCCGGGAAGTGCCGCAAGGGTATTCGCACACCGTGCCGATCCGGGACGAAGGCTACGGCCAGTCCGCCTATGAGCCGCTAGCCCAGACCCGGCCGTTCGCGGCGGCGCGGGTGCCACGTTCGCGTTCGTTCATCGCGGTGATCGCCGTACTCGGCGTCACCGTCGTCGTCGGCCTGATCGGGGCGAAACTCGGTTCCGAGGTCGACCTGTTCGGTGCCGGCGAAACTGTTGCGGTGCAGTCGTTCTGATCAGAACTGACCGACCAGGAAACCGCTGAACAGGACGGCGAACCCACCGATCTCGCCCGCGATCAGCCCGTACATCGACAGCCGCAGTCCCGCGGAGATCTGCCCGTCGAACTGGTTGGTGGTGTCACGGGCCAGCCCGTGGCGGGCATAACTGGCGATCGCGCCGACGAAGAACGCGAGCACGATCAGGTCGGCGGTCAGGTTGACGGCCGTCGGCCAGGCGCTGAGCTCGGTGAACACCGCGAGCAGGATGCCCGAGAAGGAGTACATCAGCGCGGCGCGGTGGGCGATGTCGACATAGACGTGTGCCGCGCCGTCGACCCGGATGCCGTGGTATTTCCAGACTCCGAGCAACAATGCGCTCAGGAAGACGAACCCGGTGATGAGCAGGGTGATGCGGGTATCGATGCCCAATGTGTAGTCCATGCGCCTATTCCTCGGTGAGTAGCCCGCCGGACATGTGCCAACGGCGGGTCGCGCGCACAGAATCCAGCATCCGGCGATCGTGTGTCACCAGAATCAAAGTGCCGGTGAAGGATTCGACGGCTTGCTCGAGCTGTTCGATCGCGGGCAGGTCGAGGTGGTTGGTCGGTTCGTCGAGGACGAGCAGGTTCACCCCGCGCGCCTGGAGCAGGGCCAGCGCCGCGCGGGTGCGTTCGCCGGGCGAGAGGGTGTCGCAGGCGCGGGTCACGTGCGGGCCGCGCAGGCCGAACTTGGCCAGCAGTGTGCGTACCTCGGCGTCGGGCCAGTCGGGCATCGCCGCGGCGAAGGTGTCGGCCAGCGCGTCGTGGCCCCGGAACAGCCCACGGGCCTGGTCGACCTCACCGATCTCGACACCGGAACCCAGTGCGGCCGAACCGGAATCGGGCGTGATCTTGCCGAGCAGCAGTCCGAGCAGGGTCGACTTGCCCGAGCCGTTGGCACCGGTGAGCACGATCCGGTCGGCCCAGTCGATCTGGGTGGTGATGGGGCCGAGGGTGAACTCGCCGCGCGCGAGGGTGGCGTTGTTGGCGGTCGCGACCACCGCGCCGCTGCGGGGCGCGGTCGCGATCTCCATCCGCAGTTCCCATTCCTTGCGCGGCTCGTCGACCACGTCGAGGCGTTCGATGCGGCGCTGGGTCTGACGGGCCTTGGCGGCCTGCTTCTCGGTGGATTCCGCGCGGGTTTTGCGGCCCATCTTGTCGGAGTCGTTCTTGCCCTTGCGGCGGGCATTGCGCACGCCGTGTTCGAGCCAGTTGCGCTGCATCTGTGCGCGCGTCTCCAAACCCGCCTTGGTGTCGGCGAATTCGTCGTAGGCCTCCCGGGCGTGCTTGCGGGCGATCTCGCGTTCGGCGAGGTAGGCGTCGTAGCCGCCATCGTAGAAGCCCGTTTGCTGCTGAGCCAGATCGAGTTCGAGGACGCTGTTGACGGTGCGCGCCAGGAACTCTCGATCGTGGCTGATCACCATGAGCGGTACCCGCACACCGGTGACGAACCGTTCCAGCCGGTCGAGGCCGTCGAGATCGAGGTCGTTGGTCGGCTCGTCGAGCAGCAGAATGTCGAAGCGCGACAACAACACCGACGCCAGCCCCGCGCGTGCCGCCTGGCCGCCGGACAGGCCCGTCATCGGGGTATCGAGGCCACTGGCCAAGCCGTTGGTCAGTCCCAGGTCCGCGGCGACCTCTTCGGCGCGCTGATCGAGATCCGCGCCGCCCAATGCCAGCCAATGTTCCAACGCGGGTGAGTAGTCGTCGTCGCCGCCGTCGCCGAGGCGTTCGGCCGCCGCGTCCATCACCCGCTGGGCGTGCGCGACTCCGGTTCGGCGCGACAGGAATTCGAGCACCGTCTCGCCCTCGATACGCTCCGGCTCCTGCGTCAGGTAGCCGACGGTCGCGTCGGGCGGACTCAGCGCGATGGTGCCCTCGCCCGGGTCGCGCTCGGCCAGCATCCGCAGCAGCGTCGACTTGCCCGCGCCGTTCACCCCGACCAGTCCGATCACATCGCCGGGGGCGAGAGTGAAATCGAGGTCGGCGAACAGGGTTCGTTCGGCGTGCCCCGCGGACAGGCCGCTGGCGTGCAATGTCGTGCTCACCGCGACAATTGTGCCCGTCTCGGGGTCTGACCCTGAGGTCGGGGCCCTGCGAAATCAGGGTGTGAATGGGTCTGTGGACCGATGCGGGTGAGGGTGCTCCGGCGGCACAGTGGAGATATCACCGCTCCACAGGAAGGCAACACCATGACCGCCCCCGCCCGCCGCCTCACCCGTTCGACCAGCAACAAGTGGATCGCAGGCGTCTGCGGTGGCCTCGCCGAACGTTACGGCTGGAACCCCAACGTCGTCCGCCTGGTCTTCGTCGCCTCCTGCCTGCTCCCCGGCCCGCAGTTCCTGATCTACCTGGCGATGTGGATCCTCATCCCCCAGAAGTAGCCCCGAACCCCGCCGCTCCCGCTCGCGGATGACAAGATGGTGGCCAACCCCGCCACGTCGTCATCCGCGAGTTTTCCGTTGGAGGAGCAGTCATGGTCACCTCAGGCGAGTTCCCCGGCCTCGGGCTACCCGACATCGACGCCCACTCATCCCTGGGCGGCCTCGGCCCCGTCGAACTGAACAATCCATCCCTCGACCTCGATCACGACGGCGTGGTCGACTCGCTCTCCACCGGCGACGCCGACTCGACCAGCATCTGGTCCGACTACGACCACGACGGTCTGGCCGACCACGTCACCGTCGTCGAGGAAGACGGCGACTACGCCGCCTGGGAGTACCACCGTCATCCCGACGGGACCTCGGAGTGGCGGCG
Organism: Nocardia sp. NPDC058633; assembly: GCF_042717045.1. NCBI lineage: Bacteria > Bacillati > Actinomycetota > Actinomycetes > Mycobacteriales > Nocardiaceae > Nocardia > Nocardia sp. NPDC058633. The sequence continues at coordinate 345,879 of NZ_JBHXRA010000005.1, forward strand.
GACCGATCAGGGGAATCTGGAGAAGTAGCGCACGAGGGTGCCGCTGTGATCGAATCCGATCGCAGCGGCATTCGTCGTGTGATCGTGGAACCGATCCCGGTCGTGGCGCGTCCAAGGGAGTAGTGCGCCGGTCGGCGCTTGACCAGAAGGAGGGGGAAGTGGGCGATCAAGTTACGGTCGATCCGACGGCTCTGCGCAAGGCTGCCTCGAACTTGAAGGCGTCGGCGGCCGACATCGGGACGTACACCGCCGACATCAAGGGCTGGTCCTTCACAGCCGCGCAAGCTGGTCGGAACTACGGCGCCGAGGGGGCCAAGGTCGGGGGAGTGATCGGGAAGGTCGAGACCTGGTTGAAGAACTGGCAGACCGCGATCGACAAGACGGGCATTCAGTACGGCACCAGTGCGGATACTTATGCGACGGTAGACGATGCCAATGTCAAGAAGATCACCGCCGCTGGGGTGAACCTTTGATGTGTGCGACGCCGCCGAAACATTCTGTTGTATTCGGAGGGGGTTTCCATGGCTGACTCTCCGACGTGGCCGAATATTCCTACCAGTGGTAGTGCTGACGAGATACTCGATCTCGGAGCGGAGGGTTTGCAGTACTTTTCCGAGTACTTGCCACGTTACGAGAGGGCGCTTGCTGTAACGAAATCAACGGCGGGTAGAGCAGAGCTCGTAGGCGCCGACTTGGACAAGTTGATCTACGCGGAATATGACACCGAACGTGGCATGGATATCGCCGCCATAGACCGAATGTCTGCAGGGTTGTCCAAGGTGATGGCCAAATTGCCTGGCGAGATCGATGAACAGCGGCGGCAACTCTCGGCTCTGCCGACGATTTGGCAAGGGCAAGCAGGCGACTCCGCGTCCAATATGCTCAATGCGCAGATTATCCGTGCCGAGCAAGATCGCATCGAAGCCGCGACAATATCGCTGGAGCTCAGCTACGTTTCGACCGCACTGCGCACTGCTGTGCGACATAAAGCCGTTACGGTCCAGGGATTTTGGTCTCCGAATACACCGGACATCCCGCAACAGAACGGCAGCGGGGTGGGGCGCGAAGCGATCGATGATTACATACGATTGGTGGCGCAGGACTCTTATTCTGAGTTGGGCCAGAAGGCGAAGGAGTGGTTGGTCGAGGTTTTCCTACCTCACGTACACGCGACATACGATAAATTCGTTCAGCTCTGCAAGGAAGTCGATACCGAGGTGCGCCGAGTCTACGGCGTGCTTGTTGAAGCCTTGAATGGGCTCGACACTGCCGCGTACCCGATGCCTCAGGATTCCGGTAAGCCACAGACGCCCGTGACGACCGAGCAGCCCCAGACAAAAGATACGTCGAAGGGTGACACGTCCACAGGTGGCACACCGTCGACCACCCAAGACCCGTCGACTACCCCGGCGACCACCGAGAACCCGTCGACCACCCCGG